>JAZQUC010000188.1:0-8353 GCA_045631075.1 Candidatus Fimenecus sp. | reverse complement strand
TAGGAACTGTCAAATCAACTTCAACACCGAACTTGTTCTTAAGTTTTGAAACGATAACGTCGAGATGCTGTTCACCAAGACCAGAAAGAACTTGTTCTTTTGTTTCTTTATTGATAATGAATGAGATTGTTGGGTCTTCTTCCATAAGTCTGAAGAGTCCCTGTGCAACCTTTTCTTCTTCACCCTTTTTGCGAACATTAACTGCCATTGAAAGGCAAGGATTTGGGCAGTTAACACCGTCAAGGATTACGATATTTTTAGCATCACAGCGTGTGTCGCCAGTCTTACCACCTGCAAGCTTTGTAACAACGCCGATATCACCAGCGCTAATTTCTTTAGCGTCTTCCTGTTTGCCGCCCTTAACAGTAACGATTTTACCCATCTTTTCTGTTTCGCCTGTACGAACGTTATAAGCCTGAGTATCAGGAGTAAGCTTACCTGAAACAACCTTGAAGAACGACATCTTACCAACGAATGGGTCAGCAACAGTCTTAAAGCAAACTGCAGCAAGAGGGCCATTGATATCGCAAGGAAGAACAACATCTTCGCCTGCTTCATTCTTTGCTGTTTCACCAGCATAACCGTAAGCACCAGGAACCGACCAAGCAAGGTTGTAAAGGAGCTGGTCAACACCTGCACAAGTAAGACCTGCAACTGCATATACAGGATAAATTGAACCATCGAAAATACCTGTGCAAAGACCCTTAAGGATTTCGTCAGGAGTGAATGTTTCACCCTCAAAGAATTTTTCCATAAGTTCGTCATCAGTTGTAGCAACAGCTTCCATAAATGCAGCTGTCATTTCTTCGATAACAGGGTCATTAGGCATTGGAACCTTAGTTGCCTTACCGTCTGCATCATATTCATAAGCCATACCTGTCATAAGGTTAACATATGATTTTGTGATGTTACCTTCCATATAAGGAATGATTGTAGGACAGAGTTTGTTTCCGTAAACTTCCTTAAGTGCTTCAAATGTCTTGTAGAAGCTTCTGTGGTCAGAGTCAGTTTTAGTAATAGCAAAGAACTTTGCAAGACCTCTTTTTTCAGCAGCCTTAAATGCCTTTTCAGTACCAACGTCAACGCCTGAACCTGCACTTGTAACGATAAGAACTGCTTCAGCAGCACGAACAGCTTCTGCAGCACCGTTTTCAAAGTCGAAAAGACCTGGAGCGTCAATAATATTTAACTTTGTGTTGTCCCATTCAATAGCAGCCATAGCTGAAGAAACTGATGACTTCTTTCTCTTTTCTTCTGCGTCGAAGTCAAGAACTGTGTTGCCATCTGCAACCTTACCAAGTCTGTCAGTAGCGCCTGCTAAATAGAGCATTGCTTCACAAAGAGTAGTTTTTCCTTTTCCGCCGTGACCAAGCACAGCAATATTTCTGATGTTGTTTGAGGTGTAAGCCTTCATAAGCCTTCCCTACCTTTCCATAAGTATGCCTTTTATGTGAAAAATATATAGAATTTTTCAACACGTTAAAAGAATTGTAGCACATATGCCCAAATAATGCAACTATGTTTTGATAAGTTTTTAAAATATATTTTATTACTTTAAAGTGATTACGATTTTGCGGATGAAAATTATAATTTGCCGTGATGTTTTTATCCCCCCCTTCCGTCACTCGCGATGCTCGTGTCACCTTCCCCTCCAGGGGGAAGGCTAATATGGGCTCCACCCTTGAGGGGGAGCTGGCAAATGCGTAGCATTTGACTGAGGGGGGGTATCTCCCTGATAAACTTCCAATTTGGCTGTGTAAATCAAAAATCTTCAAATGACCTTTTTCTGTTGATTTTTCAATTTGCTGAATGTATAATAAATGTGTATGCGACAAAAAGGAGATTGATAGTATGTTTCCACCAATTATTGAATTTTTAAAAGATAAAAGTGTGCTGATTCTTGGCTTTGGTCGAGAGGGTAGAAGTACATACAATTATATAAGAAAGTATCTTCCTGAAAAATTACTTGCTATCGGTGATGGCAGAGAACAGAAAATTGACGACAAAAATGTAGAATATTTCTGTGGTGAAGATTACCTTTCACACATTGGTAAATTCGATATTGTAATGAAAAGTCCTGGAATTTCGTTTGTGAATGTAGATATTCCTGATGGTACTTATGTAACTTGCCAGACAGATTTGTTTATGAAATATGCACCTTGCAAGAAAATCGGTGTAACAGGCTCAAAGGGAAAAACTACAACATCAACTCTTACATATAAGATGCTTTGTGCAGGTGGTGTTGACTGTGAGCTTATGGGTAATATGGGTCTTCCTGTTTTTGATTATATTGAAGAAATGACGGAAGACAAAATTGCAGTTATTGAGCTTTCTTCACATCAGCTTGAATTTACACGCAGTTCACCTGATGTTTCAATCCTTACAAATATATATGAAGAACACCTTGAGCATTATAAGGGTGGAATGACGGGCTATGTTAATTCCAAATTAAATATTGTAAGATATCAGAACGAAGATAATACATTTATATATAACGGAACACAAGGAATGTCACCTTATCTTGATTTAAATGCAGTGAAATCTAATGCTGTTGCAGTGAAAAAGGATGATTTCCTTCCATTTGAAATCGAAAACATTCACCTTGCAGGTGAGCATAACCGTCACGATGTGCTTTATGCTTTTACTGCTGCATCAAAATTCGGTGTATCAGCAGGAGATGCAAAAAAGGCCATTGATGACTTTGAAGGCATTGAACACAGAATGGAAAATATCGGTATATACAATCGTATAACATTTTACAATGACTGTATTGCCACAATTCCACACGCTGTTATGTGTGCAGTTAATGCAATCAAGGCAAATACACTTATAATCGGTGGAAAGGACCGTGGGATTGACTATACTGATTTCGCAGTTGACCTTGAAAACAGTAATCTGAATGTTATAATCGGCACAAAAACAACAGGTCACAAAAT
The DNA here is from genome assembly GCA_045631075.1 of Candidatus Fimenecus sp. GTDB lineage: Bacteria > Bacillota > Clostridia > Oscillospirales > Acutalibacteraceae > Fimenecus. The sequence goes on along the minus strand of JAZQUC010000188.1, from coordinate 5,417 downwards.
CATTGATATGATGATTGAAAATGGCACAAGTAAAACTCTTATCAAGGCTGCAAATCTTGAAGAAGCAGTAAAATCTGCATATAAAAACACTAAAAAAGACGGCGTTTGTATTCTTTCTCCTGCAGCTTCAAGTTATAACGAATATAAAAACTTTGAAGAAAAAGGCAGACATTATAAAGAATTAGTTAAGAAATACGGAGTGTGACTTATGGAATTAATAGAAAAGCAAATAAGTTTTGACTATAAATTTAAAGGTAAAATAGTGAATCTTCGTGTTGATGATGCACTTCTTCCTAACGGGACAACAGCAAAACGAGAAATTGTTGAGCATAACGGTGGCGTTTGTATTGCACCGCTTGATAATGAATATAACCTTTATTTCGTAAAACAGTTTCGTTATCCTTATATGGAAATCGTGACGGAATTACCCGCAGGTAAGCTTGAAAAAGGTGAAGACCCATTTGAAGCAGGAAAAAGAGAATTGAAAGAAGAAACTGGTGCGGTTGCGAAAAAATACGTTGATTTGGGAAAACTTTATCCAACTCCTGGATACTGTGGTGAAATCATACATATGTATCTTGCGACGGAATTGGAATTCGGTGAGCAAAGTCCTGATGAAGACGAATTTTTAGAGGTTTACAAAATACCACTTGAAAAAGCTGTTGAAATGGTAATGAACGGTGAACTTCGTGACAGTAAAACACAGACAATGGTTCTTAAAATTTACATTATGAAACAAGAGGGAAAAATATGAAATTGGTTCTTGCATCAAAGTCACCAAGAAGAAGCGAAATCCTTAAAAATGCAGGGATTGATTTTACAGTTCGAGTGGCTGACGCTGACGAAACAATTCCTTACGGCACAAAGCCTGAAGATGCAGTAGTTTTCCTTGCAGCAAGAAAAGCACTTGCAGTAGAAAGAGCAGAGGATGAAACCGTTCTTGGTGCAGATACCATAGTTGTCCTTGATGATAAAATTCTTGGTAAACCAAGGGACAAGGAAGATGCTTTTAATATGATTAAGAGTCTTTCAGGCAGAGTTCATTCTGTTTTTACGGGTGTATGTGCAATAGGTGATGGCATTTCACTTACATTTGCTGAAGAAACAAAAGTGGAGTTTTATCCGCTTTCCGATGATGAAATTAATGAATATATCAACACTGATGAGCCGTATGACAAAGCAGGAGCTTATGGAATCCAAGGACTTGCATCAAAGTTTATAAGTGGCATTCATGGAGATTATTTCAACGTGGTCGGTCTTCCTATAAGTAGCGTTTATAAAAAGATTATAAAAAAGCAATAAAAATGTTGACATTTTAACGATTTTGTTGTAAATTTAGTATGTATAATATTGAAAGGGGAGCCCTAATTATGGCTAAAAAGAACTTCACTCCTGAAGAAATGCAGGCAAAGGCTGAAAAGAAAGCAGCTAACTGCAAACTTTTCTTCGGAACATTTACAAAGGCATTGGCAGTTTTCCTTGCAATCGTTATTGCATGGTCACTCGTAACAATCGCATTTACAGCACCTTCAATGGGTGGCACAGTTGTAGCAGGTACTGTTAACAACGGTGGTTCAACAAACACAGACAACTCAGGTAGCGTTGACGCTCCATCTACAGAAGATGAAAATCTTCTTGGTGGCGACGAAACAACAGACGTTCCTTCAGACGACGCAACAACAGATGCTCCTGCTGGTGACGACGCAACAACAGATGCTCCTGCAGGCAACACAGAAATGACAAAGGCTGACGTTATCAAACTCTTCAACGAAACATCAGCAAAGGCAGCTAAAGGCTCATACAAAGTTTCTCGTGTAGGTAAAATCGTTAAGAACATTGACGTCGGTTCAGCAACAAACGCACTTAACAGCATCATCAAGGGTGTTGACGAAAACGCATCTCTTGACTCAGTTGTTGGTGGTTTCCTTGGTATCAACAAGCCAATCAATGCAGAAGTTAAAAACGGCAAAATCGATGGTGCAGATGCTAAATATATGATTAAGGCTATGGCACTTGCAGAAGCTGACGTTCAGGATTTCGCAGTTAACGGTGACAAGTACACAATTCAGGTTAAGGCTTGCACAAATCCAAATGCTAACAGCGCTCTTGGTCATGCAACAAATGACTATGTTACATTCCCAGAAGTTAACCAGAGTATTGCTAACGAAGTAGGTAGTGCAGTTAAGATTATTGAAAATGAATCACAGGCTAACTACACAAAGATTCTCTTCACAGCAACTATCGTTGATGGTAAGATGACAGCTCTTGAATACTCATACACATTCTCAGCAACACTCAAGATTAAGCTTGCAATTATGAATGCAACAGGTACTGGTGAAACTGATATCACAGGTAAATACACAAACATCAAATATTAATTTGATTCCTACATAAACGAAGGGAGAAAACAATTATGGCAAAAACAAAGGCACCTTTAACTCCTGAACAGGCAGAAGTTAAGGCAATGAAAAAAGAAAAAAATTCACAGGGCTTTATTAAGTTTGTAGCAGTTCTTCTTGCTCTTGTACTTACATTTGGCGTTGTTATGGTTGGTAAATCAACAGCTGAAAAGGCACTTGCGGAAGCAGGTAACGATGTAGTAGTAAACGGCGACGTACCATCAGGTGATGTAAACGCTCCATCAAATGATTCAACAGACGTTCCTTCAGACGATGCAACAGATGTTCCTTCAGATGACGCAACAGATGCTCCTGCTGATGATTCAACAGACGCTCCTGCAGGCGATAACGCTGGCGCAGCATTCTCAAAGGCTAACGCTCACGAAATGTTCAACAAGTGGACATCAGCTGCAGCAAAGAAGAGCTACAAGTTCGCTCGTGTATGTGCATACACACCAGACGGTGCTATCGATGTTGGTAGTGCAACAGGTACACTTAACAAGATTATTCAGGGTATCGACGAAAACGCATCACTTGACTCAGTTGTTGGTGGTTTCCTTGGTATAGGTAATAGAGACGGCGAAGTTAAGAATGGTGTTATTCCTGAAGGCATGAACAAACAGTATGCTCTTAAAGCTATGAGCCTTACAGCAGCTGACATTAAGGAAGCTTCAGCTAATGGTAACAAGTACGTTGTTAAACTTGGCAACTTTGCAAATCCTCAGAAGGATGGCAAGAATGCTATGAGCCGTGCAACAAACGACTTCTTCACACATCAGGAAGTTGTTGACGGTATCACAAGTCTTACAACACTTATCAAGGTTAACAGCACTGATGTTCAGTACACAAATGTTACTCTTACAGCTACAGTTGATGGCGACAACCTTAAGACTCTTGAAATTTCATACGGCTTCTCAGCTAAGATGCAGCTCAAGGCAGTTGTTACAATCAACGGTCAGGGTCAGGCAACAAACAAGATTACATACACAGTTGCTTAATTGCTAATTGAATAACTAATTTAACGGTATCACCAAACGGTGGTACCGTTTTTTATGCATAAATTTTAATTATACTTGGTTTGTCATTATAAATGCAGTGAAGAATCTATTTTCAAATTATAATTTGTCGGGCCCCTCAGTCACCTTACGGTGACAGCTCCCCATCAAGTGGGGAGCCTATGTTGGCCTTCCCACTTGAGGGGAAGGTGGCACGAGCAATGCGAGTGACGGAAGGGGGGGGACAATCGCAACGCAGTTCCTTCGTTCTGCACTCTACACTTTGCACTCTGCACTTCATCGATAAACTCCAATTTATATATGAAACCATCAAAATTGGTGTTTGTGCATTTGTATGGTTGAATTAAGAAAAGATATATGGTATAATTTTCTTATCATAAAGAAAGTAGGTGTATTCTATGAAAAAAGTTTTATCAATTGTTTTATCAATAGCGCTTATTGTTCTTTCACTTTCAGGTGTGGCTATTGCTGCTGTGACTTTGCCTGGTGATGTAAACGAAGACGGTTATGTTAAAGCAACCGATGCTCGTATGATTCTTCAGGTTGTTGCAGGTCTTAAGGATGAGTCATTCCTTAAAAATCCTGACAACGGTGAACTTGTTGCTGATGGTGAACTCAGAGCGTCAGATGCCCGTATGATTCTTCAAATGGTAGCGGGATTAGAGAATACACCGTCAGGTTCTGCAAAAGCCCAAATCGCAAAAATGTTCAACGATGAAACTGCAAAAGCGGCAAAAGGAACTTATAAGTGGTCCAGAACTTGTAAGTTTACAAAAGATGTTGATGTAGGTAATGCAACAGGAACGCTTAACAGTATTATTGCAAGTATTGATGCTAATGCAAACCTTAATTCTGTTATAGGCAGTTTTCTTGGCGTCGGCAATGTAAGTGGTACAGAAAAGGATGCGGGCAATTATGCAATTATCCCAATGAAACTTACTGAAAAGGATATTAAATCTTTCACTCAGAATGACAAGCAGATAACAGTACTTTTTAACGACAGTACTAATCCGACCAAGGGTGGAAACACTCCGTTCAACCATATTTCTAACGACTTTATTACTGAAAATGATGTTAAAGAGGCTGTTGCAGATGTTACTACTGCTATGACAGTCGATAAACTGAACACAGAATACAAGAATGTTAAAATGGTGGTTGACCTTGATTCAAAAGGCAAACCTGCTGTATTAACAATCACATATACTATGTATGCAAAACTGAATTTTAAGGTGTCATCCATAGGCGTTTCAGGTGATGGTGAAACAGAAACAGTACTTAAATATTCAAATTTTAAATACTAAAAACAAAAGGGACACGATGGTGTCCCTTAATTTCATTTCTTTTCGCAAATTGAAAGTATATAGTCATCAATTTTTTCTGTTGTGAAGATGTAGTCTTCGATGCTCAACACATCAAATCCTTTATAAATTTCACCAACACCTTCTCCGCCTATTTTGGAGTAGGCTTCTTTTTTTGTCCATATTTCAAAAAAAACATCAGCAGTATGATTTTTATTAAAATATTCTGATTCTTTTCCGTGATAAAAACGTTTTGCAATTTTGTCCAAATCTCTTTGTGTGTTGATTTTTTCAATATCAATGCCGATAGGCTTGTCACTTGTGCAGACAGCCACCATATGCTCACAATGAGAAATACTCACAAAACAGTTGTCTGCCAATGGCTTTTTCTTTTCGTTATAGTGAAGATTTTCAGCACCCATATTAATAAGTGCTTCTGCCGCTAAAAAACTTTCCTTTTTTTTACAATGAGAAAGTACACTTTGTGGCAGATTTTCTTTATTGATTTCACCTTTTTCACGAATATCAAAATAGTAAACGTTCATTTTATCACCGAAAAGAGTTTACCATATTCCTTATGATATATCAACGGTTTTTCCAAGATATTCCGATGGTGAAACTGCCTTGCCATCCTTGTAAAGCTCAAAATGAAGATGAATACCGTCATCACTCTCAAGTGGAATTTCATCAAGAAGTCCGATTTT
>JAZQUC010000187.1:0-2394 GCA_045631075.1 Candidatus Fimenecus sp. | reverse complement strand
AAGGTTATCCCAGTGGCTGAAGAATGTGGCGTTAAAATGGCAATTCACCCAGATGACCCACCATATCCAATTTTTGGTATTCCAAGAATCATCACTTGTGAAGAAAACATTGACAGAATGTTGTCACTTGTTGATAGTGAGGCAAACTCTCTTTGCCTTTGCACAGGCTCATTGGGTTGTGCTGCATCAAATGATGTTGTAAAAATGATTAGAAAATATAGTGCAATGAACAGAATTGCATTTATGCATATAAGAAACATTTTGATTATGGAAGACGGAAGCTTTGAAGAAAGCGGTCATCTTTCAGATTGTGGAAGTCTTGATATGTATGAGGTTGTTAAGGCACTTGTTGATACAGGCTTTGACGGTTATGTTCGTCCTGACCACGGTAGAATGATTTGGGGCGAAACAGGTAAACCTGGTTATGGCCTTTTTGACAGAGCACTTGGTGCAACTTATATTAACGGACTTTTTGAAGCAGTTGAGAAAGGAAGTAAATAACCTATGTTACATGAGAATTTAAAAGGCAGAGTAGCAGTTGTTACAGGTGGTGGCGGTGTCCTTTGTGGTGACTTCGCAAAAACACTTGCTAAACAGGGCGTAAAGGTTGCTGTTCTTGATTTAAACGAAGCAGCAGCGCAGGCTGTTGCTGACGAAATCAATGCTGACGGTGGCGTTGCTATTGCAGTTGGTTGTAATGTTCTTGAAAAAGAAAGTATGGAAAATGCTCGTGCAATTATCAATGAAAAGCTTGGTACTTGCGATATTCTTCTCAATGGTGCAGGCGGTAACAACCCAAAAGGCACAACAACAAAAGAAACTCTTGAAAAAATTGACTTAATCGAAAAGAATGACGATATTAAGACATTCTTTGACCTTGATGCTGCTGGCATTTCATTCGTATTCAACCTTAATTTCTTGGGAACACTTATTCCTACACAGGTTTTTGCTCGTGATATGGCTGAAAAGGAAAACACTTGTATCGTTATGGTAACATCAATGAATGCTTATCGTCCACTTACAAAAATTCCTGCTTATTCAGCAGCAAAAGCAGCAGTTAAGAATTTCACAGAATTTATGGCTGTTCATTTTGCTGATGTTGGAATCCGTGTTAACGCTATTGCTCCTGGATTCTTCTCAACAAACCAGAATAAGACTCTTCTCTGGAATGATGACGGCACACCAACTGCAAGAACAAACAAGATTCTTAACGCAACACCTATGAAGAGATTCGGTGAAGCAAGTGAGCTTTCAGGTGCATTGTTGTTCCTTTGTGACGAAGCATATTCAAGCTTTATTACAGGCACAAGTATTTGTGTTGATGGCGGATTTTCTGCTTATTCTGGTGTTTAATCGGAGGTTAAAGATATGAATTTAAATCTTAGAAAAAAAGAAGAATGTACATTTGATATGATTTCACTCGGTGAAATTATGCTTCGTCTTGACCCGGGTGAAGGCAGAATTAAAACTGCTCGTTCTTTCCGTGCTTGGGAAGGTGGCGGTGAATACAACGTTGCTCGTGGACTTCGTCGTTGCTTTGGTATGAAAACTGCAGTTGTTACTGCTTTTGCAGACAACGAAGTTGGTCGTCTTATCGAAGACTTCATTATGCAGGGTGGCGTTGATACATCACTCATCAAATGGGTTAAATATGATGGTATCGGTAGAACAGTAAGAAATGGTCTTAACTTTACAGAACGCGGATTTGGTATCCGTGGTGCTGTTGGTGTTTCTGACCGTGGTAACACAGCAATTTCACAGCTTAAGGCAGGGGACATTGACTGGGATTACATTTTTGGTACACTTGGTGTTCGTTGGCTTCATACAGGCGGTATTTTTGCTGCACTTTCAGAGTCAACAGCAGAAGTTGCTATTGAAGCAGTTAAGACTGCAAAGAAATATGGCACAATCGTATCATATGACCTTAACTATCGTCCATCACTTTGGAATGACATCGGTGGTAAGGAAAAAGCACAGGCAGTTAATAAGGAAATCGCAAAGTATATCGATGTTATGATTGGTAACGAAGAAGATTTCACAGCTTGTCTTGGCTTTGAAATTGAAGGTAATGACGAAAATCTTAAAGAACTCAACATTGAAGGTTACTACAAGATGCTTGAGGAAGTTGTTAAGGTATATCCTAACTTTAAGGTTATCGCAACAACTCTTCGTACAGTTAAAACTGCAACAGTTAACGACTGGTCAGCAATCTGTTATGCTGATGGTAAAGTTCATAAGGGACTTGAACTTCCTGGTCTTGAAATCCTTGACCGTGTTGGTGGTGGCGACTCATTCGCATCAGGTCTTATCTATGGTCTTATGACTACAGAGGATGCTCAGACTGCAGTTAACTACGGTGTTGCTCACGGTGCACTTGCAATGACAACTCCTGGT
>JAZQUC010000186.1:0-9340 GCA_045631075.1 Candidatus Fimenecus sp. | reverse complement strand
TTTATTAAAAAATCAAGCTTTATTTACTATACAGAAGATGCACTTCGTGAGTGCAAGGATAAGGTTGTTTCTCTTGCAGAAACAGAGGGCTTAACAGCTCACGCAAACTCCATTAAAGTCAGATTTGAGGATTAATAATGTTTCAGTTAAACGAAAAAGTAAAAAACTTAACACCATATGAGCCAATCAGCGGTACATATGAAATCCGTCTTGATGCCAACGAGTCATTTCTCACTTTCCCAAAGGAAATTGAAGACGAAATGGTAGAGGCATTAAGAAATTCTGCGTTGAATCGTTATCCTGACCCAATGGCAACAAAGCTTGTTGACGGTTTTTCAAAGTATTTCAATGTAAACCCAGAATGTGTAACAGCAGGTAACGGTTCTGATGAAATTATTTCAGTTATAATGAACGCATTTTTACAGAAGGGTGACAAGATTTTAACTCTTGAGCCTGATTTTTCAATGTATCGTTTTTATGCTGAAATTGCAGAGTGTGAAAGTGTTAAATATCAGAAAGACGAAAATCTTGATGTTAATATTGATGATGTAATCGCACTTGCAAAAAGTGAAAATGTGAGAATTGTAATTTTCTCAAATCCTTGTAATCCAACATCAAGAATTGTTACAAAAGACGATGTAAGAAAGCTTATAAACAGCGTTGATTCACTTGTTGTTCTTGATGAAGCATATATGGACTTTGCAGGTGACGAAAGTCTTTTAGGTGAGTTCGAGAATTACGATAACCTTATTATTCTTAAAACTTGTTCAAAAGCTTTGGGTTCTGCTGCACTTCGTCTTGGTTTTGCAGTTGCTAATAAGACTCTTACAAATGTAATCCGTGCAGTAAAATCACCATATAATGTAAATTCTGTTTCACAGGCATTGGGTGAAGTGCTTTTCTCACATCCTGATTATATTGATGATTGTATCAAGACAGTTGTTGAGTCAAAGAAATCACTTTATGATGAGCTTATTAAAATCGAAAGTGATAAAGTCGAAAAGATTTACGAAACTCATACAAACTTTGTGTTTATGAAAGTGAAAAATGCAAAATCAGTATTTGAAAAAATGAAGGATAACAGCATTATCATCCGTAATATGGGTGATTATCTTCGTATTACAGCAGGTACAGAATGCGAAAACGAAAAAATGCTTGAAACATTCAAAAAAGTGTTGGAGGAAGTGTAATGAGAACTGCAACAATAGAAAGAAAAACAAAAGAAACTGATATTAGCTTGACTCTCTGCCTTGATGGTGGAGAAGTTAGCGTTAATTCAGGTGTTGGCTTCTTTGACCATATGCTTACAGCATTTGCAACTCACGCAGGTTATGGCTTGACTGTTACTTGCAAGGGTGATATTGAAGTTGATTGTCATCATACAGTTGAGGATATCGGTATTGTACTTGGTCAAGCACTTTTTGAGTGTTTAGGAGACAAATCAAATCTTGTTCGTTACGGTAGCTTTTTTGTACCAATGGATGAGGCACTCGGCTTCTGTGCTGTCGATATCTGTAATCGTGCATACACAGTTTTTGAAGCTGATTTCCCACAGGAAAAATGCGGAGATTTTGATGTTTGTATGTGTGTAGAATTTTTCCGTGCAGTTGCTGATAATGCAAAAATTACAGTACATCTTCGTGCACCTTATGGTGATAATTCTCACCATATTGCTGAAGCAATTTTCAAAGCATTTGGTCACGCAATGAGTATTGCAACAGAAAAAACAGATAAAACACTTTCAACAAAGGGGACTTTATAATAAATGATTATTTTTCCTGCAATTGATATAAAAGATAAAGAATGTGTCCGTCTTTACAAGGGTGACTTTGCAACAGCAGGTAAGGTTGCTGACAGTTATATGGAAACCGCTTTAAACTTCAAAAAAGCAGGTGCAGAATGGATACATATGGTGGATTTAAACGGTGCACTTGATGGTGTAAGAATTAATTCTGACATTTTCCTTGATGTTGCTAAAAACAGTGGACTTTTAGTTGAAGTTGGTGGCGGAATCCGTACAATGAAGGATGTTGATTTCTATATTCAAAACGGCATTGAAAGAGTTATTATCGGCTCTGCTGCACTTAAAAATCCTCAGCTTGTAAAAGAAGCTTGTAAAGAATTTGGTGACAGAATTGCTGTTGGGATTGACGCAAAGAATGAAATGGTAGCAACAGAAGGTTGGACAGAAAAAAGTGATACTCACTATATCGACCTTGCAAAGCGTATGGAAGATTTTGGTGTAAAATATATTATTTTTACAGATATTGACTGTGACGGTATGCTTTCTGGCCCAAATCTCACTCAGCTTATTAAACTTAATGAAGCAGTTTCTTGTAATATTACTGCAAGTGGTGGCATTAAGGATTTGAGTAACATTATCGACCTTAAAAATGCAAATATGTATGGTGCAATCTGTGGCAGAAGTATTTATAGTGGCACATTAAACCTTGCAGAAGCTGTTAAGGAGTGTGAGAAATAATGAACCTTGATAAATATTTTGTAAAAGCAGAGCTCATTCCTGCTATTATTCAAGAAGAAAGCACAGGAGAAATTTTGATGCTTGCATATATGAATAAGGAATCAATGGCAAAAACACTTGAAACAGGTTATACTTGGTTCTGGAGTCGTTCCCGTCAGGAACTTTGGAACAAGGGTGCAACTTCAGGTCATTTGCAGAAGGTGATTTCAATTCACGGTGACTGTGATGACGATACATTATTAGTAAAAGTTGAACAGACAGGTCCTGCTTGTCATACAGGCAGTAAATCTTGCTTCTTTAATAAAATCAAATAGGTGATAGAAATGAACGATACATTAGTAAATCTTTACGAAACAATACTTGAAAGAAAAGAAAATCAGCAGGAAGGTTCTTACACTTGCTATCTTTTTGAAAAAGGACTTGATAAAATTCTTAAAAAAGTTGGCGAAGAATGTTCTGAAACAATCATTGCTGCAAAAAATGGTAACAAGGAAGAGACTGTTGGTGAAATCAGCGACCTTATTTTCCATCTTTTTGTTATGATGGCAAACGAAGGAATTGATGTTTCCGATGTTATGGCAGAACTTGATAAGCGTAGCAATAAAACAGGAAATCTTAAAGTATTCCATCAAGTTGACAAAAATACATAAAATATAATTATACAGGGACAGACATCCGTGTCTGTCCATTTGACATTTATCAGAATGGAGGATATTGGTATGGAAATTTTATTAGCAATTATCAGTCTTTTTATTGTAATCACACTTATCCGTGCAATTTTCTTTAAAGAGAAAAAACAGGAGAAAGAAAAACTTTTGCCTGAAATGATTGATATGGAAAAGTATTGTCGTGATTTAAGTGATGCAATTAAAATCAAGACAATCTCAAATTATGACAGAGAGCTTGTTGATTGGTCAGAGTTTGACAGATTTCACGCATTTTTGGAAGAACGTTTTCCACTTGTTCATCAGAATATGACAAAGACAAAGGTTGCTGATGCAAGTCTTGTTTATAAGTGGGAAGGTAGTGACCCGAGCCTTGACGGTATTGCAATGCTTGCACATCAGGACGTCGTGCCAATAACAGCAGGAACTGAACAGGACTGGGAACACGACCCATTTAGCGGATATAACGACGGTGAGTTTATCTGGGGTCGTGGTGCCATGGATATGAAAAATCACCTTATTGCTGTTATGGAATGTATGGAAGAGCTTCTCAATGAAGGCTTCCAGCCAAAGCGCACAGTATATATCTGTCTTGGTCATAATGAAGAAGTTGTTGCAGCACCTGATAATGGTGCAAAGCAGATTGCGGCGTATCTTAAAGAGCAGGGTGTTCATCTTGAAGCAGTCCGTGACGAAGGTGGCGCAATTCTTCCTGTAAAGCTGGGTAAACTTCTTGACATTAACCTTACAGGCGTTGGTATTGCCGAAAAGGGTAGTGTCAACTATAAAGTCAGCGTTAATGCAAAGGGTGGCCATTCATCACAGCCACCAAAGCATACTGCTGTCGGCAAACTTGCTGATGTTATCAAGGATATTGAAAATCATCAGTTCAAAGCTACAATGCCTGATTACCTTAAGCAGCTTATTAAGAGAGTTGGTATGAATGCAGGCTATCCATTGAGAGTAGTTCTTGTAAATGCACCTATTTTACAGCCTGTAATTCTCGCAGTTGCAAAAAGAATTCCTGCGGCAGCGTCTCTTATTCGTACTTGTACAGCCGTTACAATGGCAGAGGGTAGTCCACAGTTTAATGTTCTTCCACAGAAAGCATCGGTAACTGTAAACTTCCGTACAATGCCTGGCGTTTCAATTGCTGATGTTGAAAAGCACATTCGCAAAAGCGTAAGAAATAAGGACATTGATGTTGAATTCCTTGTAGGCAAGGAATCATCAAAGGTTTCTCCAACAGACTCAAAAGCATTCCAGACAATTAAGGAATTAGCAGAAGCACAGAATAGTAAAAACCTTGTAACACCATTCCTTGTAATGGGTGGTACAGATGCCTATAACTATGAGCCTGTCTGTGAAAATATTTACAGATTTGCTCCATTCGTTGCAGATACTAAACTTCTTCTCTGTACTCACGGTACAAACGAAAGAATTCCAATTGCATGTTGTGAAGATGCTATTGCATTCTTTAAACGCTATGTCAGAAAGATGACTCAAGAATAAGCGCAGAACGAAAGAAAAAGTCTTTTTCTTTCTAAGCCTTTTTTGCCGCTCGGAGTATCCAATATACGCCGTCGCAACAAAAAAGACTTTCTGCATCTTATTCTAATAGGTTAAAGGAATAAGCACAGAACAAAAGAATAATAGCAAAGCGGTGTTGTTTGTTCAGCACCGTTTTTATTTTTTTTATTTAACTTTGGTTGACTTTTGGTTGAATATAATCTATACTGTACATGAATATTTTATAATGGAGTAATTTGATGTTGATTAAGTTTTCAGCACCTTGCCTTTTAGGGTTAGAAGGTTTGGTTGCACAGGAATTACGCGATATGGGTGCTTCTAATGTTGAAGCAAACAATGGCAGAGTAGATTTTGAGGGCGATGAAAACATTCTCGCTCGTGCTAATATATGCTCACGATATAGTGAAAGAATTTTAATTCGTCTTGGTGAATTCAGAGCTGTAACATTTGAACAGCTTTTTCAGGGTGTTAAAAAACTTCCTTGGGAAGAGTGGATTGGTAAGTTTGATGCCTTCCCTGTAAAAGGTTATTCCCTCAATTCAAAACTCTTTTCAGTAAGCGACTGTCAGGCTATTATAAAAAAGGCAGTTGTTGAAAGACTTAAGGAAAAGTACAAAATTTCATGGTTTGATGAAACAGGACCATTACATCAGATTCAGTTTTCAATTATGAAAGATGTTGTGACTGTTTTTATCGATACATCAGGTGCAGGACTTCATAAACGTGGTTACCGACCTGTTTCAAATTCAGCACCTATTAAGGAAACTCTTGCTGCTGCTATGGCAGAACTTGCAAGACTTCGTCATTATCACACACTTTATGATGTGACTTGTGGTTCAGGTACAATTCTTATTGAGGGTGCTATGAAAGCTCTTAATATTGCACCAGGACTTAAACGCTCGTTTATCTCTGAAAGATTTGAAAATATGGATTCATCCGTTTGGCAAGAAGAAAGAATGAGAGCAACAGATGCTGTAATTCAGGATGCTGATTTTATGGCTTATGGCTCTGATATCGATTTCAATACGCTTCAGATTGCACGCGAAAATGCAAGACGTGCGGGTGTTGGGATGAAAATCGACCTTTCCAAAAAGGATTTAAAGGACTTTGCTCGTAAAAGTGAAAAGGGCACAGTTATCTGTAATCCGCCTTATGGCGAAAGAATGCTTGACATTCAGGCTGCTGAAGAAATTTACAGAACGATGGGTAAAATCTTTAATCCTGAACGCGGATGGGCATACTATATTATCAGTCCTGATGAGGAATTTGAAAAATGCTTTGGCAGAAAGGCCGATAAACGCCGTAAGCTCTATAATGGTATGATTAAATGCCAGTTATATATGTATTACAAATAATAGGAGAACGCTATGAAACATATTTTTGTTGTAAACCCTGTATCAGGTAAGGGTAAAAACGCGAAAAACTATATTCCTGTAATCGAAAAGTACATTAAAGAAAAGAAATTAAATGCTGATATCTATGTAACAAATGCTCAAGGTGACGGTATGCGTTATGTTGAGAAAGTGGCACAGAAGGGCGAATCTGTACGCTTCTACTCTTGTGGTGGTGACGGAACACTTTACGAAATTGTAAACGGTTGTTATAAATATCCTAACTGTGAGGTCGCTAATATTCCGTTGGGTTCAGGTAACGATTTCAGCCGTCTTTTTGGCAGAAACACAAATATTGATGACCATGTAAACGGTGTACCTGTAAAGCTTGACCTTATTGAAACAAACGGTCAGATTGCTATTAATGAATGTGCAATGGGTGTTGACTCAGAAGTTTGTGCTGCTCAAGCTGATTTTAAGAAATTGCCAATGGTAAATGGTGAAATTGCATATACACTTGCTGCTGTTAACTGTGTTATTAAGGGTAAAATGAAGAATCATTTCAAAATCACTATCGACCACGATAAAGTGTATGAAGATGACTTCCTTTTCTGTTATATCGGTAATTCGCGTTGGTATGGTGGTGGCTATATGGCTGCTCCTGGCGCTATGCCAAATGACGGTGTTATTGACTGTGTAATGGTAAGATATCCACAGGAAATTGCTAAAAAGGGACCATTTGGATTGCTTCCATTGTTGAATAAGTACAAGAAGGGTGAACACCTTAACTGGACTTTTACAAGACTTTCTCATTGTAAACATGTTAAGATTGAAAGCAGTAAACCTGCAGCAGTTAATGTTGACGGTGAATGTGATTTTGTTACAGAACGCGAATTCCAGCTTCTTGAAGGAGCAATTACATTTGTTGTTCCTCGTGGTTCAAGCTTCCTTGAATTGATATAAAATAGTGGGCGTAGGTTTTTAGCGAAGCCTACGCCGTTGTTGTTTAAAGGATAATAATTATGTACAATTTCTTTGTCAGTGAAAATCAAAAATTGAATGATAAATATGTTATTACAGGAACAGATTTCAATCACATTAAAAATGTTCTTCGTATGACTATCGGAGATGCATTTCTTGTAAGTGAAAATGGTGTCAGCAACCTTTGTGAAATAGAAGATTTTACAGAAGATTCTGTTATTGCAAAAATAATTGAAGAAAACTACAATGATACTAATTTTCCTATAAAAATTTATCTTTTTCAGGGACTTGCAAAAGGCGATAAAATGGAATTGATTATCCAAAAAACCGTTGAGCTCGGTGTGGAAGGTATTATTCCTGTTGAAATGAATCGTTGCGTTGTAAAGCTTGACGACAAGAAAAAGAAAAGCAAGGTAAGTCGTTGGCAGACTATTTCCGAAAGTGCTGCAAAACAGAGTAAACGAAACACAATTCCTGAAATTTCAGATGTCCTTACATATAAACAGGCTATGGCAAAGGCAAAAGAAATGGACTTGTTTTTAGTACCTTATGAAAGCAAAAACGGAATGGAAGACACGAAAATAGCACTTTCACAAATTAAAAGTGGTATGTCAGTTGGCATTTTAATTGGTCCTGAAGGTGGATTTGACGAAAAGGAAGTTGAACTTGCATTTGAAAACGGTGGAAAAGTCGTATCTTTAGGAAAACGAATCCTTCGTACAGAAACTGCAGCAATAACATCAGTTTCAATGTGTATGCTACACGCTGAAATGTATTTAGGTGACGAATAATGAAACAATTGCCAATTGAATTTCAGGAGAGAATGAAAACTCTTTTGGGTGACGAGTATAACGAGTTTTTAAAGTCCTATGATGAAAAGCCTGTAAGAGCATTTCGTGTGAATACTGATAAAATCTATCTTGAAGAATTTCAAAAACTGAATATATTTTCAAATGACAAAATCCCTTATGTAGAAAATGGTTTTTATTTTGACTATGACGGAATTGGTAACCATCCTTATCATCACGCAGGTATGTTCTATATTCAGGAGCCTGCTGCAATGGTGCCTGTTGAGAGTGTCGATATTGACCCTAATTGGAAGGTGCTTGATTTGTGTGCAGCACCTGGTGGTAAGAGTAGTCAGATAAAGAATAAATTAGGTGAAAATGGTGTTCTTGTTTCCAATGAAATTGTTCCGTCAAGATGTAAAATTCTTACAGGCAATATGGAAAGAATGGGCTTTAAAAATGTTGTTACAACTTGTATGCATCCACAAAAGCTCAAAAAAGAATTCCCTGAAACCTTTGATATGATTATGGTTGATGCACCTTGTTCAGGTGAGGGTATGTTCCGTAAGGAAGAAATTGCAATTGATGAATGGACACCCGACAATGTGAAAATGTGTGCAGAGCGTCAGGCTGAAATTCTCGATTGTGCTGTGACAATGCTCAAACAAGGTGGCTATATAGTTTATTCTACTTGTACTTTCTCATTGGAAGAAAATGAAATGACGGTTGATGCATTTTTAGAAAGATATCCTGAATTTGAACTTGTGCCAACAACTGAAAGAGTAAAGGAAAACACTTCTGACGGAGTGAATTTTGACGGTTGCAAGTGTGAAAACATCCATTACACCCGTCGTTGTTATCACCATAAAACAAAAGGTGAAGGCCAGTTTGTGGCGGTGCTTCATAATACAAATGAAGATTACGGAAGCGTAATAGAAAACGAAACAAAAAAAGAGAAAATCGATAAAACAGTTATAGACTTTCTCAATGACACACTTATTCAATATGAATCTGATAATGTGATGATGTATAACGGAAACCCTGTGTATTTCACACCTGATTTTCCAATAAGAAAGGGCAGTGCATTTGCCTGCGGTGTTACAATCGGTGAAATCCGTAAGAATTATATTCAGCCACATCATCAGTTTTTTATGGCAATGGGTAAGGACTTCAAGAAAAAAATCAATCTTACAGCAAATAGTGACGAAATCAAAAAATATCTTCACGGTGAAGAATTTAACACGGATTGTCCTAATGGTTGGGCAGTAGTAATGGTTGACGGTTGCACAGTTGGTGGCGTAAAAGTATCAAACGGCAAAGCAAAGAACCATTATCCAAAGGGTTTAAGAACAAAGTAAAATAACTTTAATAATGGTATCGGGTTTTGACTTGATACCATTTATTATACAAATTGGAGTTTGTCGGGGAGGCTTCTCCTTGAGGAGAAGCTGTCTGCGAAGCAGACTGATGAGGTGTAGGTTGTGTTTTGCAACCGTTAATATTCGTAATAAAACTACTTTTCCACCTCATCCGTCACCTACGGTGACACCTTCCCCTCAAGGG
>JAZQUC010000185.1:0-2817 GCA_045631075.1 Candidatus Fimenecus sp. | reverse complement strand
GAATACAGTTCTACTATTGCTTCAAAATAAGCATCAATGTTTTCCCATTTAGCCTTTGCAGGAATATCACAGCCTGAAGAAACCATAAAGTTTGGATAATGTTTACATTCATCATAAAGATTGATTGCTGTATCTTTTATTTCGTCAGGTGTTGCAGTTGTAAAAAGTACAGAGTCAATATTACCCATAACACTAGTGTCCGTTGGCATTTCTGGTAACATTTTTACAAGTGGAACTGCGTTACCAAAATGGTAAATATCAGCACCATATTCTTTGATTTCGTTCGTCATATCACCGATGGCATCACCACAGTTGTGATAACAGATTATAAAGTTTTCGTCGTTTATTTTTTCAATGATTTCCTTAACAAATGGTGCTGAAAATTCAGCATTAAGTGATGGTGACAAAAGTCCTGCAGCAGGCTCTGCCATAATAACACCATCTGCACCTGCTTTTTTGAATTCGAGAATATAGTTTGTGATAAATTCGGTTGCTTTTGAAAGAAGTATTTCAACTTCATCAGGGCTGTCATAACATTCCATCATAAGTTCAGTCATATCAAAAAGACGACCTGCCAATGAATAAGGGCCAATTACACCACAAAATACGGGAACATCTTTAATTTCTTCTTTGGCCTTTTTGATGCCATCAATACAAATTGCAGTTCTACATGAGCCAACAGAAGGTACTGTGATACTTTCGGCATCACAAATATCGTCAATTACACCTCGTTTTACGGTTGGAACTTCGTCATCCTTAAAAACGATTTCGCAACCAAATGCCTCTGCTTCAACTGACAAATCCATCATATTAAGAGATGCACCCATGTTGCATCGGTCAAGTATTGCTTTCATTCCCTTGACTTGCATTTCGGGACTATCGAGCAACTCTTTCACGGTAATACCAAGCAACTGTGTAGATGGAAAAGATAAAATAGGTATAGTTTTATCTTTATTTTCAAGTATTTTCTTTACTATTGGTTTCATAATTTTAGTCCTTTTTGAAAAATGAAAGTGCTAAATCTGCTGCAGTTGCAGCATCAGGAGAATAACCATCTGCACCAACCTGTTTAGCAAATTCTTCACTTACAGGTGCACCGCCAATCATAACTTTTACTTTGTCACGAAGTCCTGCATCTGTGAGAGCATCAACAACATCCTTATGGTATTCCATTGTAGTTGTGAGAAGTGATGAGAGGGCTACAATTTGTGCATCATTTTCCTTAACTGCGTTAACAACTTGTTCTGCAGAAACATCAGTACCAAGGTCAATGCACTCAATACCTACACCTTCAAGCATCATTTTTACAAGATTTTTACCGATATCGTGCAAGTCACCTTTAACAGTACAAATAACAGCCTTACCGATTGGTTCAACACCCTCTTGTGTCAGATGTGGCTTAAGAATGGCAACACCCATATTCATAGCCCTTGCAGCAATTAAAACTTCAGGCACATACACCTCATTTTTCTTGAATTTTTCACCGATTGCCATCATACCTGCAATAAGTCCGTTATCAAGAATTTCTTTTGCTGAAATATTATCCTCAAGAGCCTGTGCAACAAGTTCTTTTACATTTTTTGCTCTGCCTTTTTGCACGAATTCACATATTTCTGATACTACTGACATGGTTTAACCCTCCCAATGATTTTCAATTGATTCCCTTATAATCTCAACAAATCTATGCACCTTGTTCATATCGTTGTTGACTGTATAAACATCTCGTTGTGCGAATTCAAGTTTACAACCACGAGCAGTTTTTATTGTCTTTTCAATATGCTTACGAGTTGCATCTTCGTCAAGAGTTGCACCAACACCCAAGAATGTTGGGTTAGGTTTTCTGTGATAGATAATGCCTGAACCACGTAACTGCTCTGCCATAAAATCTTCGTCACACCAAGGTGAAATTGACACTTTTTTAAGATTAGGCAAGGTTTTTATGGTGTCCCAATGAGGATGAACAGGCTCACAACAACCGTAATTAAGTCTGCCAAACATAGATGCAATTTTATAGTAACATGGGAAAATAAATTCACGGTACATCTCAGGAGAAATACCTACTGTTTCCTGACTGTCCATAAAACCCCAAAGGTCAGTTGTCTTAATTTGACCTTGTTTATCAGGTTCGTCATAAAATGCTAATGAACCCTGACATACCCACTCAAAAGATTTATTCTGTAAAAGTACATTTTCACTTTCCAGATGCTTGAAATATGCAACGTAAGCATCTGCAATTCTATCCATCATTTCTTTGAATTCATCAGGATAGTCATACATTGAATAAAGCATATTTTCCATACCCATCATATGAACCACATGCTGTGTGGGAGTGGAGTAAAGTCCGTCACTGACAAGTCTGACTGGAAGAATATCGCCAAAAACGTCATTGAAAAGTTCATTCTTTTGCATTGTGCTTTCTTTATTGACACCATAGATTGTTGGTTGGAGGATTTTATCAAAATCATCTGCTAAATCATCAATAATATGTTCAAACTGATGACCCATTTCTGTACCATCATCTTTTTTAACAACAGTCTGTTTTATGCGATGACCAAAAAGAGTGAAATAAATGTCGTATGTCTGTTGAAAATATGGTGGCACAACCTTGTCATCATCAAAAATTTCCATATTGACAAAGTTGTTCAGAAGCTTATATTCAATCCATCGTGCTTGTTCATCTTCACACTGTAACAATGGGTTGATTACCTCATGTGCAAAGCTACCAACCTCAATGTGAATAGGTGGTCGTTCACCCTTATACATATTGTGTCTTTTCCAAAGCTCAACCCTTTCAAGGTTTTTAGGTGAATTTGCAAT
>JAZQUC010000184.1:0-2761 GCA_045631075.1 Candidatus Fimenecus sp. | reverse complement strand
AACCAAAAGTAATTGCACAAAAGCTTGCAGAAGCAACAAACAGTGATTGTGTTGGTGTAATCGGTGGAAGTATGATTTTCTATCGTTACAACCCTGAACTTCATAAAGACGAAAAGAAGAAGGCGAGAAAATGAAAATAGGTATTTTCGGTGGGACATTCAATCCTCCTCACAAGGGACATACAAGAATGATTGAAAAAATGGCAGAGGAACTCCAGCTTGACAAGGTTTTAATCATTCCTAATAAAATTCCTACTCACAAGCGTTGTGATGACCTTGCTGATAACAAGCACAGAGTTGCAATGTGTAAAATTGCTTTTAACAGCCCTAAATTTGAAATAAGCACTATGGAAATGGACAGGGAAACAAGCAGTTACACAATTTTCACTGTTGACGAGCTTAAGAAAAAGTATCCTAACGACGACCTTTACCTTGTTATCGGTTCGGATATGTTCCTTATTTTCCATAAGTGGTACAAGCACAAGGAATTACTTGAAAAATGCACAATTTGTGTTGCAGCTCGTGATAATGATAACGATGTTCAGGCACTTCGTTCATACGCTTTTGAAAAATTGGGTATTTATATGCCACAACTTGATGCAAAGAATGTACATATTTCACTTCTTGATGCTTACGAAGTAAGTTCAAGTGAAATCAGGGAAAGAATTGACCAGAAGAGAAGTCTTTACGGTCTTGTTGACCCTGAAATTATTGAGTATATGGAGACAAACAAACTCTATGGATACGGAAAGAAATATTGAGTTTCTTGAAATTCTTAAAGAACGACTGACAGAGCAAAGATTATATCACTCAATCTGTGTTGCAAAAAAGGCAAAGGAACTTGCCAAAATTTTTGGCGGTGACCCTGAAAAAGCATACACAGCGGGACTTGTTCACGATATAATGCGTTATGAGCCTGCCGACAAAATGCTTGAGCTTATTGAAAGTGACGGTCAATGTCTTACAGAAAGTGAAAAGAACATAACGGTTACTCTTCACGCAATAGCAGGTGAGGTTTATCTTCGAAAAAGCCTAAATGTTACGGATGAAGAAATACTTTCAGCAGTAAGATGGCATACTACAGGTAAGGAAGATATGTCTTTGCTTGAAAAAATAATTTATGTTGCCGACCTGACTTCTGATGACAGGGAATATCCTGATGTTAAGGAAGTAAGACAAATGGCAGAAGAAAGTCTTGAAAGAACTTGTATTCGTGGACTTTCGTTTACTATTGAAGATAATGCAAGGAAGCATAAGCCAATTCATATGGATACTGTTAAAGCTTACAATTTTCTTGCAGAAAGGATAAAATAAATGGACAGAACAGAACTTATGAAAAAAATTGTTGCTACTCTTGATATGAAAAAAGCAACAAACATTAAATCACTTGAAATTACTGAACTTTCATCAGTTGCTGATTACTTTGTAATTGCAACAGGTACTTCAGGCACTCATATTCGTGCTTTGTCTGACGAAGTTCAGGACACACTTACAAAGCAGGGTGTTGAACCAAGAAATGTTGAAGGTAAGTCAACAGGTTGGATTTTGCTTGATTATAACACAGTTGTTGTTCACCTTTTCACACCTGACCAGAGAGAAACATACAGCCTTGAGCATCTCTGGGGCGATGCAAAGGAATTTGACATCACTGATATCATTACAGAAGATTAATTTAGAAGAAGGTTATATATATGAATTACGATTTTAAAGCTACTGAATTAAAGTGGCAACAGAAATGGGACGAAGCTAAAGTTTTTGAGGCTCAGGATAATTCCAAAAAGCCAAAATTCTATGGCCTTGTTGAATTTCCATATCCATCAGGTGCAGGTATGCACGTTGGTCACATCAAGGCATATTCAGGTCTTGAAGTAGTATCAAGAAAAAGAAGACTTCACGGTTATAATGTACTTTTCCCAATTGGTTTTGACGCTTATGGTCTTCCAACAGAAAACTATGCGATTAAAACAGGTATCCACCCAAGAAAAGTAACTGATATGAACATTGAAAAGTTCACAAGCCAGTTAAAGAGAGTTGGTTTCTCATTCGACTATTCAAGAGTTGTTGATACAACTGACGATAAGTACTATAAGTGGACACAGTGGATTTTCCTTAAAATGTTCGAAAACGGACTTGCTTTCCGTGATAAGACTCTCGTTAACTACTGCCCATCTTGTAAGGTTGTTCTTTCAAACGAAGACTCACAGGGTGGTAAATGCGATATCTGTCATAGTGACGTTGTTCAGAAGTCAAAGGACGTTTGGTACTTAAGAATTACAGAGTATGCTGACAAACTTTTGGAAGGTCTTAATGATGTTGATTATCTTCCAAACATCAAGCTTCAGCAGGTTAACTGGATTGGTAAGTCAAGAGGTGCTTTCGTTAACTTTAACCTTAACGAAATTCCTGAAGAATTGAAGATTTACACAACTCGTCCTGATACTCTTTTCGGTGTTACATTTATGGTTATGGCACCTGAACATCCAATTATCGACAAGTATGCTGACAAGATTTCTAATATGGACGAAATCCTTGCATATCGTACAGAATGTGCAAAGAAGACTGAATTTGAACGCACACAGCTTGTGAAGGATAAGACAGGTGTAAGAATTGAAGGCGTTACAGCAAAGAATCCTGTAAACGGTAAGGATATTCCAATTTACATATCTGACTATGTTATGATGGGATACGGTACAGGCGCTATTATGGCTGTTCCTGCACACGATGACCGTGACTATGACTTTGCAAAGAAATTTGGTATCGAC
>JAZQUC010000183.1:0-12928 GCA_045631075.1 Candidatus Fimenecus sp. | reverse complement strand
TATCAGATGTACCTGTTGGAACATTTTTATCTGGTGGACTTGATTCAAGTATTATTTCATCAATAGCAAACTTATATTTCAATAAAAATGGGTATAAATTACACACATTTTCAGTCACATATGAAGATAATGATAAATACTTTAAATCAAGTAAATTTCAACCAAATAACGACAATGAATTCATAAATAAAATGGTTGACTATTTACAATGTGACCATCATTTAATTACATTATCAAATTATGACCTAGCGAATGCGCTTTATATGGCAGTAGATGCAAGGGATTTACCAGGTATGGCAGATGTAGATTCATCACTATTACTTTTTTGTAAAGAAATTAAAAAGCATTGCACTGTTGCACTATCAGGAGAGTGTGCTGATGAGATTTTTGGTGGATATCCTTGGTACAGAGACAAAAATATCCGAGCAATAAATGGTTTTCCCTGGTCACAGACAACAGCATACCGAAAATCATTTATAAAAGACGACATAAAGGTTCCTGAAGCAGAAACTTTTGTATATTCGAGGTATAAAGACACAATAATTAACACATCGAAAATTGATAACATATCACCTATTGAATCAAGAATGAAAGAAATGATGAAACTTAATCTTGATTGGTTTATGCAAACTCTTCTCGACAGAAAAGACAGAATGAGTATGTATAATGGTCTCGAGGTGCGAGTACCATTTTGTGATTATCGAATTGCTGAATATCTTTATTCTGTACCTTGGGAATATAAAGACTATAACTCCTATGAAAAAGGATTGTTAAGAAAAGCTATGGAAGGTATTTTACCTGAAAAAATACTGTGGCGAAAGAAAAGCCCATATCCTAAAACTCAT
This sequence comes from Candidatus Fimenecus sp., assembly GCA_045631075.1. GTDB lineage: Bacteria > Bacillota > Clostridia > Oscillospirales > Acutalibacteraceae > Fimenecus. The sequence continues at coordinate 12,083 of JAZQUC010000183.1, read as the reverse complement.
AATCCTATTTATTTGCAGATTGTCTCAGATAAATTAAAAAATGTTATTGAAAATCCATTATCACCTTTATTATCATTTATAAAAAAATCAGAGTTGGAAAAACTACTTAAAACAGATAAAAATGAACCTTGGTATGGTCAGTTAATGACAACTCCACAAACTATAGCATATTTTTTACAAATAAACTATTGGCTTGAAAAATATAATATTATAATAAAATAAAGGATGTCAAAAAATGAAAAACGGAGATTTAAAAAAGGTTGCCATTGTTGGTACAGGTTTTGTAGGAATGAGTTTTGCATATGCTCTTTTGAACAGTGGTGAATGTGACCAACTTGTGCTTATTGATATTAATAAAGAAAAAGCAAAAGGAGAAGCTATGGACCTTAATCACGGGCTCCCCTTTGCTAAAAGAAATATGCTTATTTATGCAGGTAAATATTCTGATTGTAACGACGCTGATATTGTTGTAATTGCTGCTGGAGTTGCACAGAAAGAAGGAGAAAGTCGAATTGAACTTTTAAAAAGAAATTACGAAGTATTCAAATCAATTATAGAACCGATTGTTCAAAGTGGTTTTGATGGTATTTTCCTTGTTGCAACTAATCCTGTTGATATTATGACTAAAATTACACTTGAATTATCAGATTTTGAACCATCTCGTGTTATTGGTAGCGGAACAACACTTGATACTGCTCGACTTCGTTATTTGCTTGGTGATTACTTTTCAATTGACCCACGAAATGTCCATGCATATGTAATTGGTGAACATGGTGACAGCGAAATAGTTCCTTGGTCACAAGCATACATCACTACAAAAAATGTGTATGATATAATTGACTCTTCCAACGGAAAATTTACTTTTGAAGACTTGTATAAATTAAGTAAAGATGTTACAGGAGCAGCACAAGAAATTATTAAAGCAAAAAGTGCAACATATTATGGAATTGGTATGGCACTTGTTCGAATAGTAAGGGCAATTTTTGGTGACGAAAAAAGTGCTTTAACAGTTTCAGTAATGTTGAATGGTCAATATGGCTTAAACGATGTTTACGCCGGTTTACCTGCAATAATCGGAAGAAATGGTGTTGAAGACATCATTGTTCTTGATTTAAAAGAAAATGAAAGAACTGCCTTTATTCATTCCTGTGAATTTCTTAAACACACAGGAAAAGAAATTGGTTTTTAAATTATAACAAAATTAAAGGAACAGCTCAATTGAGCTGTTCCTGTTTTTTATTTTACACTGTCAAATACTGTGTAGAAATTCTTAATAAATGTTGTGCCTGCATGTTTACCATATGAAATCAAACACCATGTGTCACTGTCAAATCCACCACTAAGTTCGTTATACTGATAACCAGCCATAACATAGTTAGCTTCATTAGCAACATAACCTGCCGCATCATTCATAAGGTCCATAATGATGATATCTTCACCTGTATATTCTCTGATTGTCTTCATTGGGAATCCCTTTGCACCGTTTCCACCAAAAAGAAGTTCACCAAATGTTTCACCAGGGCTCATATAAACCTTCATATTGTCGCCAATTTCAAGATAACCAACTTCTGAAACTGTATAGTAGTTACCGTTGTTGTCTTTAAGCACAAGATTATCAGCAATTGATGTTTTACCAAGTAATGCAATAAGGTTATTTTCAATCTGAACAGTAAACTGCATTGATTTGATATTAAGCACAGGTTTTACTTCTTCCTTTTTAACCGTTGGAAGTCCTTCATACCATACTGTGTATCCTTCTTGACCATTGTACTTTGCAATTTCAAGCTTATCGCCTGTTTTTTCATTAAGTGCAATTCTTTCTGATTTAGTCATATTCATACCAAGAAGAATATAACCAATTTCATAACCATATCTCATACAACAATAATGTGCTGAACCATCAAGTCCGTCATTTGAATTACCTCTGTCAGATGAAACAGTAGAAACATTACCCTGAATAAAAATAAAGTTATAACCTGCAGAATTCAAAAGTTTTTCTGTGTACCAGATAAAATCAGCAGTAAATTTTCTATCAAGGTTTAATGGGTCACTTTCATCCTGATTCCAGTCAAAACTTGCTGATTCTGGATGACAACCATATGTAGCAATAATAGTTGGAGTTTTACTTTTTGCAAATGGAACAAATTCAAGTTTGTAAAGATTTGGGTCATATGAAATTGGAGCTGTTCTGTCGAAAACATATTCATCAACATCAACTGAAGAATAATACATCTTACCTGTTGTCATATCAGATAAAGCATCTTCAACAGCTTTCTTTGTTCCCTTTACAAGTGAATCAATAAATTCTCGTGGAACACCATATTTCACACTATCAGTAAGAGTATTGTTAAGAAGACAGCCGATTGGGTCAGTCCAAACGCCCTGTGAGTCAATACCTGTATGAATATGTGTACATGAAACATTAATGCTTACGATATTATTCTTTTCAGCTATTTCTTTTAAACCTTCACGAACAATTCTTACATCAGAATTTGCAAGACCCATAGCATCAACAGAAATGAAAACAACATTACCTCTGCCTGAGCCATCATTCATAACAATAACTCTTGCCATTAAATCTTCATAATTTCCATCGTCATCCTTATACATTTCATTTCCGTAAACATAAGGAATATATGCACCTTTTGCATAAGATTTTTCACCAAAATTTTCTGGTAAAATTGATGCTTTACCATAACCAAGACTCCAAACCTTGTCGCCTTGTGGTTCATCAATAAATTCATCCATACCAGGATAGAAGTTATCATATGAATCAATATCAAATTCTTCATAATCAAGAACTGCGTATGAATCAGGCACAATAACACCCAAAGCTTTTGCTACAACATTGTTGATTAAGAAATCACTTACTTTGTTAAGAAGACCATACAAAAAGATGTCTCTTTCTAATTTTTCATCAATTACAACACCTGTATCAGATGCCTGAACATATTCAGCAGCCGAATCATAGCTCTCTTCTGCAAAAGAAACCATTGTAAACATTGGTATCAACATACAGATACAAAGAACAAATGAAATAATTGATTTGGTTGTTTTTTTCATAAAAATTCCCCCATTATTTGTTTTTTCTATTTTTAATTTCATCTTTAAAGATGAAACGATATCCGTTATTTTCCAGCAATTTTTCATCAGACATAAGTATTCCTAACCCTTTAATTTTTGCTAATCTGGGTTCGTCAACAATATTACATCTTATATCAAGTTCGTTGGATAACCTTTGAGCAATATCAAACACAAGTGAGCCACCGCCACAAAGTAAAATACCATGGTCAGCAGCATCTGCCAAAAGGTCTGGTGAAACATTTAATATTTCATTATGAATGTCTTTAATCATTAAATTGACTTGTTCATCAATATAAGGAAAAATTTCAGTTGATGTCACCTCAAATGAAATCGGCAAATCATCAAGGCAGCTTTTTCCCGATACAAAAAGTGCTGTTTCACATTCTCTATCAATTGCAGATGTTATTTTATTTTTTATTTCTCTTGCAGTATGTGGACCAATAAGAATGTCTCTGTCACGCTTCAAATGATTTATAATGGCTTTATCAATTTCATAACTGCCTCTTTTAATGACACCTTTAGTCGCAACACCACCTAAAGAACATATTGCATATTCAGTTATGTGATGACCGATATCAATTACCATTCGTCCGCCTAATTTATCAGTATCAATTCCACAACCAATTGCAGAAGCAAGTATTCCGTCAACCATACAAACTCTGCCTGCACCTGCTAATGTAATTATATCAAGAAAAGTATTTTTTTCAAGATTAGAAATATTTGAAGGAAGAGAAAGAATAATATTAGGTTTGTATATTCTATTACCACAGACTCTTTGAAGATAATATCTTAACATTCTTTCAGCCATAACAAAATCAGAAACGACTGCATTTTTAATGACTTTTGATATTACAATATCACTGCCACAGCGACCGTATATATTGTCAGCAGCAACACCAAATGCAATTGGATTACCACTTAAACTGTCAAAGGCAACAACAGAAGGGTCATCAGCAACGATACCTTTACCTTCAGCAAAAATTTTGAGAGAAGATGAACCGAAGTCAATTCCTATTTTCATTCCTTTCAGAATATCATCTCCATTCAATTAGTTTTTCTTAAATTGCTGTTTAAGTCTTAAATCCTTTGAAAGAATTGTTTTACGAAGTCTAATGCTGACAGGAGTAACTTCCATCAACTCATCATCCTTAATAAACTCCATTGATTGCTCAAGGCTTAAAATAGTATGCGGAACAAGTCTCAATGCATCGTCTGAACCAGATGCTCGTGTATTGGTAAGATGCTTAGTTTTGCAAATATTACAAGTTAAATCTTCATTCTTTGAACATTCGCCAACAATCATACCTTCATAAACAGGAACACCAGGACCAATAAATAAACGGCCTCTATCTTGAGTATTAAACAAGCCATATGCTGTACTTTCACCCGTTTCATGAGCAACAATTGAACCTCTTTCACGAGTTTCAATATCACCTTTGAATGGTTCATAACCTGAAAACAAGTTATTCATAATACCATTACCATTTGTATCAGTCATAAACTCCGAACGATAACCAATAAGACCACGAGCAGGAATTTTAAATTCAAGATGGGTTGTACCACCTTCACGAGTTCCCATATTTTCGAGCTCACCACGACGAGAACCGATTTTCATCATAACCGAACCTACATATTCTTCAGGAACTTCAATAATTAATAATTCAATTGGTTCATAAAGAATTCCGTCTTGTACTTTTGTGATAACTTTTGGACGAGACACTTGAAATTCATAGCCTTGTCTTCGCATTGTTTCAATCAAGATTGATAAATGCAACTCTCCACGACCAGAAACCTTAAATGTATCAGTTGATTCTGTCTCTTCAACTCGCATACTAACATTTGTTTCAACTTCTTTAAAAAGTCTGTCACGAAGATTTCGTGAAGTAACGAATTTACCTTCTTTTCCTGCAAACGGACTGTCATTAACAATAAAATTCATTGAAATTGTAGGTTCATCAATTTTAATAAATGGTAACGGCTCAACACAGTCAGGTGAACAAAGAGTTTCGCCTATATTTAAATCTGTGATTCCAGCAATACAGATGATATCACCGACTGAAGCAGATTCAACCTCAACTCGTTTTAATCCATCAAATTGATATAAGCGTGAAATACGAACATTTTCTTGACTGCCATCTGTTTTGCACAAAACAAGTGTGTCATTTCTTTTGATTGTACCTCTTTCAACTCTGCCAACACCAATTCGTCCTATATAATCATCATAATCAAGGCTTGAGAAAAGAACTTGTAATGGTTCTTGTGAATCACCAATAGGAGGCTCAATATTTTCAATAATAGCATCAAATAATGGTCGCATATCACCTTCTCTGACAGATGAATCAGCTGATGCATAACCATCTCTTGCTGAAGCATAAATTACAGGAAATTCAATCTGTTCATCGCTTGCACCCAATTCAATAAACAAATCAAGTACTTCATCAATAACCTCATCAGGTCTTGCACCTGGACGGTCAATTTTATTAACAACAACAAGCACTTTTTTATTAAGACCAAGTGCTTTTTTAAGAACAAATCGTGTCTGTGGCATACAGCCTTCAAATGCATCGACAAGTAACAATACACCATCAACCATCATTAAAATTCGTTCAACTTCTCCACCAAAATCAGCATGACCTGGTGTATCAACAATATTAATCTTATAATCCTTGTATTTAACAGAAGTATTTTTGGAAAGAATTGTAATACCTCTTTCTCGCTCAAGGTCATTTGAGTCCATAACTCTGTCCTGAACAATTTCATTAGTTCTGAAAATACCGCCCTGTTTTAACAACTCGTCAACAAGTGTTGTTTTACCATGGTCAACGTGAGCAATAATAGCAATATTTCTTATGTCTTCTCTTTTTTTCAAACATTTTCACCTTCAACTAATTATTAACAATTTATTTTACCACTTAAAAATTAATTAAGCAAGTAAAATATATTAAAAATACAGACCTTTACAAATTAATTAAAATAATATAAAATTTATATATAATAATTTGAGGGGAATTTTTATGGATAACAACATTGAATTAAGATTATTATCTTCACTTGAAAAAATATACCATAATGACACTATACCACAAATGGATTACAAAGGTTTTTCAATGTTAAAAGACGAAAAAAAATCCTTTCAGGTTGCTGTAATTTGTGATAAGGAATTCAATGGTACATTATCTGTTTTATCAAACATAAATAATATTAATATATTTTCAGTTGAACATATTAAATCTGATTTTCCTATGGAAAAAAATGCTGATGATTATTATAGATTTAGTGATGACGGATATTATCCCGATTTACTATTACCATTAGAAAATACTGTCACTTTCAAAAAAGGTATTAATGTTTTTTGGATAGAATTAATTCCTGATAACACTTTTATTGGATTAGACAAGGTTGAAGTATTAATCTTTGAAAATGATACTGCTATCGCAAAAAAATCTTTACAGATTGAAGTAATAAACCACAATCTTAATTTCAATAATTTTATATATACCTGTTGGTTTCATACAGATTGTTTGATGTCCTATTATAATGTTGATGCTTTTTCAGACGAATACTGGAGAATTACAAAAAACTTTTTAAAAACAGCTAACGAATATGGTATGAACTGTGTTCTTACACCAATTTTCACACCACCGCTTGATACAGAAGTCGGAAAAGAAAGACCAACAGTTCAGCTTATCGATGTAACGGTTAATAACGGTAAATATAGTTTCAATTTCGATAAATTAACAAAATGGATTAATATGGCACATGATTGTGGAATAGAATACTTCGAACTATCACATCTATTTACACAATGGGGTGCAAAAAACGCTCCGAAAATTATGGCTACAATTGATGGTACATACAAAAAAATATTTGGATGGGAAACAAAAGCTACTTCTAAAAATTATAAATATTTTCTTACTGAATTATCAAAAGAACTAAAAAGATATTTTGAAGATAATAATTTGAAAAGTAATATTTTGCTTCATGTTAGTGACGAACCAAATATATATATGTTACCTTCATATGCAAGAGCATCAAAGCTTGTACATAAGCTATTTAAAGGATACAAAATTGTTGATGCGTTATCAGACATATGGTATTATAAACTCGGTATTGTATCATCCCCTATTCCATCAAACGACCATATTGATAATTTCATAGATAAAACAGATGAACTTTGGACTTATTACTGTAGTGCACAAAACAAAAAATATGTTTCAAACAGATTTTTCTGTAACGATTCAATACGAACAAGAGTAATAGGATATCAAATGTTTAAATATGATGTAAAAGGCTTTTTACAATGGGGATATAACTTTTATTATACGCAGTTATCCAAAGCTCTTGTTGACCCTTACAAAGTAAGTGACGCAGGTGGAAAATTCCCGTCAGGAGACAGTTACATTGTTTATCCTGCAAAAGATGGTACAGCAAATCATTCAATAAGATTAAAAGTCTTTTATGATGCATTGCAGGATATGGCTGCACTTAATGCACTAAAAAATCTTACTGATAAAAATACATGCTTATCAATAATTGAAGAAAACGGTAAACACAAAATAACATTTTCTGACTATCCTCATTCAGACGAATGGATGTTAAATACAAGAGAAAAAATCAATTCTGCAATTAAGGAAAATATTAAATGAAACAGATTTTAAAAGAAATTAAACATTTTATAAAAGAAACAGATAAAATAATGCTTTTGCTTTGCATTTTAGCATCAACTTTTGGTTCTCTTTCTGTTTTAAGTGCAACAAAATGGACAGTTGGCGATGGTGGAATGTTTTCACGAGATTTCATAGTTATGGTTGCCGCTGTTTGTGTAGGTGTATTTATCGCATTAATTATTTCAATTATCGATTATGAGTTTATAATTAAATTAGCGCCTGTTATCGGCTTGGTTTGTATTGGTCTGATGGTCTTACTTTTTGTAATTGGTGTTGGTCCGATTGAAAGACCTGATGCCAAAACCTGGATTGACTTTGGTTTTATATATTTTCAGCCGTCTGAAATAGTTAAGATTGGTTTTATAATTACTTTCGGAGTTCATCTTGAAAAACTAAAAGGTAATATAAATCATCCATTTTCAATATTACAGCTTGGTATTCACGCACTCATTCCTATTGGACTTGTTATTAAAACCGGTGATATGGGTTCTGCGCTTGTATTTATGATTATTGCAATTGCAATGTTATTTATTGCAGGTCTTCATTGGGGTTATTTCTTGGCTGGTGGACTTCTTGTAATAGCTGCGCTGCCTCTTGCATGGATGTTCTTACTTGATAACATTCAAAAAGATAGATTTTTAGCACTTGCTTACCCTGATTTATATCCTGATATTATTTATCAGCAAAAACGAGGACTCGCAGCTTTGGGTGGTGGCGGAATCACAGGGCAAGGCTATTTGCAAGGCTCGTTGACACAAACACCAAATGCAATTCCTGAAGCAGAAAATGATATGATTTTCACTGTTATAGGTGAAGAATTTGGTCTTATTGGATGTATCATAGCATTATTAATTCTAGCTTTCATTGTTTTAAGAATAATTAACACAGGCAGACATGATAATGTAGGTAATATCAAAACAATGTGTTATGGCGTCGCAGCAATGATTGCAGGACAAGTTATAATCAATGTAGGTATGTGTTTGATGTTTTTACCTGTTATCGGTATCACTCTTCCTTTCTTTAGTGCAGGCGGTTCATCTAATCTTTGTATCTATTTTTCTGTAGGTCTTGTTTTAAGTTTTTACAGATATAATCAGCAACGAGATTTAATCCACGTAAGTCAGCAAAATATTTACAATCCATTTTCAGAAATTTAAGGTATTTACTATGACAACAAAATTATTTATTGAAGCAATAGTTAAATTTCTTATCGGTGTAATTTCAGTTGGATTATTGGTATTTTTACCTGCAGGTACATTATTATTTTATAATGGTTGGTTATTTATGGTAATACTTTTTATTCCAATGTTTATCGCGGGAATTGTAATGATGTTCAAGAATCCTAAACTATTAAGAAAACGTCTTGATGCTAAAGAAAAAGAGAAAGAACAAAGTCTCGTTGTAAAGCTTAGTGGTCTTATGTTTCTTGCTGGATTTATTGTTGCAGGTCTTGGACATAGATTTAATTGGTACAAAGTTCCAAATACAATTTCAATTTTTGCATCTATCATTTTTCTTTTATCATATGTTTTATACGCAGAGGTTCTTCGCGAAAATACATATTTATCAAGAACCATAAAGGTTGAAGATAATCAAAAGGTCATTGATTCGGGTCTTTATTCTATTATTCGACATCCGATGTACTCCGTTACATTACTGTTATTTTTAGCAATACCGCTTGTATTAGGTTCAGTTTATTCCTTTATAATTTTCCTTGTATATCCGTTTATAATTGCAAAGAGAATAAAAAATGAAGAACAAGTACTTGAAAAAGAGCTTCAAGGGTATAAAGAGTATAAACAAAAAGTTAAATATCGATTAATACCATTAATATGGTAATAAAAAAGAGGTCGTAAAACGGCCTCTTAATTTTATGCTTTTTTTACAGCACCCATATTTTGCATAATCTTTTTTGTACCTACTTTATCAAATGCGATTTCCATAAGTACATCATTACCCATTGGTCTTAATGATACAATCATACCCTTGCCAAATACACGATGAGTAACTGTTTCGCCAACCATAAATGAATCAGTTGATTTTTTAGCAGTTGAATTAAATCCAACACCAAAGCCTGATGTAATCGGCTTGTTATTACTAACATTAGCAGAAACATTATTACGAATCGGTGTTTTAGCTTTAACGAGACTTTCACAGCATTCTTTTGGTAACTCCTCAACAAATCGTGAAGGTCTGTTATATTTAGTTGAACCAAATATCATTCTTGAACGTGTGTTTAATAAATATAATTTTTCCTTAGCTCTTGTGATACCAACATATGCAAGACGACGCTCTTCTTCAATTTCAGATGTGTCATAAAGTGATTGCAGTCCTGGAAAAACGCCTTCTTCTAATCCTGGTATAAATACAACAGGGAATTCAAGACCTTTTGAAGCGTGTAATGTCATAAGAACAACAGTGTCACTATCAGAATTATAATTGTCAATATCAGTTAACAAAGCAACTTCTTCAAGGAAATCGGACAACTCACCTTCTGGATTTTCTTCAGAATATCTTATAAGGTTGGAATTCAGCTCATCAAGGTTTTGAAGTCTATCTTCAGCTTTTTCTTTTTCAGTTGTCTCAATATAAATTTTGTATCCTGTTTCATTAAGTAATGACATAAAAACTGAAGACATAGATTCTTGTTCAAGAAGTTTTGAAAAACTTTCAATCATCTGAGTAAACTCTATAAGTTTTTGTGAGCTACGCTTAAGTTTTTCATATTCATCAGCTGTCTTGAAAACTTGAAAAAGACTTATATTAAGAGCATCGGAAATTTCTTTTGCTGTTGCAATTGTTGTAGCACCAATACCACGTTTAGGTACATTAATTATTCTTTCAAGACGCACACTATCATCATGATTTGCTATAACAGATAAATAAGAAATTGCATCTTTAATTTCCATTCTATCATAGAATTTATGACCACCAATAATTCTGTATGGTATTCCACTTCTGACTAAACATCTTTCAACAGAGTTTGACATTGAATTCATACGATACAGTACAGCAAAGTCGCTGAATTTTCTGGATGAATTCATACCCTTCATAATTTCATCAGCAACAAATTTACCTTCTGCATACTCATCTTCAAGGGTATTTAATACAACTTTTTCACCTAACCCGTTTGCTGTCCAAAGATTTTTTCCTTTTCTTTGTTCATTATTTGAAATAACAGCATTTGCAGCATCAAGAATATTCTGTGTTGAACGATAATTTTGTTCAAGTCTTATGACTTGTGCATTCTTAAAGTTCTTTTCAAAGCTTAAAATATTTTCAATTGTTGCGCCACGGAATTTATAAATACTCTGGTCATCATCACCAACAACACAAATATTATTATATCCACCTGAAAGAAGCTTTGTAAGCATAAACTGAGCATGGTTTGTATCCTGATACTCATCAACGAGGACATACTTAAATTTATTTTGATAATATTCTCTTACATCCTCATTGTTTTCAAGAAGATTGACTGTATAATAAATGATATCATCAAAATCCATTGCATCAGCATTTTTAAGGAGTTTCTGATATTTTGCATAGCACTCCCCTATCTGCTTATCCCTTATATTACCATTGCTTAAATTCAAAAATTCTTCAGGCGAAACAAGCATATCCTTTGCTTTACTTATTTCGCTTAAAATTGACTTGTGTGGTAAAAATTTGTCATCTATATCAAGAAGACGCTGACAATCCTTTATAATGCGTTTGCTATCATCGGTATCATATATTGTGAAATGTTTAGAAAAGCCTAAAATTTCAGCGTTTCTGCGCAAAATTCGAACACAAATAGAATGGAATGTACCTGCCCAGATATCATTTGCCTCTTCACCAATTCTCAAAGCCAATCTATCCTTGAGTTCTTTAGCTGCTTTATTAGTAAATGTAAAAGCAAGGATTTCCCATGGTTTTGGTGCATCAAGAGATAACACATTACTTATATGAGGATATACTGACTCATTACCATTACAATAAGCCCTCATTAAATCATATGTGTCATCTTCGACTCTTCCTGCAATTTCAGAAGAACCATATGCACAACCATATTTAATCAAGTTGGCAATTCTATTGACAAGGACAGTTGTTTTACCACTACCCGCACCTGCAAGTACCAAAAGAGGGCCGTTAACATTAACAACGGCCTCAAATTGCATATCATTCATTCTTTCAAATTCTTTTCTTATTAAATCTTTTTTTAGTTTAATTAAATCCAAAATTTTTCTGCCCTTTATATAAAATTATTTGTTTCAAGCCAGTTTTTGCAAAGGCCAACCCATTGGTGAACATTTGGTAAGTCTTTAGCGTCACCTAAGCCGTGCCAACCTTTTG
>JAZQUC010000182.1:0-1674 GCA_045631075.1 Candidatus Fimenecus sp. | reverse complement strand
TGTTGTGTGGTCAACAAAATAGGTATCAAAACCACTTTTCTTGATTTCTTCAAGACTCAGATTTCGCGTCAATTGGTAAACAATCGCACCAATCATTTCCAAGTGCCCTAGTTCTTCTGTACCTACATCGGAAACTAAAGGGTCCCTGTTTGACCTGAAAATGGCGTTTTCGGGCAAAGGGGACAAGCGTTCGGTCGCTTGTGAAACTATAGAACCGGACGAGCCTGTAAACAATGACTTTATCAGACTTTCGGTAATGTATTTTGAAAATAGAATGTGATAAAACACAAAAAGCAGACTTTTCAAAAAGTCTGCTTCTCATTTTAATACCCTATAATTCTGCCGTCTGTTGAAATGGTGACAACTCGCCAGGGAAGGAATTTGCCACTTGTCTGCAGTGCATTTTTTACTGCGTGTTCAATACCACCACAGCAAGGAACTTCCATTCTCACAACAGTTACGCTCTTGATATTGTTGTTGGCAATAATTGCAGTGAGCTTGTCGGTGTAATCTACGCTGTCAAGCTTGGGGCATCCTATAAGCGTAACGTGATTACGGATAAAATCGTTGTGGAAATTTCCGTAAGCAAATGCAGTACAGTCTGCCGCCACCAAAAGATTTGCACCGTCAAAATAAGGCGCATTTACGGGAACCAGCTTTATCTGAACGGGCCATTGTGAAAGCTGACTGCCAATGCTTATTGCAGGTGTATCCACATTACAATCACTTCTGTTTATTGCCTTTGAATGAGTGCCGGGGCAACCACAGGGGAGAGGATTTGTTTTCTTTTCCTTTGCTTCAAGCACGGCTTTTTCGTCATAAGCAGGTGCTTCTCTTTCCTCAAAGGTTATGGCACCTGTAGGACAAGCAGGAAGACAATCACCGAGACCGTCGCAGTAATCCTCACGGGTAAGCTTTGCCTTTCCGTTAATCATTTCAATAGCACCCTCGTGGCAAGCAGAAGCACAAGCACCGCAACCGTTACATTTTTCTTCATCTATTTTAATGATTTTTCTTATCATAACATTAACCTCCGTTGGTATTGTGATTTAATTATAGTAAAAATCAGTTGTTATTACAATAGAAATTAATGCTTCATAAAGAAATATCTTCTTGCACTTAAAAGATAAATTATTGAGGGTGATTTTCTTAAGTTTTCACTTATTCCTAACAAAATCAAGGATTTGAGCAATTGCTTTTTCAGATTGATAAAAGTTCCATAATGGTGTATAATCAATTTGTTGTGAGGTGCGCAAATGAAAAACTATGAAAATGAAGTTCGTGAGAGGTGGGGGAATACCGCTGCGTATCATGAGCATGAACAAAAAACCAAGAATTACACAAAAGAAGCTTGGGCTGGGGCCAATGATGGCTTGATGGCAATTTTTGCAGAGTTTGCTATGTGCAAGAATAACGGTGCGAGCGCGTATTCTTCCGAAGCACAAGGACTTGTGTCAAAGCTTCGGGCATACATTACCGACAGTTACTACACTTGTACTGACGAGATTCTCTCAGGTCTTGGAAAAATGTATGTCGCTGATGAGCGATTTAAGAACAATATTGATAAATACGGTGAAGGAACAGCCGATTTTGTAGCAGAAGCTATTTCTGTATTCTGTCAGGATAATTAAAATAATTAAAATATCATTCACGCCCTGACCTTGTTAGTGTAGG
>JAZQUC010000181.1:0-1976 GCA_045631075.1 Candidatus Fimenecus sp. | reverse complement strand
AGCAGGACCTGCAGCCATGTTATCTGGGTGAAGTGTACGACCTGTACCGCCACCTGAAGCAACTGAGAAGTAGTTTACGCCATTTTCCATAGCCCACTTCTTGTATGTGCCTGCAACAGGATGCTGGAAACGAGTTGGGTTTGTTGAGTTACCTGTGATAGAAACGTCAACGCCTTCCTTCTTCATGATAGCAACGCCTTCAAGAACGTCGTTTGCGCCGTAGCAACGAACAGCAGCTCTTTCACCATCTGAATACTTTGTTTCGTTAACAACCTTAAGTTCACCTGTATAGAAATCAAATTCTGTTTCAACATATGTGAAGCCGTTGATTCTTGAAATAATCATAGCAGCGTCTTTACCAAGACCGTTAAGGATAACACGAAGAGGTTCTTTACGAACTTTGTTAGCTGTCTTTGCGATACCGATAGCACCTTCAGCAGCAGCAAATGATTCGTGACCTGCAACGAATGCGAAACACTTTGTTTCTTCCTTAAGAAGCATTGCGCCAAGGTTACCGTGACCAAGACCAACGTCTCTCTGTTCAGCAACTGAACCAGGGATACAGAAAGCCTGAAGACCCTTACCGATAACTGCAGCAGCTTCAGAAGCTGTCTTTACACCTGATTTAAGTGCAAGTGCAACACCGAGTGTGTAAGCCCAAACAGCATTTTCAAATGCGATTGGCTGAACACCCTTAACGATGCCTTCAACATCAATACCTTTTGATTCGCAAAGAGCTTTTGCGTCCTCGAGAGAAGCAATACCGTTTTCAGCAAGACATTTCTCGATTTTAGCCATACGTCTTTCTTTGCCTTCAAATCTTACATCATTAGCCATTACAATATCCTCCTTCTCTTATTCTTCTCTTGGGTCGATGTACTTTGCAGCATCTGCAAAACGACCGTATGAACCTGTATTGTTCTTAAGAGCTGTTGCAGCATCCATGCCGTGACGGATATCTTCCATCATCTTGCCGAGCTTAACGAACTCATAACCGATAACCTGGTCATCAGCGTCAAGAGCCATTCTTGTGATATAGCCTTCAGCCATTTCCATGTAACGAACGCCCTTAACCTTTGTTGAGAACATTGTACCAACCTGTGAACGGAGACCCTTACCAAGGTCTTCAAGACCTGCGCCAACTGGAAGACCATCTTCTGAGAAAGCAGACTGTGAACGACCATATACGAGCTGGAGGAAAAGTTCTCTCATAGCTGTATTGATAGCGTCACAAACAAGGTCTGTGTTAAGACATTCAAGAAGAGTCTTGCCAGGAAGAATTTCAGCAGCCATAGCAGCTGAATGAGTCATACCTGAACAGCCAAGTGTTTCAACAAGAGCTTCTTCAACGATGCCATCTTTAATATTAAGTGTAAGCTTACATGTACCCTGCTGAGGAGCACACCAACCGATGCCGTGTGAAAAGCCTGAAATATCTTTGATTTCATAAGCCTTTACCCAATTACCTTCTTCAGGAATTGGAGCCGGACCATGATGAGGTCCTTTTGCTACACAACACATTTTTTCAACTTCATGTGAGTAGTTAATCATAATAAATGAAAACTCCTTTCATATTTTAACGGAATAATTCCTATCCAAGCAATTATACAATTATTGCCAAAATTTTTCAATAGTTATTTTGACAAAAGATTGACAATGAAACAAAAAAATATAGTGACAATTGTATTATTACCATTTTTTTGCCTTTATTAAATCAATTTTATTCTTTTTCAAGATACCTGACCGCAATTCTGTCGGCAAGACAAAGCATATTCACATCTGACAGTCATTCTACAAATTCTGTTATCTGAGAAAATAATCTGTCCTGACTCTTCGTCAACAGCAGCGTAAAAAGTCAAACCAAACATAACAGTTTTCAACATAAAAAACAACCTACGGATGATCCATAGGTTGTCATTTTTTTATATGAGATTTTCTCAGAACATAATTACAATAAGCTGTGAAACCAATACAAC
>JAZQUC010000180.1:0-2543 GCA_045631075.1 Candidatus Fimenecus sp. | reverse complement strand
CGCGTAGTGGCAGGCTTCCACGCCTGCACGGTTATTCTAAAATGTAGGGGACGATGCCCACATCGTCCCGTTGAAGTTAACAAATAAATCAATTCGGGCGGATGTGGGGTGTGGGTGTCCGGTGGACACCTCTGCGAAGCAGAAGCACCGACCGAACCGGCAGGTGAGAATCATCCGCCCCTACAAAGTTAATCTTATTAGTTAATTTTGAAAGGAAAAATATATGAAAGTTTTATACGTTTCAAGTGAGGCACTTCCATTTAAAGCAAGTGGTGGTCTTGGTGATGTGGCAGGTAGTTTGCCACAGGCACTTCGCAAAAGACTTATCGGTGCTCGTGTTGTGATGCCTCTTTATGACACAATCAGTCAGGAACTTAAAGATACAATGAAATTTGTAACAAGTATTTCAGTTCCTGTTGCATGGAGAAGACAGTACTGTGGCGTTTTCGAAGCAAAAGCAGGTGGCGTAATTTACTATCTTCTCGACAATCAGTATTATTTCAAGCGTGACGGTCTTTATGGCTATTATGACGATGCAGAACGCTTTGCTTTCTTTGCTCGTGCAGTGCTTGAAATTATCCCACATATCGGCTTTAAGCCTGATATTATCCATTGTAACGACTGGCAGTCAGCATTGACCCCTGTTTATTACAACACACTTTATGCACAGAGACCAGGTTACGAAAACATCAAGACAGTTTTCACAATCCATAACATTCAGTATCAGGGTACTTATGGTATGGACCTTCTTGGTGACGTTGTTGGTCTTCCTGACAGTGCAGCATCACTTATCGAGTATGACGGTGACTGTAACTTTATGAAGGGTGCTATTGAGTGTGCTGACAGGGTTACAACTGTTTCACCATCATATGCTAACGAAATTCTTGACCCTTGGTATTCACACGGTCTTGACCCAATTCTTAATCAGCGTTCATGGAAATTAAGTGGTATCCTTAATGGTATTGACACAATTCTTTATAACCCTGAAACTGATAAGGATATTGAAGTTAATTACACAGCAGAAGACTTCCAGGATAAGAAAAAGATTAACAAGGCAAAATTACAGGAATATTTCTCACTTCCTGTTCGTGAAGATGTACCAATGATTGGTATGGTTACTCGTCTTGTAGGGCACAAAGGTCTTGACCTTGTTAAAGCAGTTTTGGAAGAATTACTTGCAACAACTGATGTTCAGTTTGTTGTGCTCGGTTCTGGTGAATGGCAGTACGAAAGCTTCTTTAAGGAAATGGCTGACAAATACCCTGACAAAATGGGACTTAAAATCGGCTTTATTCCATCACTTTCAAAGAAAATTTATGCAGGCTGTGACTTGTTCTTAATGCCATCAAAGAGTGAGCCTTGCGGTCTTTCACAGATGATTTCACTTCGTTACGGTACAGTTCCGATTGTCCGTGAAACAGGCGGTCTTCGTGATAGTATCAAGGATTCAGGTGACAACGAAGGTAACGGCTTCACGTTCTCAACATATAACGCTCATGATATGCTTTATACAATCAGACGAGCAATTGAAGGTTACAGCAATAAAGACGGCTGGAACATTCTTGTTAAACGAGCAATGGAATGTGACAACAGCTGGGGCAAATCAGCAAACGAATACATTAGACTTTATAAAGAAATTCTTAAATAATAAAACAAACGAAAATTGGCGAGGTCAAATGACTTCGCCTTTTTTATATATTTATAATTTGAAAAAGTGCTTGACAATTGACAAGTGTTCTGTTATCATATTTAAGCCGCATATTAGGGGGTAGTGTGCCCAAAGGTATACTTCAAGTGAATTTTCCACCCTCAATAGCGAGTCTATATTTAAGGTAGGTTAGAAAAATGTACGCAATCATCGTAACAGGCGGCAAGCAGTACAAGGTACAGAACGGCGACGTAGTATTCATTGAAAAGCTTGACGTAGAAGCAGATGCAGAGATTACTTTTGACAAGGTTCTCGCAGTTGGTTCAGAAGACGGACTTAAAGCAGGTGCTCCTTATGTTGAAGGTGCAACAGTTACTGCAAAAGTTCTCAAGAATGGCAAGGGCAAGAAAATCACAGTATTTACTTACAAGCCAAAGAAGAACGAAAAGCGTAAAAAGGGTCATCGTCAGCCATATACAAAGGTTGAGATTACTGGTATTAACGCATAATGACAACAGCAAAATTTCTGTTTTCTGATGACACAATAATTTCATTTGAGTTAAGTGGTCACAGTGGTGCAGGGGAATACGGTACGGACATTGTCTGTAGTGCAGTTTCTTCGGCAGTATATATGGCGGCTAATACAATTCTTGAAGTTATGAAGTTGGATGCAGAAGCAGAGGTCCGTGACGGGTATTTAAAATTCACAATGACTGTGGAAAATGCTCGTAAATCGAAAATGATTACTGACGGTTTGTATTTACATTTAAGTGAATTACAAGGTCAGTATCCCAACAACTTGAAACTTGAAAGAGGTGTTTTTGATGCTTAAAATCAACATTCAGTTATTTGCTCATAAAAAAGGTATGGGTTCAACTAAGAACGGCCGTGACTC
>JAZQUC010000179.1:0-17189 GCA_045631075.1 Candidatus Fimenecus sp. | reverse complement strand
CATTGGTTGTATTCTTGCAGGTGATGCAATCGGTTACGGTGCATCAATCGAAACACGTGAAGGATTTGTGGCAATGATTGTCGGCTTGCTTTCAGGCTCATTAACGTCAACACCTGCTTTCTCAGCAGCAAAGGCAACTGTTGCAGCTGAATACACAGGTCTTGTTTCGGTTGGCCATGGTATTGCATACATCTTCGGTGTTGTTGGTGTTGTTCTTTTCGTTCAGATTATCCCTAAATTAACAAAGGCTAATATGGAAGAAGAACGCGCTAAGCTTGTCATCAAGGAAGAAAAGAAAGAAGAAAAGAAAAAGGTTAAGCTTTTCGAAATCGACCATATGGGTATCGCAGGTTTTGCTCTTGCAGCAATTCTCGGTACAGTTGTTGGTCAGATTAAAATCCCTCTTTCTTCAGAAGGTTTATCAGGCACATGCTTCTCACTTACAACAACAGGTGGTTGCTTGCTTATGAGCTTGATTCTTGGTCATTTTGGAAGACTTGGACGAATCAGCATTATGCCAAAAGAAAGTACACTTAAGCTCTTCAGAGAATTAGGTCTTGTGCTTTTCCTTGTTGGTGCTGGTATCCCTGGTGGTGCAGAATTCGTTGCAAACTTTGACCCAATGTACTTTGTATATGGCGTTGTAATGACAATCTTCCCATTGATTGCAGGTTACTTCTTCGCAAAATATGTTCTTAAATTAAGTTTGCTTAATAACCTTGGTTCAATTACAGGTGGTATGACAAGTACACCTGCTCTCGGAACACTTATTTCAACAGCTGGTACAGAAGATGTTGCTGCTGCTTACGCTGCAACATACCCGATTGCTCTTATTGCAGTTGTATTGGTTTCACAGCTTATCGTAATTATGTTCTAAGACAATTTTGATATAAAAATTACATCCTATGGCTCATCCATAGGATGTTTTTTTATATATTGATAACTGTATAAACAGGTTTTATTGCTCACTTTTTGCAAAAAATGTTGATTATATAATGGGGACTCGATTGATGGTGATTGACTTTTGAAAATACCATTGATATAATTAATTTAGAAAGATATACTCTTTTATGCATGTATTATGGAGGGGATTATATGAAAATTTCAAGGAAAATTTTTGCAGTTGTGATTTGTTTGGCTATGCTTGTAACCAGCATGGTTAACGATGGTTGGGTCACAATGTTTAAATTATTCAGAGCATCTGCGATGGCTGGACATGAACAGACATATAAGGACACTCGAGTTGAACTCGATTTCAATAAAAATTGGCTTTTCAATATGACCGATGACGATGCGGCATATATGAAGGGATATAACGATTCGGAATGGGAAAAGGTTGATTTGCCGCACGACTTCAGTATGAGTCAGGATTTTTCTCTTTCGGAAACAGAGACAGAAAGTGGTAATCTTCCCGGCGGTACAGGCTGGTACAGAAAATGGTTCAACCTTTATGAATATTATACAGGGGACCATGTATTCCTTAACTTCGATGGTGCATATCAGCACACATATGTTTATGTTAATGGTAAATTTGTAGGTGAAAATCATTACGGATATAACAGCTTTTCATTTGAGATTTCTGATTACCTCACTTGCTCGAACTCTGCACATAACCTTATTGCAGTAAAGGTTGTTAACGATATTCCAAACAGCCGTTGGTATTCAGGCTCAGGTATTAACAGAGATGTTACACTTGATATTGCAGGTCCTGTTCACGTTTCTCTTTATGGTCCACGATTGACTACTCCTAATATTCAGAATGGTGACGGTACAGTAGAAGCTAAAATCAAATTCCATAATGATACTGCTATTTCAAAAAAGGTTACTATTGAAGCAACAATTCTTGATGATAATCACAATCCTGTAAGCAGCACAGTTAAATCAAACACAATTACTGTACCTGCAGATACAGAGCAAGAAATAGTTCTTTCTCCAAGAGTGAATTCTCCCGAATTGTGGTCTCTTGATAATCCAAAGCTTTATAAATTACAGACGGTTGTAAGAGGCGAAAATGGTGAACTGATTGATGAATATCATACAACCTTTGGATATCGTTATATAAGCTGGGATAGAGAAGGCGGATTCAAGCTTAACGGTGAATATATGAAGCTAAAGGGCGCTTGTCTTCACCATGACCAGGGTGCGCTTGGTGCTGTACAGGAATACGAGGCAATTTACCGTCAGGTTGTGACACTTAAGGAAATGGGTTGTAATGCAATCCGTACATCACATAACAGTACTTCAAAAACGCTTATTAATATCTGTAATGAACTCGGGATGCTTGTTGTTGAAGAGTTTTTTGACGGATGGGATGCTTCAAAGAATTATAATGCTAACGATTTCAGCAATTATTTCTTCGAAAATTTGGATGAATCAAACACTGCTATCGGGGCAAAAGGTCAGAAATGGTATGAGTATGTTATTGAGCATACAATTTATCGTGATGAGCACGACCCTTGTGTTATTGCATGGGATGTGGGTAACGAGCTTTGCAACATAACAGATGGTGAATCTACAGCAAATTATGCTGAAATAGCTGCGTCAATAGACAATCTTGTTGGACAGCTTGACCCTTCAAGAGTTATTTTGCACGGTAACAATAAGCCATTTGATTCCACAATGACTATGATTGACGAAAAAATGGATGTTATCGGTGGTAACTATACTCCTGATGGTTGGGCATATGTTATGACTGACCCATCAGACCCAAGAAGTCAAAAGCCTTTTGTTGCAACAGAAGCTGCATCTGCAATTACAAGCCGTGGTGTATATTACACAATGGGACAGGATGAAGAAAACAAACAGTGCACATCCTTTGACACTTTGGCAGTATCATGGGGTAACGAAGCTGCCGAGGCTTGGTATTATGTTGCTATAAACGACTGGTTCTCAGGTGAATTTATCTGGACAGGCTTTGACTATATCGGTGAGCCAACTCCATGGAATGACGATAATCCTGCAAATCATCAATTAGTTCCTAATTCATCATATTTTGGTGTGGTTGATACTGCAGGTTTCTATAAGGATTCATTCTATCTTTACAGAAGCTTATGGAACGAAGAAAGCACAACACTTCATCTTGTTCCAGGCTCATGGAATCAGGAAAGCCTTCTCATTAATAACGGTTATACAAATGTTGCTGTTTACAGCAATGCAAAAAAAATAGAGCTTATTCTCAATGGTCAGGTTATTGCAACTGCAATTTCTGATATTGTTACAACACCTGCAGGTTATACATACAAAACATGGACTGAAAGTATAACAGATGCTTCTAAATGTGCGATAGGCAATTTCTATACAGGCAATGGTGCAGATTTTTATTCACAGTTCAGTGTAAAATATGAAGAAGGTACACTTTCTGTTAAGGCTTATGATGAAAACGGAAATGAAATTACCGATACAGTAGGCTCAACAAAATCTGTAACAGGTACTACAACACAAATTGCTACAAAGGTATGGCAGGATAGAGATACTTTTATTGCAGACGGAACAGACTATATTTATGTTGAATTTGAAGCAAGAGATGCCAATGGTAACTTTATGAATGATTACAACGGCACTCTTGATGTTAAGGTTGACGATGCATCTGCAAGATATGCAAAAATTATCGGTGTTGATAATGGTAATCCTGCAACAACTGAAAAGTTCCAACAGTCATCTGTAATCATTTCTGATTCAGAGGCAAAAATACAGATGTTCAATGGTAGAGCGCTTGTTATTCTTAAAACAACAGAAGAAGAGGGCACAATCAATGTTACTGCTGTTACAGCTGATGATATTTCAGTGCAGGGTATTACAGTAACAAGTGTCAGTGAAACAGGAACAAGACTTACAGACGAGATTGAAGAGGTTATCAGACAGAGTCATAATGAATATCATGTTAATCTTTACGATGAGTTTGAGGTTGTAAAATATCATATAAACAAGCTTGAAAAGCCTCAGGGTGGTAGTACTGGTGGTTCAGGTGGCTCCGGAGAAACAGACGAAAACGCTCCATATCAGATTTTCTTGGCTGGTGCAGGTAGCATACCTAACGGTTATTACGCAATTAATAGTAAGAAAAATGCAAATCTTAATAAGGATTATGTTTTATCAGGTCAGATTTTTGATGGTTGGTCAGTGGCCGGTAGTGATTCCATTTACGATGGAGTTGTTGCATCTGATTCTGCATATACTTACGAAAGTTTCAATACTGATGATGGTAACATATTTGAATTTGTTCATCAGGGTGGCAGTAACTACTACATCAAGAATAAAGAAACAGGCAAATATCTTTATGTAGATAACTATATGTTGCTGATTGGTGATACACCACAAGAATTTTCTATTACAGCAAATGGTGATGGTTCAGTTACAGTCAGTTCTACCGCAATGGGATTTCCTTTATATGTTTGTCGTGAATGGGAATATTTCTATTTAGTTGACAATACATCAGAAAACACAAAAATGTGGTTGTATTCAGAACCTAACTCTTCTGTCCCTGATAGTCCGTCAACACCTGACCCATCTGCTCCATATTCAATTTATACTGTTAATTCAAATGGTATAGCAGGTGGAGAGTTCGTAATTAATAGTAAGAAAAATGCAAATCTTAATAAGGATTATGTTTTATCAGGTCAGATTTTTGATGGTTGGTCAGTAGCTGGTAGTGATTCTATTTATGATGGAGTTATTGCATCGAATTCTGCATATACTTACGAAAGTTTTAATACTGATGATGGTAATGTATTTGAATTTATTCATCGGGGTGGCAGTAACTACTACATCAAGAACAAAGAAACAGGCAAATATCTTTATGTAGATAACTATATGTTGCTGATTGGTGATACACCACAAGAATTTTCTATTACTGCAAATGGTGATGGTTCAGTTACAGTCAGTTCTACCGCAATGGGATTTCCTTTATATGTTTGTCGTGAATGGGAATATTTCTATTTAGTTGACAGTACATCGGAAAACACAAAAATGTGGTTGTATTCAAAACAACAGGTGGTTTCTTCCGAAAAGGCAGACCTTTATAATGCTTTGCTTGCAGGTATTGCTGAAGACTATTCGGATTATACAAGAACAAGCTTTGAGGCATTACTTGAATGTCTTGAAAATGGTGTAGAAGTATATTCTGATGTAAATTCATCAACATCTGATTATGTAGCTGCAACTGAAGCTATTTATGTGGCTATTGATGCCCTTGAAATGGACATCAAGAAAATTGACGGTACACTCTTTAAATATGGCTACAGTAATGCAAACGGCACATCTGATTATTCTGCCGGTGGTCTGTTGATGAACAATATCTCTATTCAGCAGATGAAAAATGCAATTCTTGCTGATAGTAATCTTGTAAGCCAGATTAAAGAAATTATTGGATACGATACACGTAATTGGGCAGATGGTTACGCAGATGCAGTACTTGAGGGTGTTGCTGAAGCGTATGCAAGAATTTATACATTGCAGTTCACGGGTGTTCCATATAATGGTTCAAGTGACAGAAATGCTGTATCAAATTACCCAGCCCTTGAATATTGTACATGGCCAACACTTTCTCTTTGGAATGTTTGGACAAAGGATAATACACACGGTGCAACTGACCCGGTGCTTAACGGTGAACCTGTATACGATGGTGCATCAGTTCAGGGACTTGCAGGTTCAACACTTGAAAAGGGTGTTATAACATCTCATACAGCCTATAATGAACCACTTTCATATGCAAACGACGGGCCTGGTGATATGTATGATGTAACCAACTATACATATAGCTTTGATACAGGTACATCTTATGAGACAGTAACACTTGATTATCTCAGCGGAATCAGTGTTTATTTCCCTGATTTATTCTCTCGTGAAAGTCTTGATGCTGACGGTAAAGTTACAGATGCAACAACAGGTGACTTTGCAAAATATTACTGGGACGCAGAATTCCCAATTTTCATCAGCACAGACGAATATGGTGTAAATACTTACCATTTTGATAGTAAAGATACTACATATCTTGTTCAGGCTGATTTTGATGACGAAAATCATAAGGTTGATATGGAGCTTAATGAGGTTGGAAGTTGGAACGCTAACGGTTCGCATTCAGGTTCGGGCTTCTTCCCATTCAACTACAAGCAAGGAACAACAAATTATACCGGTGAGGATGCTATTTATCACTACGGCTTCACATTTGAACATAACTTCTATATTCCAAAGGGTGGTAAACACGCTAATGGTGAAGACGTTGTATTCAACTTCTCGGGTGACGATGACGTTTATGTATATATTGATGGCGTTCTTGTACTTGATAATGGTGGTCTTCACGGTGCTCGTGAAGTAACAATCAACTTCACTAACTGTACAATTAATTATCAGTACGCAATGGATGTTGCTGATGGCCAGCTAAAGGGTGACGAGTACGAATATACATATTCATACAGCAAATTAGTGGAAAATGACCCTGAAGCTGCAAGTTATAACGCAGATGCTGTTGCAGCACTTGAGAAACTTCACGAAGTAATAACAGACGGTGAGGTTCATACTCTTAACTTCTTCTATCTTGAAAGAGGTGCATCTGACTCTAACTGTCGTATGTCATTTAACCTTTTGGAAACATCTGAAGAAGTAAAAATCATAGACCAGACCCTTACTCTTGACTATGGTCTTCCGGTTGAGTATGACATCACAGAAAACAACAATCTTTCACAGGCTGCTATTGATAACGATGTAACAGTTGAATATCTTGGTATTTGTGCTGTTAACGATGATGTTGCTTCTACATATACATTTGAATTGCCTGAAATTATTGTTCCATTCGAAACGGGTGTTACTTACACTGTGGAAGGAATGAAATACGGTACTTGTACAATTGATAAGGAAGGCAATGTGTCATATAGTCTGAAATCTATGAATATGACAGAATCCGAGCATTTCTATGTATGTGCAAAAATTACAGGTGACCCTACATATGCAGACGATGTTGTCTATTATCAGATTGAAAGAACAACATTCGTTCCTGCAACTGCAATTTATTATGAGGATACCTTTGAAACAATAACTTATACAAATGGTAAAGTGCCTGCATCATACGATAATTCAGTAAATGAATATGGTATATGGAAAACTGACGGTATGCAGGATACATCATTGAAGCAGAGTGCTGACCTTACTGATAGTGAAGCAAATCCGTACGGATATGAAACAAACTATATGTCATTTGCAGAGTATAGTGGTGGGTCTGTCCATTATGTTGATGTAAGTAAAAAGAATAACCCTAATTCTAAATACAGCGGTGGTTCTGGTGCTGCGTGGCCAACTGTTGAATTTTCATTCACAGGTACAGGATTCGACCTTATAAGCATTACTGATTCTACAACAGGTGCATTCAGTGTAACGGTTAAGGATGAAAATAATGTTACTGTAGTAAATAATGTTGTTGATACATTCTATGGTTATAATTACGGTCAGATTTATATGGATGATAATGGTAAGCCAACACTTGATTCATCATTAACAACAATGTATAAGGCGGAAGACGGTACTTGTACATCGGAAGAAAGATATTATGATGAAAATGGTGCAATTACTAAGGTTGCTCATTATTATGACGCAGATGGTAATATAACAGAAACAAAAACTGATAACCCTGTATATGCATATGCTTATGGTTGGGTAGTGGCTGAAAAAGATACAAAAGAGACTCTTTATCAGATTCCTGTTATTAAGATAACAGACCTTGAATATGGTAACTACAATGTAACAATAACTCCTACATTCACAAGTATTTTTGGCCATTCATCTACAGCAGATGACAAAACAGATTACTACAGAGTTTATCTTGATGCTATTAAGATTTATTCTCCTGCAGGTGTTTACGATGACATAAAGGATAAGGATGTAAAAGATGCATATGCAACTGATGATGAGCTTTATCCTAACTATCTTGAACTCAAGGATATGCTTGTAGGAGCTGATTCATTATCTGAAACAGATAAACAGGGTATTATCTTCATAGATGGTATCGCGGCACTTGATAACGATATTGAAACTTATAAGTATGCGGGTCCAAACAATGAACTGTATCTTGCAAAAGACCAGGCTGTTGCGTTTGAAATATGGGCAACTGCAGTTCCTACTG
This sequence comes from Candidatus Fimenecus sp., assembly GCA_045631075.1. GTDB lineage: Bacteria > Bacillota > Clostridia > Oscillospirales > Acutalibacteraceae > Fimenecus. Next base: position 9,079 of record JAZQUC010000179.1, on the reverse strand, counting down.
ATGTTCAGATTGGTGCAAAACTTGCCTGTGGAAATCCTGCACTTACTGTTTCATATGCCTCAAAAATGACTGAAGTTAAGTTGGGTACTGCAACAGATATTTATTATTCACTTAACTCAATTATGTCAAGCGATGGTAAGCTTACTTGGAAACAGGTTACAGCTGCAGATGGTAATAATTATTACACAACAGGAACTGTTGTTATTCAGAATACAGGTGAAGAAGGAAGTGTTCTTTCTATCACGAATCTTAAGTGGACATTTTCACAGTTAGGTGGTAAAGGTTATTTCCGTATTCCAACATCAGTTGAAAATGAAGTGCTTAAGGTTGCTGCAACATCCGGGACAACCAGAGATGCTTATTCACTTATGAGAATGAGAACTGCAGCACTTGGTGTTGAACAGAAAAACAAGCCAAGTGTTGTAACAGATGATAATGGAAATAGTGTTGTTACAATAAGACTTAATACATCCAAGGATGTTGATTCTCTTATTATCACGGATGAAGATGGCAATGTAATAACACCATATCAAATTGAACGTGTTGTAAGTCAACTTGAAAATGAAGATGTTATTGAGTGGATTGTAACAATAAAAACAAGTGAAAGTGGTACTTGCACTTATGTTGTGGCAGGCGCTTATGAAAACGGATATACAGATATTTCAAAAGCTGTAACTGTTGTCGTAACTATTGAAAATACGCAAACTGAAGTTCAGCCGGATAATAATGGTGAAACGGATAATAACAGCTCTACAGAAGGATTTTTCGATTCTATAGTGGGTATATATAATAAGTTGATTGAATTCTTCAGAGCGATTTTTGCTTGGTTTGGGATTTCAATATAATGATGTAAAATGTAGTTCGAAAAACAATAATTACATTTCAAGGATTTGGTAGCGGGTTCTGACGATGCAATATGTTATGATATACCTTTTAATGAGGCATAACTAAGAAAGAACGGAGTTTGCAACTGATAAAGCGAACTCCGTTTCTTGAAAATAGGTGTTTATATGAAAAAAATATTTATTGCCATAGCACTGATATTTTTGCTTGTCTTTTCCATATTTGTGGTAGTTCATTTGGTTGATAATAATGTTGCAACTAACAATACCAATGAATATGACACAGAAATTTATGTTGACGGATGGCTTAAAATTACAAAAATATGTGAATATGATGGCAGATTGGCACTTGTGGCAGAAAACGTGTCGGATGTTGATGTGGAATATGCACTTCTTACAGCAAAAAATAAAAATGATTCATTTACCTTTAATATTTCTGTGTTATTGCGTGGAACAAAGGTAATGCTTATATGTAACGAGCCTGTTGAATTTGTTTCTGATGAAATATACACGGGCTGGAAGATAGAAAATATTGTTAATTTTGAAAATGTACCTACCATTAGTGATGGTAAATATGAGGTCAGTGTTCTTGATGGTTCAATATCTGTAAGAAATGTTTCGCGTGAAGACATAACATCAGAAATTCTCATTTATTATAAAGAAAAGTATGGGGATATACTTAACGGAAGTGTAACTCACAGAGTGCGTATTTCGGAACTTAAAGCAGATTCACAGACATATATCAATGTAAGTGGTCTTAACGAAAATAATTGTCAGATATTATTTACAGAGTATAGTGATAAGAAAAGTTAAAATAAACATTTTCAATTAAAGCAAAGTCAGCAATTTAGTGAGAGAAAATAAGTATTTGTTGATGTGCTTATTAAACCTGAATTATTGATAATTGGTAAATAAAGAAGCGTTGCAGAGGGGAGTAAAAATCCCAAATGCAACGCTTATGCTTTTTATATTGATTTTTATTTGGTAAATGATATAATTGTTTTAGCAAATGAAAGGAATAAATCAGAATGAAAAAGATAGTCAGTTTATTATTAGTTGCGATTATTTTGATTACTACATTGTGCTTTAATATATCTGCTGAGGGTATAGATACTATTGCACATCGCGTATTTGTCTCTGTTACAGGTAATGATGTCACAGGTGATGGTACTAAAAGTAATCCTTTTGCAACAATCAACAGGGCAAAGGAATATGTTAGAACGCTTGATAAATCCAATGGAGATATTGTTGTTGAAATTGGTGATGGCACATATTATGTGGATGAAACCATTGTGTTTGATGAAAAAGATAGTGGTAGTGAAAATTGCAAAATCCGTTATGTGGCAGCTAATAATGCAAATCCTGTTATAAGTGGTGGGCAAGAAGTTGTTGGTCAGTGGGAATATGAAAGTGGCGGTGTTTACAGCATTTCATATAATCGTGACAGAAAGCTTCGTTCATTATACATTAACGGTCAGCGTGCCTTTATGACAAGTAGGGTTGTTCAGGGTCAAGGTTCTTTTGGTGAGTATAAAATTGAAGGCGAAAGTGCCGATTGGGCTTGGATTTCAGGTACAGAAAAAGCGGGTACTATCTTTAAAGCTGAAGATATTCCTGCAAACACAAGAAATGCAGATGACATCGAGTTGATGACGCAGACAACATGGAATACATCTATTGTCTGTGTTGATTCTCTCGATAAAAAAGGCACAAAAATATATGCTAATCTTCAAATGCCTTATGGTGCTATAGCACAGACTCCTGGTTGGGGTAACGACTATAAATTTGACCAGACTAATACTTTGTATAATGTTTTTGAATGGCTTGGTAAACCGGGCGAATTTTATTTTGACAAAACTGAACATAAATTATACTATTGTCCAAGAGAAAATGAAAATCTTAATACAGCAAAGGTGGTTGTGCCTGAAACAGAAGAGCTTATCAAAATTGAGGGCAAAACTACAGCTAATAGAGTGAGCAATATCTCTTTTGAGAGGCTAACATTTGCATATACGGATTGGAATCTTTGTGAGGTTGATGGTTCCTTTGGTCGAGCAACAAATCAAGGGGCATCATTTCTTCATGCTTATGCACAAGAGTTCTGGCATGAATATATTTACAGAGCTTATGACTTAGGCCCTGCAGTTATAAAGGTGGAATCTGCTTCTGACATTGTGTTCAAAAACAATATCATCCGTAATATAGGTAATGATGGTCTTTCTATATTAAATGACACAGTAAACATTGTGATAGATGGAAACATTTTCTTTGATGCTGCAGGTTCACAGCTTGTAATAGGCCATCCACAGCATATGTATATCGGTGACAAAAACAGCGACTACGGTATTCATAGTGACAGGGAAAAGTATGATGTAGGCACAGAAGGCGTGTGTAAAGATTTAACTATTACTAATAACCTTTTCAAAAACACATGCAGACTTTTCTGGGGTGGTTCAGCGGTAATGGTTTATGCTGCTGAAAATATGCTCTTTCAATACAATAATGTGGAGAATACACCATATTCAGGTATCAGCCTTGGTTGGGGTTGGTGGAATATGAATGGCTCGGAAGATTCAATAGTTCCGGGTGTTCCAACAACAACGACTAAGAACAACAAGGTTGTCAACAACAAATTTATTAATACAATAACAAAACTCAGTGATTCGGGTGCCATCTATACTCTTGGTGATATGCCTGGTACAGAAATCAGTGAAAACTATATTATTGGTATAGGCGCATTGGGTGGTCACAGTTATCATATCCGAGGTATTCACATTGATGAAGGCACACAACACGTTTATGGTGAGAAGAATGTTATCGACATAGACCCAAGCCATGCAGCTATTGATTGTGGTTGGTGGGGTAATAAGGGTAACAATGTGTGGGATAACAACTATTCCACATCAGAAAGCTATACCACAACAGGCTCAATTGAACCAGGTACTGTTATTTCAAATGCACATTATGTACCTGACGGAAACTGGGATGAAATTGCACTTTCAGTTATCGAAAATTCAGGCGTACGAGAAGAATATCTTGACAACATTCCTGATGATATTAAAAATGCAGAGCCTGATGCAGGAGAATTTACTATTTCGGATTGCAACCATATCTGTCATAAATCAGGTTTCAAAGGTTTTGTGCATAAAGTAATTTCTGTTTTCTGGAAAGTGTTCAAAACAAACAAGGTTTGCGACTGCGGTAGATATCATTATTAAATATAGTGTTGTAACAGCTGCATTTCAGCTACTTAACGATTATCAGTAATTTAACGATAGGTTAGAGAGAATTTCTATGTAATCAACTAAATAGATAATAATAAAGCGTTGCAAGAGGGACGACAAAATCCCAACTGCAACGCTTAATGCTTTTAAATGGCTTAAATACTATATAAAACAACGATACCACTATCAACGCAAATTGTATCAATAGTGGTATCTGATTTGGCGTTGACTACGCTATTTGATACAATTCGTCGTTTTTGCAATTAGCGTTGCAATCAATTAATCAGTCAATAAACTCGTAGTCAAATGGGCATTTTGAATTAGCCCAGTATTGTTTATTTCTTTCCATTATTTTACGCATTTTTTCAATAGAACCTTCTAATTCTTTGGTGACAGTATTGCTACCTTTTACTATTACATAATGGTATTCACAATCCCGATTTATCATATCCCAGAAAGCATCCCAATTTTTTCCGTATCCTTCAGGGAAATCGAGTGAAACTCTGATTCGCTCATGCAAATCCATAATATATTTGCAATCGGTTAAATCTATAACAGCTTTTTTCATTTGTTTTTCTCCTTCAACAAATTACAACTTTAAATAAAGCATTAACTTTCAATTTTAAAATCAAAATATCTATTCCATTGTGCTTGCCATGCTTTATTTCTCTCAAATATTGGTAAGTATTTTTCAAATCTGGTTATGAGATTATCGGGCAAGCTGTTGACACCCTTAAAAGTTATAAATTCGCTACAAGGTTCACTGAGAATATCCCAAAGAGCATCACTATTTTGCCCGTACCATTCAGGGAACTCCATTGACAATCTGATGGTTTCTTCAAATTCCTGCCATGTTTTACATCCTGTAAAATCTATTACTCTTTGAATTATTTTCTGTTTCATAATTTATCACTCCTTCTAACGTGATTTCGTAAAATGTGCGATAATGGTCATATGTTACAAACATGAGACCGTCATTGGAATATAATATTCTGTGCTTGTTTCTTTTGCCCGAATAATAATTTATATCAGCTTCATACCATATTCTACCAGGCGCATCTGGTAAATGTCCGTTGGAATTTTGATAGATTTTACTACCTAACATTAAAGCCTCAAAATATTTTGATGGAGAGTCACCTCTTTGCCACCCTTTTTCTTCTGCTTCTGCAAACGAGATATAGTAATCTGGTAGTTTACCATAAGTTTTTAACCAATAATCTGCCCCGTTTTTACCGTCTTTTGTTGCATATCCAACTTCAATACTATTCATATAAGATATTAAACACCGACAATTCGGATGTGGTTGATAACCCAATAAAGGTGCGCTTCATATTTACTATATATTTTACCATGCATATCCTTGCATTCTTGACATGCTTTTTCATCATTTTGACAAACCCAATGTTTCCATTTATCACTCTTTTCATAAACTGGATAAAAAACATCATCTTTTGCTTTTACATATAAATTTTCTAAAATATTAAAACCTCCTTATAGAACAAATGTTCTATAATATATTGTAGGAGGAATTTCACATTTTGTCAAGAATATTATCAATCAATATATAAAAAATATAATATTTTTTATTAACCAAAACTATGAATTTGATTGAAAGCATTCACATGCAAAATGAGAAACTACATTGATAATGTGTCTATTTGATATAATAATTTATAGTTTATATCAAAGGAGAGTTTGTTTTGTCACCTAAAATTTATACTCAAGAATTCAAGGAAGCGGTTGTTAAGTATTATGAAGGGAATCATACAATTGCTGAAACTTTAGAAAAATTCGGTGTTTCTCAAACATCGTTGTTTGACTGGAAGAAAAATTATAGCGAAGAGCATGACCTTATTATTGATGGTAGTTCAAAATATAAAAATTTTCGTCAATCGCAAGCTCATTTGAAGAAAACGGAATGTATGCTAGAAGTTGTCCGTAAAGCGTCTTGTGGTGTTAACGCCTCAATCGATGATAAAATGGCGGCAATTAAAGAGCTTGAAGGGCAATACTCCATACATGTGTTATGTGAAGCGCTAAATCTTCCTCGTGGGACATATTATAATAGAAAGCGACGTGAAATGAAAATAACACAACGCGAGAAAGATGATGAGCAACTAAAACCAATAATAAAGCAAATATTTTTAGACAGTAAAAAACGCTTTGGTCGAAAACCTATAAAGTACAAGTTAAAAGAAATGGGTTATCAGGTAAGTGAAAAGAGAGTTTGTCGGTTAATGCAAGAAATGGGGTTAAAAGTAGAAAAACCAAAGTATACGGCTGAACATAAAAAGTCTATTCCAAGATATTATTTCAAAAATTATTTAAATCGTGAATTTAAACAAGACTTACCAAATCGAGTTTGGGTTTCTGACATTACTTATGTTAAGGTTGGTAATGAATATTATTATATTTGCATAATATTGGATTTGTTTTCAAGAATGGCAATTTCTTATGGCATATCAAATGTTATAGATACTACTCTCACAATGAAAACTTTTGATGTCGCTTTCGATAAAAGAGGGAATCCTGAAAACTTAATGTTGCATAGTGACCAAGGGGTTCAATACACTTCTTATATTTTCAGACAGTACCTAAAAAGTAAAAATGTCAAACAGTCGTTTTCAACTCCGGGAAAGCCATATGATAATTCTGTTTGCGAGTCTTTTTTCACACATTAAAGAAAGAAGCGATTTATCATAATTTATATAATTCATCAGAAGAATTAAAGATGGTAATGGAAGAATACATACATTTTTATAATGAAGAACGTCCACACAGAAAATTAAACATGAAAACTCCGCTTCAAATAGAAACAGAGTTTAATAAACAATTATAAAATATAAAGGTCCCGATTCTTGTCTCCGTTTAAAGGGAGTTCAAAAATTGGGACCTATTCAGCATTTCTGCACTAAAGTACAATGTAATTTAAAAAAAATAGTTTTATAATGTAGATGATACATTGGTAAATGATGTATCAAAATATATAAAAAATACAGGAGAGTGGGAAATATGAAAAAATTTCTTGCAATTATGTTAGCACTTGTTTTGTTATTGACACTTGCAGCATGTGGTGACAAAAACAATGGTGGCGAAACACCATCAGGTAATGACACAGAACAGACAACGGATACACCAACAGAGGCACCAACAGAAAATAAGGTTGAGGAAAAAGAAATCGCTGAAAAACTTGAAGGCGTTGGATCTGCAAAGCTTTATAATAGCTATATGGAACTTGTAATTCCTGAAGGTTATGGTTATAAGATTACAGATGCTAATACTCAGGCAGGTGAAAGCCAGTTCTGGATTGCGGCTGATATTATGAATGCTGACGGTAAAAAAATCGGTGAACTTAATATTAGCAACACTGGTAGCTTTGACAATGTTGATGAATATGTGAATTATGACAGAGACTATTACAAAGACAGCAGTTCAATTACTTTAGGTGAAACTGTTTCTGCAGAATACGGAATTCTTGACGGTAGATATTTCACAAAAGATACTGCAAATTGGGTTGATTATAACTTCTATGGTTATTATTTAATTCCTGATGAAGCTGCTGATTATCGCAATGTCCGTGCTGAACTGGACATCAACGGTTATTATTACACAGATGTTGAATTCCCAATGGCTGATTTTGAAGCAATTATGAGTTCAATCGTTATTAAATAATTTATTATGGCAGGGTGTAAAAACCCTGCTATTTTTTGTATTTCTGCACTAAAGTACAATTCATAAGATAAAAGCTGATGATATAATATAACTCATAAAGGGGAGTAATATTATGATATGTGACCTTCATGTTCATTCAATGTATTCCGACGGTACATTGGTTCCTGCCGAGCTTGTTCGACTTGCTGAAAAGCAGAATATATCAGCTGTTGCACTCTGTGACCATAATACCGTTGATGGACTGAAAGATTTTATTAATGCAGGTAAAAACAGTGATGTTATTACTATAGCCGGAATTGAAATCTCTACCGAATTTAATAACAAAGAACGACATATCCTTGGTTTATTTCTTCCTGAAGAAAAATTCGATGAAATTTCCCATATGATGGGCAAAATAAAGGTTTTTAAAGAATTGAGCAACGAAAATCTTGTCAGGAATCTTCGCAACGGAGGATATATGATTGATTATGACGAGATAAAATCAAAAAATGCCAGAGCGTATATCAACCGAGCTCATATAGCAAAAGCACTCGTTGAAAAAGGATACTTCAGCGATATGAAAGAGGCTTTTGCCACAGTCTTATCTCCCGATAGTCAGTTTTATACACCGTCCAAAAGGTTTAAAGCACTTGAAATTATACGATATCTCAGTTCAATAGGTGCTGTACCTGTATGTGCACATCCGTTTCTCGGAATGGATGCTGACGAAGTTGATGCGTTTCTTAATCTTGCAAAAAGCAACGGTCTTGTGGGAATGGAAACAATATATTCTGAATACGACCTGGAAACACAGAAAACGGCACAGCTGCTTGCCGAAAAACACGATCTGCTTCAAAGCGGTGGCAGTGATTTTCACGGTGATAACAAGCCTGACATTTCAATGGGTATAGGTAAAGGAAATCTAGTGATACCTTATGAATTTTACGAGAAACTGAAAGAATATCGGTATTTATAATAGGATAAATTCCAATTTGCAGAAATCCTTTTCTGCACTAAAGTACGATGATACAATGAAGTAAGATGGGTATAATATTCTAAAAGGAGAGATTTACCGTGAAGATATATAATGAACAGGAAATCAGAAATGATTACCACAAACTTACTGAAACATTGAGAGAAAAAAACATTTCAATCACAACTATGGAAAGTTGCACTTCGGGACAACTTGCATCTCTTATAACAGACACAGAAGGTGCATCAGGAATTATGAAAGGTGCTTTTGTCACATATAGTAATGAAGCAAAAATAATGCAGGGAGTACCGGAAGAAATAATCGATAAATATTCAGTATATTCAAAAGAAACTGCTTGTGCTATGGCTGATGCTTGTCGTAAAACATAC
>JAZQUC010000178.1:0-1502 GCA_045631075.1 Candidatus Fimenecus sp. | reverse complement strand
CTTGCTTCTTGAACCATATACAATATCAATCTTGCCATAACGGTCACGATAGTGACGGCAATAGTTGATTACTGAACGAAGTGGAGCTAAACCAACACCACCTGCAATAAAGAGAAGGTCTTTTCCTGCGAACACATCGTCAACAGGGAATGGATTTCCATAAGGTCCTCTGATTGTAATCTGCTGACCTGGTTCTGCCTGATGCAACCAGTCAGTCACGCAACCACATTTCTTAATAGAAAATTCCATATATTCTTCGTTAGTTGGTGAAGATGTGATTGAGAACATTGCTTCACCGACACCTGGTACTGAAAGCATTGCACACTGACCTGGTCTGTGGTCAAATGCTTTTTTACCATCAGGAGTTACAACTCTGAAAGTTTTAATATCAGGTGTATCTATACGAACATCTGTAATGACACCAATTTTTGGAATCAAAGTTTCGTTGATATTATTCACTTCTGTTTCCTCCAATCTTTTTCATTACTTTTACAATATTCATTGAGATAGGACACTTTGCAAGACAACGTCCGCAACCTACACAACTGAATTCACCGTCATTGTTCTCAGGGAAATATACAAGCTTGTGCATAAATCTCTGACGGAAACGTTCCTTCTGGCTGTTACGGTTGTTACCGTGTGCCATCTTTGTAAAGTCAGAATACATACAAGAGTCCCAACATCTGAAACGAATAACACCGTTACCTGTATTGAAATCCTTGATGTCATAACACTGACAAGTAGGACAAACGAAAGTACAAGTACCACAACCTAAACAAGTCTGTGACAATTCATCCCATTCAGGAGCATTGAACAATTCACTTGTCTTTCCACCACCAAAAGCATCTGTTGTAAGGTCCTTAAGTGGAAGTTTATCCATAATTGCGTTGATTTTTGCTTTCTGTTCATTAACAGCTGTGTCATCACATTCTTCTGTCAACGCTGAAAGCTTATTCATAAGGTCTTCACCCTTCTGAGTGTTAGCCTTAAAGAAAATTTCTGTTTCTGTTTTCCAAGCAGAAATGTCACCTGCAGGTTCAGAAGCGTCAATTCCGAAAGTCTTGCAGAAGCAAGTCTCTGAAGGTCTTGAACAAGCAAGTGAAATAATAACACCATGCTGTCTTCTTGAACCATAAAAGCTATCAACAGGCTCTGTAAGGAATACTCTGTCAAGAATGTCAAAGCTCTTTACATCACAAGCACGAACACCGAAAACAACAAAGTCTTCTGATTCGCTTCTTGTATCTTCAACTTCAATATTTTTACCTGAAACCTTGAATTTCATCAAGTCTTCAGTCTGTGGGAAGAAAAAGTCCTTAGGGCTTCTTACAGTATTAAGAGCGTTGCTCCAAATTGTGCCTTCTTCCCATTTTTTATAAGCAGCACTACCATCATTCTGGTCAACAGGAAGATATAAAGCTGCATTTTTTGCAATTTCAGCAAAAACAAGGTTCATTTTTTCAAGAGAACACTTACGCATTCATATCCCCCCTATTAAAAAC
>JAZQUC010000177.1:0-3388 GCA_045631075.1 Candidatus Fimenecus sp. | reverse complement strand
AAATATTTCAGAAAGGGGCGTTTTCTATGTGTGAAAAGCCAAAGTTTTACATCACAACAGCCATTGCGTACACTTCACGCAAACCTCATATCGGTAACAGCTACGAAATCGTGTTGACCGATGCTATTGCGAGGTTCAAGCGAATGCAGGGCTATGATGTTTTCTTTCTGACAGGAACTGACGAGCACGGTCAGAAAATCGAAGAATATGCAAAGGACGCTGGTATTAGTCCTAAAGAATATGTTGATAAGGTTGCAGGGGAAATCAAGGGTATTTGTGATTTGCTCAATACAACTTATGACCATTTTATTCGTACAACTGACGATTATCACGAAAAAACTGTTCAGAAAATTTTCAAAAAGCTCTATGACCAGGGCGATATTTATAAGAGTGAATACGAAGGTCTTTACTGTACTCCTTGTGAGTCTTTCTGGACTGAAAGCCAGTTAGTTGACGGCAAATGTCCTGACTGTGGTCGAGATGTTCACAAGGAAAAGGAAGAAACATATTTCCTTCGTCTTTCAAAATATCAGAAACAGCTTGAGGAATTCATTGAAAACAACGAAAACTTCATTTACCCTGAAGCACGCAAAAAAGAAATGCTTAACAACTTTATCAAACCAGGACTTCAGGACTTGTGTGTTTCTCGTTCATCATTCAAATGGGGTGTTCCTGTTTCATTTGATGACAAGCACGTTATCTATGTTTGGATTGACGCTCTTTCAAACTATATTACTGCATTAGGTTATGACCCTGACGGCAGTGGTGACAATTACAAGAAATACTGGCCTGCTGATGTTCACATCATCGGTAAGGATATTGTAAGATTCCATACAATTTATTGGCCAATTATGCTTATGGCACTTGGTGAGCCACTTCCAAAGCAGGTTTATGGTCATCCATGGCTTCTTTTTGGTGAAGACAAGATGAGTAAATCCCGTGGTAATGTTATTTATGCTGATGACCTTACAGAGATTTTCGGTGTTGACGCTGTTCGTTACTATCTTCTTTCAGAAATGCCACACGCACACGATGGTTCAATCACTTATGAAGCAATGATTGACCGTTTCAATACTGACCTTGCAAACACTCTTGGCAACCTTGTAAACAGAACTATCGCAATGCAGAACAAGTATTTTGATGGTGTTGTTCAGGCTCCAACTTGTCCAACTGAATTTGACGAAGATTTGAAAGACTCTGCTAAAAAGGCTCTTGCAGGCTTTGAAAAATACATTTCAGAATACAAGATGAGTGATGCAGTTGAATGTGTAATTAACTTTGCTCGTCGTTGCAACAAGTACATTGACGAAACAATGCCTTGGTCACTTGCAAAGGACGAAGCACAGAAAGAAAAACTCGGTACAGTTCTTTATAATCTTCTTGAAGGTATCCGTGTTCTTTCTGCACTTATTTCCCCTGTTATGCCTGAAACTGCAGTTAAAATTGCAGAACAGTTGAATGTTGCAGTTGCAACTTACGAAAGCATTCAGGAATGGGGTGGAATTGAAGCAGGTATCACAGTTGGTACTGCTACACCACTTTTCTCAAGAATTGACGGTGAAAAGCTTATTGCTGAACTTCAGGCTAAAAAGGAAGCAGAAGAAAAAGCAAATGCTCCTGCACCAAAAATCGAAGGACTTGCACCAATTGAATTCCCTGACTTTATGAAGGTTGAACTCCGTGTTGCACAAGTTAAGAACTGTGAACCAGTTAAGAAGGCTAAAAAGCTTCTTAAACTCACTCTTGACGATGGCACAGGTGTTGACAGAATCGTTGCAAGTGGTATTGCAAAATGGTACAAGCCGGAAGACCTTATCGGCAAAAAGGTTATCCTTGTTGCAAACCTTAAGCCTGCTGTTCTTTGTGGTGTTGAAAGCTGTGGTATGATTCTTGCAGCAGACATTACAGAAGAAGATGCAAAGGTTGTCTTTGTTGACGAAAGTATGCCAAACGGAGCGAGAATAAGATAATGTATCATAACATTTTTGATTCACACGCACATTATGACGACGAGCAGTTTGATATTGACAGAAACGAACTGCTCGTTTCTTTTAAAGAAAAAGGAATTTCAGGTGTTGTCTGTTGTGGTGTTGATGTTAAAACAAGTGAATTTGCAGTAGAGCTTTCTCACAAATACGATTTTGTGTACTCTGCAGTAGGTTTTCATCCCCTTGAAAATGACGCATACACAGACGAAGCGTTGGAAAGAATAAAAGAGTTAGCAAAAGACGAAAAATGCGTTGCTATCGGTGAAATCGGTCTTGACTATCACTATGAAAAAGATAGTCGTGAAAATCAGTTGATTCTCCTTGAAAAGCAGATTCAAATTGCTAACGAGTTAGATTTACCTGTGATTTTTCACGACAGAGAATCTCACGAAGATACTCTTAACATTTTAAAGAAATACAAACCAAAAGGTGTTCTTCATTGTTTTTCAGGCAGTGTTGAAATGGCAAAAGAGATTATAAAACTAGGTATGTATATCGGTCTTGGTGGTGCTGTCACATTCAAAAATGCAGTCAAGCCTTGCGAGGTTGCAAAATACGTGCCAAGTGACAGGCTTTTAATCGAAACTGACGCACCATATATGACTCCTGTACCATTCAGGGGCAAAAGGTGTGATTCGTTGCACATTCCATATACTGCAGAAAAAATTGCAGAATTGCGTGGATGCACAGCACAGGAAATTCTTGATTTGACAGATAAGAACGCAAGAACATTATTTAATATCAAGTAATTAATAAATCGGCTCCCCTTGTCAGGGGAGCTGTCACGAAGTGACTGAGGGGTAGTCAGTTTATTCTTTACCTATCTCTCCCTCCGTCACCTGCGGTGCCACCTCCCTCGTCAGAGGGAGGCAATAAACAGAAAAGGTGATAAATTATGCTTAAACATATTGTAATGTGGAAATTTAAGGACGCTGAAGGAAAGACAAAGGACGAAAACATTGAAATCGTTAAAAATGCTCTCGAAGCCCTCCCACCAATGATTCCACACATAAAAAAACTCACATTCCTTAAAAATCAGGTAGAATGCGAGAGAAATTTTGATGCACTTTTAGTTGTTGAAACTGAAAACGAGGAAGAGCTTGAAAAATACAAGGTTCATCCTGAACACAAGAAAGTGGCTGCTTACGTTGCAAAGGTAACAGAAGGCAGAGGCGCAGTTGACATTTACGAATAATACAACCAACGGAGATTGATAAATTCAGTCTCCGTTTTTTGTGTAAATTATAATTTGTAGGGGTGTTTAAATTCTTGTCTCCCCTGAAAGGGGAGATGTCACCGCAAGGTGACAGAGGGGTTTGTAAAGTGTGTCAGTTAGTTTATTTATCAAGGAACAGACCCCTCAGTCTCACTTCGTTCGCCAGCTCCCCTTTCAGGGGAGC
>JAZQUC010000176.1:0-5535 GCA_045631075.1 Candidatus Fimenecus sp. | reverse complement strand
GAAGAAGATTGCGTATTTACTCTTACAAAGATGGGTTACATCAAGCGTCAGCCGGTTGAAACTTATCAAGTACAGCGTCGTGGTGGTAAAGGTATCAAGGGTATGAGTCGTCGTGAAGAGGACTATGCAGAAAGTATGTTTATCTGTTCATCTCACGATTATATTCTTTTCTTCACATCTGAAGGTAAGATGTACAGACTTAAAGGTTATGAAATTCCTGAAGGAAGCAGAACAGGTAAGGGTATGAATATTGTTAATATTCTTCCAATTACTGCTGACGAAAAAGTTACAGCAATGCTTCGTGTTCCTGATTTTGGTGAAGATAAATACTTCCTTTGTATGGCTACAAAGAATGGTGTTATCAAGAGAACTGAACTTGATGCATACAAAAATATCCGTAAGAGTGGTATTATTGCTATTAATCTTGACGAAGGTGACGAGCTTCGCTGGGTTAAACTTACTGACGGTGAACAAAATCTTATGGTTGCTACTCGTAAGGGTATGAGCATCTGTTTCAAGGAAAACGATGCTCGTGCAATCGGCAGAACTGCTCGTGGTGTTCGGGCAATTACGCTCGCTGACGGTGACGAAGTTGTAGGTATGGTTATTTTCGGTGACGAAGGTAAAGTTCTTACAATTAGTGAAAAGGGTTACGTTAGAAGAAGTGACGTTTCTAACTATCGTGTTCAAAACCGTGTCGGTAAGGGACTTACAAACTATCATACTGAACAGTATGGTGAAGTTTGTGTTGTTGAAATGGTTGAAGAAAATCAGGATATTATTATGATTTCTTCTGACGGTATTATTATCCGACTTCCTGCAGATCAGGTAAGAGAATGTAACCGTCCATCAAAGGGTGTTATTCTTATGAAAACAAAAGATGGTGAAAAGGTTGCAACTATTTCTTTGGCAAACCACGAAGATGAAGAAATAGAAGAAACAGAAGAAGCAACTGTTGAAGAATAATTTTCTTCATTGTGAAAGGAAAGATATTTATGGGTAGTGAACAAAAGGAAATTATAAATGAAGTTTATGATGCTCCCGTAAAAGAAGAAAAGAAAAAAAAGAAAAAGTATTTGATTATTCTTCTTCCTTTTTTCATTATTTTTCTTGTGCTCGTTATTGGTGTAGCAGGATTTGTGGGATATAAATTCAGCTTGATTGAATTTGATGACAGTGAAAAAACCACAGTTGACATCAATAAAGAATTTATTGATGATGAAACAATGGATTTCAGTGAGATTGATGATGCTACTGGACGCGATTTCAGAGAAATACTTAAAAACTGGGCAACAAAAGAAGGAGAAAAAATGTCAGAGAAGAATGTTATTAATGTTCTTCTCATTGGCAGTGACGCTTCATCAAAAGACCCTAATAGAGCAAATGTTACTGAAAAAGGAAATACAGATGTAATGATGTTGGTTTCTATTAATCCGATGAAACAAACAATAAAACTGGTTTCTTTTATGCGTGACAGTTATACCTATATGGACCAATTTGACCGATATGCAAAGTTAAATGCTGCTTGCGCTAACGGTGGTCCAGGATATCTTGTTGAAACAATAGAAAATGACTACAAAATCAAAATTGACGGATATGTAATGGTTGATTTTGACTCTTTTGTAAAGGTTATTGATGTTCTTGGTGGCGTAAACGTTAATGTTCCGTCATATGTTGCAGGATTTTTAGGAAATGGATTCCCAAGCGGAAACAATGTCCTTTTAAATGGTGAACAGGCATTACGATTCAGCCGTGTAAGATATTCGGATAAAGACGGTGATATAAGTCGAGTTGCCCGTCAAAGACAGGTAATAAATTCTTTAATCAACAGATGTAAGAGTGCGACACTTGCTGAAATAAATGCTGTTTCTGATGTTATACTTGCAAATATCAGAACAAATATAAGCCGAAGAGCAATTTTAAACTATGCGGCAAAGGCTGTGACAGATGGTTGGGCTAATTTTACGGTTACTGAAATGACAATGCCTACACCAGAAACAAGAATGCCATATAGCTCAAGAGCAACTGCGTGGATTTGGATTGTTGACTATCCTCTTGCAGCACAGCAATTACAGGTTGAACTTTACGGTAAGACAAATATTAAGTTAGAGGAAAACAGAAAAACTGCTATTACTGTTATGGGTGGCAGATAAAAACTGACTAAAAGGTGTTAAATAAATGGATAATAATTTCAATCAGAACGGTCAGTTTGGTGGATGGTCTTCGTCACCTTATGGTTACGGAACTGAATTGTATAATGAATATATAATAAAAAAAGCACAGAAAGATGAGAAAAAACAAGAGTTAAAGAAAATAGGAAAGAAATGCGGACTTGCTATTATTCTTTATGTTGCAATATCATACGGCTTTTCACTTTTGCTTATGTTGATATCGTGGGTGTTTCCGTCGGTAAGCAGATTATATACGGAAACAACTGCAATGCTTGCCTTTGATGTTGTTGTAACATTTTTTTCAATTCTAATTCCTTTCTTTATCATTCATTTAACAATGAAAAAGAAAAATTCTTCTGATGTGCTGCCTTTTGGTACAGCATATAATAAGGAATTTGCCATAAGCCTTGTTATGGTTTTTATACCGATAATGGTAATGAGTGCATTGGCAATTAATTCAATTTCTGCTGTTATTCAGGAATCTTTAGGAATTGAATTTACATCTGCAGTAGGTGACATTAAATTAAAGGGATTTAAAGAAATCTTTTTGGGTGTTATCAGTGTAGCGGTTGTTCCTGCAATTGTTGAAGAAACAGTAATACGAGGAATAGTAATGCAACCTCTTCGAAAATTCGGAGATAAGTTTGCGATTATTACATCGGCTGTATTTTTTGCTTGTATGCACGGTAATATGGTTCAGATTCCATATACTGTTATTGGTGGTTTACTTTTAGGATATCTTGCAGTTGCAACAGGAAGTCTTTGGCCATCTGTAATTCTTCATTTTGTAAATAACCTTTATTCGGTAGTTGTTATTGCGACAAATGATAATTTGGGTGAAAATGCGTCTGTTCTGGCAGTTGTTCTTATGCTGATTTGTTTCACAATTATGGGAATAATGGGACTTGTAAGACTTATAAAGTTGAAATACAAGGTTACAATGATAGAAGATAGTAAAATATTAACTACAAGTGAAAAAATTTCCGCCTTTGTGAAAAATGGCCCGATGATAGTGGCTATTATGATGATAACTGTAATAACATTCAGTAATATTAATTTTTAATTATGGAAAAATCAGATTTTATGAAATATGCGCTTTCTCTTGCCAAAAAATCTGCAGAGGAAGGTGAAGTTCCTGTTGGCGCAATTATCGTTTGTGACGGTAAAATTGTTGGTGAAGGACGAAATCGCAGAGAAATAGTAAAAAATGCTTTGCACCACGCAGAGATTGAAGCAATAAATGATGCTTGTAAAAATCTTGGTGGTTGGAGATTGTGGCATTGTGATATGTATGTTACACTCGAGCCATGTCCCATGTGTGCAGGTGCAATTATAAATTCAAGAATAAAAAATGTGTATTTCGGTGCAAAAGACGAAAAAAATGGTGCTGTCGTTTCGGCAGCACAGCTTTTTGATATGAATTTTACTCATAAACCTTTATATGAAGGCGGAATTATGGGTGAAGAATGTTCAAAAATATTAACGGACTTTTTCAGAGAATTAAGAAAGCAGAAAGCAGGTGAAGAAAAATGAGTACAATCGCTGCAATTTCAACGGGACGAGCACCTGGTGGAATCGGTGTTATAAGAATTTCAGGTGAAAATGCCATAAGCGTAGCTGACAAGATTTTTTCTTCATTCAACGGCAAGAAATTGTGTGAGCTTTCAGGTTATTCTGCACTTTACGGAAAGGCATCTGACGAAAAAGGCAATATTGATAATGTAGTAGCACTTGTTTTCAAAGCACCAAAAAGCTATACGGGTGAAGATGTTGTTGAAATTTCCTGCCACGGTGGACTTTTTGTAACTGACAAAGTTTTAAAAGCAGTATATTCAGCAGGTGCAATTCCTGCAGAGCCTGGAGAATTCACAAAAAGAGCATTTTTAAATGGTAAAATGGACCTTACAAGTGCAGAGTCAGTTATGAATATCATTTCTGCACAGGGTGAACAGGCTGAAAAAATTGCTCTTGGTGTACTTGAAGGTAAACTTTTTAAGGAAATCAAGAAAATTAACGATAAACTTGTTTATGATATGGCACTCCTTTCTGCTTGGGTTGATTATCCTTATGAAGAAATTGAAGATTTGTCGGATAATAATTTAAAAGATCATATAAAAGAAAGTCGTGAAAGCTTACAAAAACTCATAAACGACTTTGATAAGGGACAAATTATACTTGAGGGTGTTGATACTGCCATTGTAGGTTGTCCAAATGTTGGTAAATCAACACTTATGAATCTGATTTCAGGCACAGAAAAGTCAATCGTTACCGATATTGCAGGTACAACACGAGATATTGTTGAAGATACTGTAAATGTCGGTGGAATTACACTTCGACTTGCCGACACAGCAGGTGTTCGTGAAACAGAAGATATAGTTGAAAGCATTGGTGTTGACCGTGCTGTTAAAAGACTTGAAAATGCAGAGCTTGTTCTTGCTGTTTTTGATGCTTCAAGAGAGTTAACCGATGCTGATTATCGTCTTATTGAACTTTGTAAAGGCAAAAACGCAATTGGAATTATCAATAAAACCGATTTAGATAAAAACTATCTAAAAGGTAAAATTGAAGAATATTTTGCGCAGACAGTTTTTATCTCAGCTAAAACAGGCAAGGGAAAAGAAGAGCTTACAAGAGCAATTGAACAGACTCTTGGTACAGCAGATTTTGATACATCTGCAACTGCTATTGTCAATGACCGTCAATGTGAGTGCTGTAAAAAAGCACTTGATGCACTCTTAGATGCTGAAAATGCACTTGAATTCGGTATGACAATGGATGCGGTAACAGTTTGCCTTGATTCAGCCATTGAAAATCTTATGATTTTAACAGGCGAAAAGGCAACAGAGCTTGTAGTTAATGAAATTTTTGCACAATTCTGTGTAGGAAAATAAATGTAGGGGACGATGCCCACATCGTCCCGTATAATAAATACAACGGGTCGTCCGACCCCTACGAAAGAGGTTTAATAAAAATGAGTGGATGTAGTGGAAATTGCAACAGTTGTTCATCAAACTGTGACAGCAAAAAACAGGATTTACGCATTCCCGGAAATCCAATGAGTGACATTAAAAAGGTTATCGGTGTTGTGAGTGGTAAAGGTGGCGTTGGTAAAAGTTTTGTAACATCATCTCTTGCAGTAACAGCACAGACAATGGGTTATCAGACAGCAATTCTTGATGCTGATATTACAGGCCCATCAATTCCAAAGGCTTTTGGTGTTCACGGTAATCCTGAAGGCACAGCAGAAGGAATGTTCCCATTGGAATCAAAGTTAGGCACAAGAATTATGAGCGTTAACTTGCTTCTTCAGAGTGAAGACCAGCCTGTTATCTGGCGTGGACCTGTTATTTCAGGTGTTATTCAT
>JAZQUC010000175.1:0-6062 GCA_045631075.1 Candidatus Fimenecus sp. | reverse complement strand
TGTCACCGCAAGGTGACAGAGGGGTTTGTAAAGTGTGTCAGTTAGTTTATTTATCAAGGAACAGACCCCTCAGTCTCACTTCGTTCGCCAGCTCCCCTTTCAGGGGAGCCAAGGAGTATCATAACCACTACAATTCCCCTACAAACTCCAATTTGTCGAAGAAAACAATTCGTAGGGGACGATGCCTTCATCGTCCCGTTCCAAAGTATAATATATTTGTTGCGGGCGGATGAAGGGTGCGGGTGTCCGGTGGACACCTCTGCGAAGCAGAAGCACCGACCGAACCGGCAGGTGAGACTCATCCGCCCCTACATACATAACCATATTGGTTTTGTTATATAATTGCAACGCAGTTCCGACCTTCTGCACTCTGCACTTTGCATTCTGAACTGATAATGCAGGCGTGGAAGGAAAGCCACTACGCGAACATCCCTATAAACTCCAATTTAACAAATATAACAATTGTTATTGCAATATTTTCATAATATGGTAAAATTAAATCTGTAGAAAATTTTAAGAGAAGGTGTAAACAATGAAATTACATATTTTTGACAACGCAGAACAGATTGCTGTTGCAGTAGGCAATATGATGGTTGAACAGTTAAACCAGAAGCCTGATTCTGTTATGGGCTTTGCAACAGGTGCTTCTCCTGTTCCTACTTACAAGTATTTAATCAAGTGCTACAACGAAGGTAAGGTTAGCTTTAAGGATATGACAACATTCAACCTTGACGAATACTGTGACCTTCCTGTTGAGGACAAAAACAGCTACTTCACATTTATGCATGAAAATCTTTTCAACCACATTGATGTGAATGAAGACAATGTTAACTTCCTTAACGGTAACGCAGAGGATAGTGATGCAGAATGTGAGCGTTATGATGCTCTTATCGACGAAAAGAAGATTGATGTTCAGCTTTTAGGTATCGGTCAGAATGGTCATATCGGATTTAATGAACCTGCTGAAAAGTTCACAAAGGGTTCATTCAAAGTTCAGCTTACACAAAGCACAATTGACGCTAACTCTATTTACTTTGACGAAAATCCAATGCCACACTATGCGCTTACAATGGGCACAGTTTCAATTATGAAGTCAAAGCAGATTATTCTTATTGCAACAGGCAAAAGCAAGGCTGACGCTATTTACGGCCTTGTACACGGTGATATTTCACCTTCTTGCCCTGCATCAATTTTACAGGTGCACCCTGATGTTCATATTTTTATGGACAAGGACGCTGCAGCAAAATTATAATTTATAACACAAAACACAAAAAGCGTAGAGATACCAATTCGGTACTTCTACGCTTTATTTTTATGATTTTATGCTCAGAATTCTATGAACACATATTTAATTGTTTTTCTTTTGAATGTGTATGTGATATAAAGGTTGTCACCATCAGCAATAATTGCAGGGTATGAATATTCAGCAAAAAGATTTGCACTTTTTTCAAGAGTTGCAACATCTTCCCATGTTTCGCCATTATCCTTTGAAACAGAAAGAATAAGTCTGTTTCTTACCTTCATTCCTGCAGGTGTATGAACAAGCCACACCCAACCATTATCGGTTGTAACGCAGTCAATACCACTATTGTTGTTCATAAGATTTGTCTTGTATGCCTCACACCATGTATATCCGCCGTCAGTAGAGTCGGAACGATAAATCCAACCTGCTTTTGTACGGAATAATGCGTGAATATTGCCTTCACTGTCTTCCCAGAGTGTTGGCTGAATCATACCGACAGTCTTGCCCTTGCTATTCTTTGCAACAACAAAATCTGTTCGTGTCCATGTATTGCCACCATCTTCGGAAATGTCAAAAAATGCTTTCCATTCGCCTTGTTCAGAAGATGCAGGTGCAATTATTTTACCTGTTTTTGTTACAAGAACTTTATTTTTCACAGGACCTCTGCCACCGCTTGTGTCCCCTGCTACAAGTTCCTGTGGTTCACTCCATGTCTGACCATTATCATATGAATCTGTGTATTTTGTAACCCAATATGGAATTTCCATACCAACTTTATAATAAAGTCTTACATAGCTACCGTAATTAACAAGTACAGGATTCCAATGAGCAACAGGGTCAGATGACGCCATCTGTTGCGGGTCACTCCACTTTTCACCGTCGTATATGCTGTACCAGATTCGCACATCAGCATCACCCTCGGCAGTACCCGCAAAAAATGCTGACATAAGATTACCGTTAGGCATTTTCACAATAGTTGATGCGTGAGAAGATTTGAAAAATTCTTTTGCCTTGAAAATTTCGTCCTGTTCCATTGTAATTTCAATATCAGATTGTTCATTGTTGCTTCCTTTAAAAACGCTGACAAATCTGTGAAGAATATCAAAAGCAGAATCTTCACCGCTACCTATACAAGCTGAAACTTCACTTGTACCGAACATACAAAGGCAAAGCACAACTGCCATTACTTTTTTCATAATGTTTTTCATAATATCAACTCCCATACATATATTAAAGCACTTTATGGAAAGTGTCAAGAAAGTTATTAAAAATAAAGCCCTGGGACTTAACCCAAGGCTTTGAACTATTGATTTTTGATTTACCAGTGTTCTACACCGCATGAACAAATATAGTTGTCCTTTATTCCGAAAAGCCAGCTGAAGAATCTTACAACTGACCAGATTGTTCCCATAATACCTGTTGAGTGGCACATATGAGTACATGATAATACAGGGTCAATTTCGTCACAACCGTCTGTCATACAGTTACCATCTTCATCAAAGAAATGCTCTGTCTGGTCGATATCATAATAACCGATTGGTTCAAAATCTTCACATTCTTCACAACAAGCATAGCCTGTATAACCTGATTCCATACAAGTTGCATCTTTCATTGGTACAAATGTAAGGTTATGAACAACTGTTTCTGTTTTTGGAGTTTCTTCAGGAGTTGTTGTATCGTCACCAGGTTCAGTTGTTTCATCTTCACTCATAACTGCTGCACCAGCATCTTCGTCAGGAGTTGTTGTTTCATCTTCCTCTTCAACAGGCACTTCAAATGAATGTGTTGAAATATCTTCAAATGTGAATGCCCATTTTTTACCTGCCTGATAATCCCAAAGACCGATAAAATAAACCTTGCCAGCTTCAAATTCATATACTAAATCGAAGTTGTAGTCTCCAGCATCTTCTACACTGATATCATCGTGATATGCTACAAGATTACCCTGTGCATCATAAACATCACAGCATGGGTCAGGAATTTCTTCATCATATGCTGAGTTATCAGACTGTGCACGGAAAATTCCTGTTGTTTCAGGAACAAACTTAATGAAAGTATATTCGCCCTCTTCACATTTAATGTCCGCTGTATATTTACCGTCTGTAAGAGCAACAACCTTACCGTCAAATGTTTTACCGCAAGGGCAAGAGTTGAATAAGTTTTCTATCTTTACATGGTTACATTCTGCACCACAAGATGCACACTTACCGTCAGCATATTCTGCGTGTAAGCATTCAAGAGTGATATCCCATACAGTAGCACTTCTGTAGTTACCCATCATAAAGTAATAAACTGTACCTGCTTCAAAGTAATATTCAAGATAGAAATCTGAAGTATCACTATCAGCATCGTCAACCTTAACTTCATACTGACCTAACTTGTTTTCATACAATTCAAGATATGGGTCACAGTCAGGATTTTCTCTTGAATCAGAACTGATTGCATACCAACCGTCATTTTCAGGAACAAACTGAATGATTACATATTTTGAATACTGTGTGAGACCAGGAAGGTTAACAGGTCTTGTTTCACCAACTGTGATAGTACCGTCAAAATCAGCATAGTCATCAACTGCAAGTGCAGAAACTGACACTACTGATAAAGCCATTACCAACGCAAGAATAACTGATAATAATTTTTTCATGTGTATAACTCCCTTTTCATTGGATTTTTATTTTTTGAACATTGTTCTTAATACATAATTTTAGCATTCAAGTAAAAATATGTCAATATTCACAATCGTTGTTTACATCCTTTTTTATCGACAAAATCAGTATGTAATTGTATAGTCCTTTGTGAATGTAATGTCTGCACCAACAGAATGAGTACCAAACATATTAACAACCATCAACATCTTTAATGGTGTTTTATATACAGCATGAACCATTCTTCCTGTTTCCTTATCGATTGTTGCTGTTACTTCACAATTATAGTATTCTGTTGAGAATTCTTCAAGAAGTGACCCTGCCTTATCTGCAATTTCATAAGTTTCAATAACGTCACAAACTGCACCTACGCCTGAACCCGCTCTTGGATTTTTCTCATCCTTGATTTTAAGGTAAATCACATATTCTTTACCATTATCCTTATAATCTGCCTTTACAACATCACTTGCTTTAAGACAGCTTACATAATCCTGATTAGGAACAATAAAATTATCTCTGATTTCTTCCTTTGTTGCATAAACAATAGGTTCTGTATCGTCTGCCATATATTTATTCATCATAGTTTCTGCAGTCGATTGAAGTGCACTTGGAACTGTAATACCGCCAACACTTCTCTTTTCAAAATTCTTAACTACCTTTGTTGCATCTGTTTTTACTTTGTTTGCACAAGTATTGAAATATGCAACAAGTTCTTCTGTTGATGCAAATGCGCCAGTTGTTTCTTCTTTTTGGTCATTTGTTTCTTCGTCTTCTGTCGGTGTGTCAGATACAATGTTATCTGTTGGTTCATCAACACCACCAATATCTGAAATTGAAGAGTCATTATCAACAGATGAATTATTATCTGTATTTTGCTGAACCTGTGGGTTCACCACAACCTGATTATTCTGCTTTGCTGTTTCAACAAAAGTCTGTGCTGTCATTACAACAGAAAATGTGATTACAACTGCAAGTAAAACAGCAAGAGCTGAAATAAAAGTGTTTGAGAATGCTTCTGATTTTTTTGACATATTCATTCCTCTTCCCATTCATATAATGTTTCTATCATTATACCATAACACATATACGATTACAATTATTCAAAATAGACAACAAAAAACAGGGAAGATTGTTCATTTCTTCCCTGCAATTATTTACCATTTATTTTCTACATATTCGCAGAAAGCATACATATCTTTGATTTCAAGTTTTGTGCCGTCATCAAGAATAACATCACCATTCCAAAGACCATGCACCTGATGAGCGTGCATTCTGCCGATTTTAAGGTCAAGGTCTGTATGATAGTCAAATGTAGGAGTCATTGTAAGATTAAATCTTCCGTCTTCAGAAATAATCTTCCAAGGTTCCATATATTTATCATCCTTAGGGAATGTTTCAACATCAACAGCACCAAATTTATGTGTTTTTCCATCATAGAAAATAGCTGTTTCTGTTGCGTTGCTTTCGTTACCGATTGCCCATGTAATTTCAAAGCCGAAAAGGTGGTCTTCGCCTTTTTCATCAACAAGGTGAGTTGCACCCATACCCCAATACCATACCATTTCATGAATAGTATTTACTCGACCCCAGTCAAGGTGACCAAATGCAGTATCCTTTGTAAATGTGTATGTATCGTTTCCGATTCGCATTGTACCCTCACAAGGCATACAAGTCTGCTTTGTTGTCATGAAATATCTTGTGGGATCCTCGTCAAAAGGAAGAACTGTTGTGATATTTTCAAGTCCGGGCATAATATCCATCTTGAATTTACATTCAACAACACCTCTGTCCTTTGTAGGACATCTGAACCAGAGTGTTCTTTCTGTTTCCTTTGTGTCAAAGTCGAAATCAGCCTTACCAATCTTATCTCTGAAACGGTTAGGTGCATCACCCTTTGCAGGCGGAACATGCTTACCGCCACCAAGGAAGAACTGTGAGCAATCAATAACCTCCTTGCCGTTTACAAGGTCAATAAGCTTTGCTGATACATAACCACCGATATTGATGTTTGCGAAGCTTAACTGAACCATATATTTACCGTCAGAAACCTGATAGAAATCCCATTCCTTGCGGCTCATGATACCTGTTTTCACAAGATTACGGTCATACTCGAAAACATTATGTCTTGCCCAACCCTTAGCATTAAGAGTGCCGTCAGCATTGAGAAGCGGTGT
>JAZQUC010000174.1:0-3910 GCA_045631075.1 Candidatus Fimenecus sp. | reverse complement strand
GCATACACATTTGGATATTCAATAGCAGAGAAAAGGTTGAGAAGACAAATTTGTGTAATATCAGTATTATTTACGAACTTTGTACGGACAAGGAAGTCGGATCGTAGCCATGTCGTTCTGTGAGCCAAGGAGTTGGGTCTAGTCATTGTCTTCCTAAGACCGCTTTGGCCTCCGACTTGTTGTTGCATACACATTTGGATATTCAATAGCAGAGAAAAGGTTGAGAAGACAAATTTGTGTAATATCAGTATTATTTACGAACTTTGTACGGACAAGGACACTGTCACTATCAAGCTTTGTAAATGAAACATCAGCATAGACCTTGTCTTTCCATTCAAGGTCATAACGATATGAATAAAACGAGTAGTCTGCCTTTGCTTCCCAAGGATGAACACCAACAGGAACAGTTACATTTGGAACACGGCTATCTGCATTTTCAACTGCAGGACTAACAACACAGTCAAATCGAACGCCACCTTCTGTATTATGGTCAACAATTCGTGAAATTCCGCTGTATTTTTTTGAATATGGACCCCAATTTCCTAAATGATTATACATCTTTTCTAACACTTTGCTCATAATGAATACCTCGCGTAAAAATATGGAAATATTATACCAAATATTGTAATGTTTTTCAATATTGAATGTCTATAATATTAAGGATTCTTCTCAACGCTCATACAAAAATGACAGCTCCCTCGTCAAAGGGAGCTGAAAAATTTTTATTCAATTTATTTTGTACCAAAGATTCTGTCGCCTGCGTCACCAAGACCTGGAACAATATACTTGTGCTCGTTAAGTTTTTCATCAAGTGCTGCAAGATAAACATCAACATCAGGATGAGCATCTGTAAGAGCTTTAAGTCCTTCAGGAGCTGCAATAATACCCATAAATTTAATTGACTTTGGTTTATATGACTTAATCTGATTAATTGCATCAATTGCTGAACCACCAGTTGCAAGCATTGGGTCTATAACAATTACTTCTCGTTCTTCAATATCTGATGGCAACTTGCAATAATATGGTATAGGAAGCGCTGTTTCTTCATCTCTATACATACCGATATGACCAACCTTTGCAGATGGAACAAGTGAAAGTACACCATCAAGCATACCTGTACCTGCACGAAGAATTGGCACAAATGCAAGCTTTTTACCTGCAATAACCTTTGTTTTTGCAACCGCAACAGGAGTTTCAACCTCAACCTCCATTAAAGGAAGGTCACGAGTTGCTTCATAGCACATAAGTGTTGCAATTTCAGAAACAAGTGTTCTGAAATCCTTTGAGCCTGTATTTTTATCTCTTAAAAGTGTGAGTTTATGCTGAATAAGCGGATGATTTGTAATTACAACTGACATTTTATATTCCCCCAAAGTTTTTTACATATTTATATTAAAGTAATTTATGAATTTTGTATCTCCATAATCTGGTCAATTCTTCTCTGATGTCTTCCACCCTCGAATTCTGTAGTAAGGAAGATATCAACAAGTTCCAAAGCAAGACCTACGCCAACAACTCGTCCACCCATACAAAGAGCGTTTGCATCGTTATGCATTCTTGTAAGCTTTGCGCTGAAATAATCTGAGCAACAAGCAGCACGGATACCCTTTACCTTATTAGCTGCCATTGAAATACCGATACCTGTACCGCAACAAAGAATTGCCTTTTCACATTCTCCGCTTGTCACCTTTTCACAAGTTGCCTTTGCAATTGGAGCATAGTCGATTGACTCCTCAGAATATGTGCCACAATCAATATATTCAACACCTTTTTCATCAAGATGTTTTTTAATTGCCTCTTTTAATTCAAATCCGCCATGGTCTGCACCTAAAGCTATCATATTTATATCTCCTTTTTCAATGATTTTTTGTTATTCAGTTCTCTTTCTGCCTGAGGTAATCTCAAGTAAAAAGGAACAAGATTTGCTGAATTAATTGGTTCTTCACCATTTTTAATTTTTTCTTCTGCTATAAAACCTATATTTGAACCGTGAACATAACGGATATTTTCATCTGCTATTTCACAATTCGGGATATTTTCGCAGAGTTTTTCATAACATAAAACTGAACCATCACCGATAAACACAATTTTTTTATCATATTGTTTAAGTTCTTCACCTAATTCGTCGATTAAAATTGCTTTATCCTCACAAAGACGATTCCCCTGATTAAACATTGCTGTATAAACCTGATTACATCTTGCATCCATTACTGCACAAGCAATTACATCCTGTTTTTTAAGCGGTTCAGCTATTGCTTCAAGTGTTGAAACTGCAAGACATTTTTTATTTAAAGCGTCTGCCATACCTTTTACTGATGCAATTCCGATTCGTACGCCTGTAAATGAGCCCGGTCCGTTTGTGATTGCAAAAAGTTCGATATCTTTAACTGAAATTCCACTTTCATTTATTACATCTTCAACCATTGGCATTAAGGTCTGGCTATGTGTAAGACCATTGTTTATAAATTTTTCGGATAAAATCTTTCTATTTTCAGTAATGGCAACGGATGCTGTAACTGATGAAGAATCTATTGATAGAATTTTCATATTTCTTTGCCTCCGTCAATAATAATAATGCGCTGATTATCGTTTTCTCCTCGTTCAATTGTGACTCTTATAGTATTTTCAGGCAGAGCATTTTCGATATTTTCGCTCCACTCAACAGAGAGAATTCCACCTGCTTCGTAAAAGTCGAAAAATCCACTTGCATAAAGGTCATCCCAACTTTCCACACGATACATATCAAAGTGATAGAGTGGTGGATTTCCACCATAGTCATTAACAATTGCAAATGTAGGGCTGCTCACTTCTTCATCAACGCCAAGTGCCTTTGCCATACCGCGAGTAAAAGCAGTTTTACCTATACCAAGTCCGCCATAAAATGCTACAACAGTTCCGCCATCAAGCGAGCTTGCAAGTCGTTTTCCTAATTCTATTGTATCTTCTGTACTATTTGAAATAAATCTTTGCATACTTACACCATAATTTAATTTTATCAATATAATTTTATCAAACATACTGTCATTTGTCAATTTGTATATATTCATAACGACATTTTACTGTTTATACTTTTATTTGACATAATTATACATAATTTCCTGCAAATTACTGTTAAAAATGCAGGAAAAGTCTTCAAAAATGAAAGTATCGTTAGTTGATTTGTCATATTTAACAAATTAAAGCGCTGAAATTTAAGTATATTTTTCACTATTGATAATTGAAAAAAATATATAAGATATGTTATCATTTTTTACATTGGTACTATTATATTTAGTACACACAAACCTGGAGGTTTTATTATGAATAGTTACATTGAAAAAATACTCGCAAGAGTAGAAGAACGCGATGGCGACAAAAAAGAATTTATGCAGTGTGTAAAAGAAGTTTACAGTTCTCTTGATAAAGTTCTTGATGCACATCCTGAATATGAAAAATATGATATTCTCGGCAGAATGGCTGAACCAGACAGAACAGTTCGTTTCAGAATTGCTTGGGTTGATGACAATGGTAATACTCAGGTTAACCGTGGCTGGCGTGTACAGTTCAACTCTGCAATCGGTCCATACAAAGGTGGTCTTCGTTTCCACCCAAGTGTAAACGCAAGTATTGTTTATTTCCTTGGTTTTGAACAGACATTTAAGAACTCACTTACAGGTCTTCCTATGGGTGGTGCTAAGGGTGGTTCTGACTTTAACCCTGTTGGTAAGAGTGATGGAGAAATCATGAGATTCTGTCAGGCATTTATGACAGAACTTCAGCGTCATATCGGTGACAGCATCGACGTTCCTGCTGGTGATATCGGTGTTAGCGGTAAGGAAATCGGTTACCTTTTCGGTCAGTACAAGAGAATTGTTGGTGCATTCGAAAACGGTGTTCTTACAGGTAAAGGTCTTGCTTACGGTGGTTCACT
>JAZQUC010000173.1:0-1614 GCA_045631075.1 Candidatus Fimenecus sp. | reverse complement strand
TACCACACCAACATACAAAAACGCCAACTCTTTGCATTTGTCTTTTCCTCCTTACTTAGTATACTTTCTGAACGCACTTACGAGCAACTGTGGTGGAACATCCTCGTCAATCATCTGAGGAACGTCGTTAGCAGTCATTCTGTTTGCGCCCTGTTTTCTTACAGCAGTAATACGCACTGCTTCTACCAATTTAGCAGGTTCTACATTTCTTGGACATCTGTCGATACATGCAAAACATGATAAACATTTATAAAGTGATTCTGAATTGAGTAATGGCTCAATATCGCCACTTTCAACCATATTCACGAACTGATGTGGATGATATTCCATTTCGTCATAAGCAGGACAAGTTGCAGAGCATTTGCCACAACGCATACATTTGCTTGGATTAACACCACTTCTACGGATGATTTCTTCCTGAAGATACTTATTATTATTCATTTGTATCCTCCTTTACACCAAGTGCTTCTGCAAGAAGCTCTGTGAAATAAACTACCGGAATATCAGCACCGTTTTTAACAAGATTATATTTACAAAGTGGACAAGCTGTAATAATCATTTCAGCACCTGCTGCCTTTGCATTTTCGATAATAGCATTACTATTTTTCTTTGCAGCGTCAGGACTTTCAACTGAGATGTAACCACCACAGCATTCATTTCTCTTTGCATATACTACCGGGTCAGCACCCATTGCTTTGATTAAATCTTCCATAATTGTAGGATTTTCAGGGTCGTCCATTTTCATAACACTATTAGGTCTTAAGAGAAGACAGCCATAATATGCAGCAATCTTTTTGCCTTTAAGTGGGTTAACCACCTTTTCTTTTACTGCATCAAAGCCTACCATATCACGGAGCATTTCAAGGTAATTATAAACTTCTGTTTCTCCGTTATAGTCACCTTCTGCCATATATCTGTTAACCTTATCAGCAAATTCCTTATCATTCTGCATAGCATAATTTGTCTGCTTAATTACATTATGACAAGCTGAACAAACTGTAACAAGTGGCTGTTCCTTATCAAGAGCATATTTAAGAGCGCGAACAGATGAAAGCTTTGTTGCAACTTCATCTCTTGCCGTTGTAAATACACCACCACAACACTGCCAGTTTTCAATTTCTTCTAAAGTTATACCCAGAACTTCGGCAGACTTAACTGAATAAACGTCAAGTTCCTTAGCCTTGTTTTTAAGAGTGCATCCGGGGAAATAACTAACTTTCATGTGTTTACCTCCGGTTTATACCATCTCTTCAGGATGGAATACTTCATCAAATCTTTCAGCTGTCAAGAAGCCAAGCTCAACACAAGCTTCTTTAAGTGAAATATTGTCTTTATACGCTTTCTTTGCTGTCTTTGCTGCGTTTTCATAACCGATATATGGGTTAAGTGCAGTTACAAGCATCAAAGAGTTATGAAGATTATGGTGCATCTTTTCTTTGTTTGCTTTAATACCAACAGCACAATTCTTATTGAATGAAACGATTGCTTCAGCAAGAAGTCTTGCTGACTGTAAGAAGTTGTAGATACATACAGGCATAAATACGTTCAATTCAAAGTTACCCTGTGAAGCAGCCATAGAAACTGCAACATCGTTACCCATTACCTGAACAGCAA
>JAZQUC010000172.1:0-8949 GCA_045631075.1 Candidatus Fimenecus sp. | reverse complement strand
TCTGCTTTATCTGAAAGACGTGATGTTATTATCGTTGCAAGCGTTTCTTGTATCTATTCACTGGGTGACCCAATCGATTACAAAAGTATGGTTATTTCATTGCGTACAGGCATGGAAAAAAGTCGTGATGATTTCATACAGAAGCTTGTTGAAATCCAATATGAGCGTAATGATGTTAACTTTATAAGAAACAAATTCAGAGTAAGAGGGGATATAGTTGAAATTTTCCCTGTATATTCAAATGATTCAGCCATAAGAGTTGAATTTTTCGGTGATGAAATCGACAGAATCTCTGAAATCAACCCTTTAACAGGTGCTGTTAAAAATGTTGTATCTCATGTTGCAATTTATCCTGCATCTCATTATGTTGTTTCACCTGAAAAAATGGAAGACGCACTTCAAAAAATCAATGATGAAATGGAATTGCAGGTTGCAGCCTTTGAAAAAGAAGGAAAGCTTATTGAAGCACAAAGAATCCGTCAAAGAACTGAATATGATATGGAAATGCTTCGTGAAACAGGATTTTGTAAAGGAATTGAAAATTATTCAGCAATAATGTCAGGTAGAAAACCTGGTGAACCACCATTTACATTACTTGACTATTTTCCTGATGATTATGTGCTGTTTGTTGATGAATCTCACGTTACTTTACCACAAGTTCGTGGTATGTACGGTGGTGACCGTTCACGAAAAGAAAGTCTTATTAACTTTGGTTTCCGTTTACCATCTGCATATGACAACAGACCTTTGACTTTTGATGAATTTTACGATAAAACACATCAAAAAATATTTGTAAGTGCAACACCTGGACCATTTGAAAATGAAAAAAGCGTTCAGGTTGCTGAACAGGTTATTCGTCCAACAGGTCTTCTTGACCCTGAAATATCAGTTAGAAGTACGGAAGGTCAGATTGATGACTTGATTTCTGAAATCAATATCAGAGTTGAAAAGAAAGAACGAGTACTTGTTACAACTCTTACAAAGAAAATGGCAGAAAATCTTACTGATTATTTATCTCAACATGGAATAAAAGTAAGATATATGCATTATGATATTGACACAATGGAACGAATGGAACTTATCCGTGACCTGCGTTTGGGTGAGTTTGATGTTCTTGTTGGCATAAATCTTCTGCGAGAAGGTCTTGATATTCCTGAAGTTTCTTTAATTGCAATTCTTGATGCTGACAAAGAAGGATTTTTGCGTTCTGAAACATCACTTATTCAGATTATCGGTCGTGCTGCACGAAATTCAAATGGCCATGTTATTATGTATGCCGATAATGTTACTAATTCGATGGAACGTGCAATAAGTGAGACTTATCGAAGACGTGAAAAACAGATTGAATACAATGAAAAACACGGAATAACTCCTCAAACAATTGTAAAAGATGTCAGAGATGTTATTGAAATTTCAAGTCGTGATAAATCAGGTAAACGAAAACTCAGTAAAGATGAAAAACAAAAGCTTATTGTTCGTCTTACTGCAGAAATGAAAGAAGCTGCAAAAATTCTTGATTTTGAATATGCTGCGTTCTTGCGTGATAAGATTGAAAAAATCAAATCGGAGAAATAATTAAAAATGATACATGATAAAATTATAATAAAAGGTGCAAAAGAGAATAATTTGAAAAATATAAACCTTGAAATTCCACGAGATAAGCTTGTTGTTTTCACAGGTCTTTCAGGTTCAGGTAAATCATCACTTGCTTTTGATACAATCTATGCAGAAGGCCAGAGACGCTATATAGAGTCTTTATCTTCTTATGCAAGAATGTTCTTAGGTCAGATGGAAAAACCGAATGTAGAGTCAATTGAAGGCCTTTCTCCGGCTATTTCTATCGACCAGAAGACAACTTCTAAAAATCCACGCTCTACTGTTGGTACAGTTACTGAAATTTATGACTATTTGCGTCTTTTATATGCTCGTATTGGTATTCCTCATTGTCCTGTTTGTGGTCGAGAAATTAAACAACAAACAGTTGACCAAATTGTTGATAGTATTTTGAATATGCCAGAAGACACTAAATTTCAGATTCTTGCACCGATTGTAAGAGGAAAAAAAGGTGAACACGCAAAAGAGCTTGCAAATGCACTTAAAGCAGGTTTTGTCAGAGCACGTATTGATGGTGAAATAACAGAACTTGTTGAGGATATGAAACTTAAAAAGACATTTAAACACACAATTGATGTTATCGTTGACCGTCTTGTAGTTAAGGACGGTATAAGAACTCGTCTTGCTGATTCTATTGAAACTACAACACAACATTCAGGTGGTAATGTTATTATTGATGTTATTGGTGATAAGGAATATTTATATTCGCTTAATTATGCTTGTCCAGAACACGGAATAAGTATGGATGAACTTTCACCAAGAAGGTTTTCCTTTAACAATCCATATGGTGCATGTCAGACTTGTACGGGTTTAGGTACATTTATGAAAGTTAATCCTGACCTTGTAATACCCAATAAAAGCCTTTCAATTAGTGAGGGTGCAATCTGTGCAGCTGGTTGGGGAAAAGCTGATAAAGGGTCAATTTCAGCCATGTATTATACTGCTATTGGTAAGGAATACGGTTTCACCTTGAAAACACCTATAAAAGATATTTCGCCCGATGGATTAAACGCAATTTTATATGGTACTGAGCATAAATTAAAAATGTCACGTTCAACAAATTATGGATTAGGAACATATATTTCAGAATTTGAAGGCATAATTAATAATCTTGAAAGAAGATATCGTGAAACAACAAGTGACTGGGCAAAATGGGAAATTGAACAGGTTATGACGGCTTCGCTTTGCCCTGATTGTAACGGCACACGTCTTAAACCTGAAATTTTATCTGTTACAGTTGGTACTAAAAATATTAGCGAATTTTGTGATATGTCAATTGTGAATGCAATTGATTATATTGAGAATTTGGAGCTTACTGAAAAAGAGATGATTATTGCTGAGCCTATTTTAAAAGAAATCAAGAGCAGATTGAATTTCCTTAAAAGTGTTGGACTGCAATATCTCACATTATCTCGTTCATCAGGTACGTTATCAGGTGGTGAAAGTCAGCGTATCAGACTTGCAACACAAATTGGCTCATCTCTTATGGGTGTTGTTTATATTCTTGATGAACCGAGTATTGGTCTTCATCAGCGTGATAATGATAAGTTGCTTGATACACTGAAAAAACTTCGTGATTTAGGTAATACATTAATTGTTGTTGAACACGATGAGGATACTATAAGATGTGCTGATTATATCGTCGATATTGGACCAGGTGCTGGCATTCATGGTGGTGAGATAGTTTGTTCAGGTGAAACAACTGATATTCTTGCTTGTGAAAAATCAATTACAGGTCAGTATCTTTCAGGTAAAAGAAAAATTTCTGTACCAGAAAAAAGACGAAAGGGTAATGGAAATATACTTTCAATCAAAGGTGCTTCAGAAAATAATCTTAAAAATATAAATGTTGATATTCCGCTTGGATGTTTTACTTGTATAACGGGTGTTTCTGGCTCAGGTAAGTCGTCTCTTATTAATGAAATTTTATATAAGCACCTTGCAAACGAACTTAATAATGCTAAAAAGCCAACTGGTAAGTTCAATGAGATGTTAGGAATAGAGCATCTTGATAAAGTAATTAATATTGACCAAGCTCCAATTGGTAGAACTCCTCGTTCAAATCCTGCAACATATACAGGTGTATTCACTGATATCCGTGAATTATTTGCTTCTACACAGGATGCAAAAATTAGAGGATATAATGCTGGTAGATTTTCTTTTAATGTTAAAGGTGGTCGATGTGAGGCATGTGAAGGTGATGGCATAGTAAAAATTGAAATGCACTTCCTTGCTGATGTTTATGTAGCTTGTGATGTTTGTCATGGTGCAAGATACAATCATGAGACTCTTGAAGTTAAATATAAAGGAAAAAGCATTTATGACGTTCTTGATATGACAGTTGAAGAAGCTCTTGGCTTTTTTGAGCATATCCCAAAAATTAAGCGCAAGCTACAGACTCTTTTTGATGTTGGTTTAGGTTATTTAAAGCTTGGACAATCAGCAACAACACTCTCAGGTGGTGAGGCACAACGGGTGAAGCTTGCTACTGAACTTTCAAAACGTTCAACAGGTCGTACTATTTATATTCTTGATGAACCAACAACAGGACTTCATACAGCCGATGTTCATAAGTTAATTGAGGTTTTACAAAGACTTGTCGAAACAGGAAACTCAATTGTTGTTATTGAACATAATCTCGATGTTATTAAAACTGCTGACTATATCATTGATTTAGGTCCTGAAGGCGGAGATAATGGAGGAACAATTATTGTTTCTGGTACGCCTGAACAAGTTGCGAAATGTAAAAAATCATATACAGGACAGTATTTGAAAAAAATATTATAAAAATACAGGATAGTTACCTACAATTAGTAACTATCCTGTATTTTTTATTAAGTTATATCTTCATTTTCATTTTGATTTAACTCTTCAATATTTATTTCTAATGATTCAGTTTGATTTTCATTGTTATCATTAAATATAATAATAGTATCGTTTATACTTTCTGATTTTTCCCATATATTCATTTTTACATTCTTAAACATAAAGAGTTTTTTCTGTTTAAAGATACATAAAATAACAAGAAGAATAATGAAAAGGAATGAAATAATTGTTGCTAACTTTAATCCTGGAATTGAATATTCAAATGAGATTTTATGTTCTCCTGATGATACCATCACCCCAAGAAGTGCATCTGATATTTTAATAATGTTTTCTTCACTTACTTTTTTACCATCAATATATATATTCCATCCCTTATCGTATGGAATTGATGTGAATAGTATCTCATCATTTTCAGTTACAAAAGAACCTTCTATTTTAGTCTCATCAAACTTTGAATATTGGATTTGACCATTTTCTAATTTCTTATATCCCTCAATAAATTTATCAGTATTTATTGTAAAAGCAATAAAGTCAACATTAGCATAAGTCGCATCATCCTTTATAGGTAAATCAATTCGAATATTGTCATCTGTTTTATGATAACCTAAATCAAGTATATAGCCGTCACTTACCTTCATTGTTGTGTTTATAACGGGGGATGATATTGTAACATCATCAAGATTTCGTGAATAGACATATATATAAATATGCCCATCAGTCTGTGATGATAAGTTTATTGCTAAAGAAGCATCGTGATTATCATCAGTTTTATACAAAGAAAAGTTCTCATATAATTTATCTTCATCATTTAATTCATAAATATTATTAAATTCAAATTCATAATCTGTAATATGATTATAAATCCCTTGAACACCTGTTGCTAATTCAAAAAAGAAATCTTGTGAGTCAACTGGATTTGAATATGATGAAGTATCCCATGAAAGAATATCATTTGAAACAGGAAATGCAATATTTAATGGATACTTATTTTCATAAACTGAATATGTTGAATTCTTATCAACTAAATTATAAAATTCACCATCGGTGATTAAATTGTTACGGTCATATACATACTTTAATGCAAACATAGAATTATATATTGGAGTTTGCGGATTATATGTGTAACTGTTTATTTTATTTCCAAATAATCCAATAGCTTTTTGAAGATTAGCAACATTTTCATAGGCCATTGAGGAGAATACCGATACGCCGTTATAGTCGTACCAACATGGGTCCATTCTTGTTCGTAAACCACTGAGTTCTGAACGATAAAATAAGCTGTTATCATTTTCATCAATTACAGATTGAATTTCTTTGAATGCATCAAAGTCTTCAGTAAATGATGTTTTTGTCTGGTTGGCAACATAATGTGGCGTACTTGCGACAATTGATTCAGAGACAACAGTACACGCAAGGACAACGCATAATGATATCGCCTGACTTTTTTTGCTTTTTATAAGTCCGAGAATTATTACATAAGCTACAACAAATGCTATTGAAACAAATATAGTTGAGTCCATAACATTTTTTGATTGGATTTTTTGTGTCATTATAATAAATGCTATTATTCCTGTTCCGATAGCAATTAATTGCTTTTTACTGAATTCATTTAAATTTATAAATGCTTTATGCGCCATTATCAACAATATAAATGAATACATAAATGATTGACGATATGGTAAGTCATTTGGAAAATGTAATCCATGCCAGAGGAAATTAAGATAATTTATATTAAAGCTTATATAAAATAATGATAAAAGAATAACTGATGCAATTTTTTCGGTTGAACGAATTTTATTTGAAAAAATATACATAGGTACGAGAATAAGTGTAAGAATTCCACAATATACATTAGGAAGTACATCTTCACCACTGCTGCGTATAGTTGGTTCAAGACTTGCGAGATGATTTGCTAAAAAGTCAAATATATCATAATAAAATGAAAGTTCTGTAGGAGCTGAACCAGATGTTGCAGATGATGAGCTTAATACATATGCAACAGGTACAAGCATAAATAACAATATAATTCCAACTGATACTGAAGAGAATGCAAATCTCATTCCGCTATGAAGAAAAATTGAGTTTCCAAATAAATCTTTTTTGTTATCTGTTAAATTAAGTTTATTTTGTTTCTCCTGAATAGAATGATAAGAACAAAAATAATAATATATAAAATACAAGCATGAAAAAATGCAAAGCATAAAGCCGATATAGTAGTTTGTATATATAGCAAATGAAAGGAAAATGATATAAGTCAGGCATTTTCCTTTATTAATTATTTGCTCTATTCCCAATGTAATCAAAGGTAATAAATACATTGAATCAATCCACATTACATTCCAGTAATATGCAATAAAATATGCACTAAATGCATACATAACACCAAATGCAATAAGATGAGGGCCATCAGTTTTTTGTGATTTCTTCAAATAATATGAAATTGCCATTGAGCTTAAAATTGCTTTTATCGCAATCATTGCAGCAACAGCTTCAAAAGTATTTTCGTGGCCGAAAATCAATACAATAAATGATAATGGACTTGATAAATAGTTAAAGAAATTTCCTATAAATGAACTTCCTAAGCCCGAATTCCACGAATAGAGTAATGATTCTCCATTTGTTATTCTGTCATAAAGTTCTGAATAAAGAGGTCCATATTGATGATACAAATCCATTCTGTAAATTGTTTTATCACCGAATGGAATTATCGAATAACAAAAATATACAATCGTAATAATAAATAGTGCAGAAGCACCTGACAATAAAATATATTTGTTGTTATTTACAAATGATTTAATCTTTGATTTCATTTTTTCACCTTAATTATTTTTTTAAAATTATATCATACAGACATATTCTTTTCAATAATATTTTGGAATAATTGAGGACAAGTAATCATATTTTAAATCGAGGTGATTCAATGGATAAAATGTTTAATGATAATCTTAATTATGTTTTGTCCTATGTTTCTCCAAGGATTCGAGAAGCAATTAAAAAGGTTAATATTGAAACAATAATACATATTCAAGAAATTAGAATTCGACTTAAAAGACCCGTTGTACTTGTGACCGATTCTGGAAGTTCATTTCTAACAATCTCTGGCAAAACAAGTTGTATTTTATCATCCAATTGTATTATTTCTGATGAACTTGAAATTTCAGAAACAATTAATAAAATATGTGGATATTCTATGCATAGTCATTATGAAGATTTATTAAATGGTTATGTTACTTTACCAAATGGCGCAAGAGTTGGAATAACAGGAACAGCTGTTTATGAAAATGATATTGTAAAAGGTATCAAAAATATCGATGGTATCAATATTCGAATACCAAGAAATATTTCAGGTTTAAGTGAAGAATTATTTGATATTATTTTTAAAACTGGATTATCAAATTTATTGATAGTTGGACCACCTTCATCAGGCAAAACTACAATATTAAAAGATTTGGTTTATAATCTTTCATCAGGAAAAAATGGTTACTTTTATAAAGTATGTGTTATTGACGAAAGAAAAGAAATATCATCGTCAATATATGATTTTAAATTAATCGGACCAAATACAGATGTTCTTTCAGGTTATCCAAAGTCAAAAGGGATTTCAATGGCTGTCAGGACATTGTCGCCCGATATTATTGTTTGTGATGAAATAGGTGCAAATGAAATTAATGCGATTCAAAGTGCTGTAAATTGTGGCGTTTCTTTTGTTTTTACTATTCATGCTAAAAATCATAATGAATTGATAAATAATACAACATATAAGAGAATGATTGAGTCTTCATGTGTTGATTATGTTGTGTTTTTAAAAAGTTGTTTTGAACCAGGAATCATAAAAAATATAATAAAGGTCAACGATGATAAAGATGAAAACTCTATTAATAATCGTTATAGGAGCAATAACATTGTTTCTTGCAACGAATTATATCAAGCAATTTAATTATCATAAAAAGGCTGTAAACCAATGCTTAACAATGATAGAAAACATAGAAATACTTTTATCTTATAATTCATTAAGTGTTCAGGAAATATTTATTTTATTATCACAAAGTAATTTATACAGTTTACTATCATTTATTATATACATAAATGATAATATGAAATTTAATGAAACCAAAAATATATTAAATGATAGTAATGTGAATTATATTAACAGTAATATATATTTAAAAAAAGAAGATAAAGAAAATCTTATTAACTATTTTTCTTTGTTTGGTAAATCAGATTTGAACGGTCAGATTATAAATTGTAAAAAATATAAAGAAATATTTAAAAATAGGTTGGATTATATTGAAAAATATGAACAACCAGAGAGCAAAAGTATAAGTGTACTTATTTTAGGTATTGGAATTCTAGTAATTATTTTGTTGTTTTAAGTGGTGGAAAATGGAAATATCATTTCTTTTTAAGATTGCAGGAATAGGGTTGATAGTGGTTGTTATGCAACAAATTTTATCGAAGGCAGGTCGTGAAGAGATTGCAACACTTACAGAAGTCGGATCGTAGCCATGT
>JAZQUC010000171.1:0-4753 GCA_045631075.1 Candidatus Fimenecus sp. | reverse complement strand
CTACAAGGTTATCCTGTTTTGCTTTGATACTATTTGAAATAGCTTCTTTTAATTCCGCACCGCTGAGGTTAGCAAAATCATTGTCAGCTAAATATTTTAATTTAAGTTCGTTTGGTGTACCGATAAGACCATCTGTAAATGCTGGTGATACAACTGGGTCAGCAAGTTCCCAAATTTTACCCTGTGGGTCTTTGAAAGCACCATCACCGTAAACCATAACTTCGATGTGCTTTCCTGTTCTGTTCATAAATTCAGCCTGAATATCTTCAACAAGTCCCTGACATTCTCTTGGGAAAAGCTTGATTGTATCTTCAGTTGATTTGTTTGAACCAAGAAGACCGTATTTTTCATTACAGCCACTGCCGTTAACAGGAACGTTAAGAATATCATCCATACCGCAAACAACCTTAGCACCTGCAGCCTTTAAGATTCTCTTTGTTCTTGCTCTTGTATGAATATCACAAGTAAGAATACAGTCAGCATAGTTTAGAATTGTTTTTGGCTGATTTGCAAAGATGATTTCAGCTTCTGCACCTGCTTCAGTAATGATGTCTTTGTAATATGCTACATAGTCAACACCAGTAAATTCGTGCTTATTTTCACCAAAAAGTTCTCTGTATTTTGCTTCATCAAGAACATCTGAATAAGGGTTGATTCCTGCTTCGTCAATCTGGTCATAAGTAACGAGTGCATTACCAACTTCGTCACTTGGATAGCTGAGCATAAGAACAACCTTTTTAGCGCCCTTAGCAATACCACGAAGGCAGATTGCAAAACGGTTTCTTGAAAGGATTGGGAAGATAACACCGATTGTTTCTCCACCAAGCTTTGCCTTAACATCTGCAGCAATATCATCAACTGATGCATAGTTGCCCTGTGCACGTGCTACGATTGATTCTGTAAGAGAAACAACGTCTCTGTCGCGCATTTCAAATCCTTCACTTTCAGCTGCTTCAAGTACACTTGTAACTGCGATGTCAACAAGATTGTCGCCTTCTCTGATAATAGGACAACGGATACCTCTTGAAACAGTGCCGACTTTTCTTTCCATATATATCTCTCCAATATAATAAAATACGAAGTAAATATCTTTATGTGATGAAATAAGCCCATTTCACCACATATTGAAAATTACAAACTATTATATAATAGTTTCCCCCATAAAGTCAATGAAAACATTAAACTATGCTTACAAAATTTGCTATGAATATCGTGTGAATTTTTGTGCAATTTTTTCAAAGGGAAAAGGAAGGGAAATAGCATTGAAAATAATACACAGATTTTAAAAATATGTTCATAAAAATTACATTTTACATACTATATATAATTGACATTTATACACCAAAAGAGTATAATACACTATATGTATGATGTGATTATAGTGCATTTTTGTGCTTATTTTTCATAAAAAATGGTTATTGGGAGATTGGTAAGGTATGTATAAAAGTGTAAAAAGAATTATGGATTTCATAATTGCCCTTGGTGCTTTGTTGTTCTTGTGGCCGGTAATGTTAATTGTTGCAATTCTTGTAAAGGCTACATCACCGGGACCTGCAATTTTTGTTCAACAAAGAGTGGGAAAAGACGGCAAAGTTTACGATATGTACAAATTCCGTTCAATGTGTGTCGGTGCTGAACAGCAGGAGGGTGGCGTCTTCTGTACAAAGGGTGATGCTCGTGTAACTCCTGTTGGAAAATTCATCCGTGCAACAAGCCTTGATGAGTTACCACAGTTAATTAATATTTTAAAGGGAGAAATGTCATTAATCGGACCGCGCCCCGTACTTACATATTATCCAAAATATTGGAACGAATACACAACCGAAGAATTGAAACGATTTGATGTGCTTCCTGGTGTTACAGGCTGGGCAGCAGTCCACGGCAGAAAGACAAATACTGTTGAAGCAAGATTTGCTTATGACAATTACTATGTTGACAATCTTTCTTTGGCACTTGATATAAAAATTTTCTTTATGACAATAAAATCTGTTCTTACTAACGAAGGCAACGAGGATGATGGCTCTGCTGAAGTAGTTACAACAGAAAAAACTGATTCTGAATGAGGGTGAATACCTATGCAAAAAGTTCAAATCAAAAAAACTGACCTTAAGGTTTCTGCACTTTGTATGGGCGGATGTCCTCTTGGTGGATACGGCTGGGGCGATGTTTCAAGACAGGAACTTATAAATGCAGTCCGTGTTGCTATGGAGAATGGTATCAATTTCTTTGATACTGCCGATACATATGGACTTGGTGAAAGTGAAAGAACATTGTCCGAAGCTCTTGGTAAGGACTTGAATAATGCAATTATTACAACAAAATTTGGTGTAAGAATTGAAAACGGAAAGACTTTTTACGATAACAGCCGTGAATATATATTCAAAGCGGTTGAAGAAAGCCTTAAAAGACTCAACAGAGATTATATCGACTTGTATCAGGTTCATTACAGAGATGGTAAAACACCACTTTCTGATGTTGCTGAAAGTCTTGAAATATTAAAACAACAGGGAAAAATCAGATATTACGGATTATCAAATATTCATAGTGAAGATGCAGAAGAATTAAAGCAATTCAAAGAAAATCCTTTCGTTTCTTTTCAGGATGAATACAGCCTTGCTTGTCGAAAGAATGAAAATGAAATGTTCTGTTTCCGTGATGAGTTTAATATGACTCCTTTTACATGGGGCAGTCTTGGACAAGGCATATTAAGTGGTAAATACGACAAGAATTGTAAATTTGAAGCAAATGACCGTCGTTCAAGAGATATTTATGTGAATTTCCACGGTGAAAAGCTTCTTAAAAATCTTGAAATTGTTGAAGTCCTTAAAGAAATTGCTAATGAAACAGAAAAATCAGTTTCATCCGTTGCAATCCGTTGGATTTTAGATTATTTAAAGGATTCAGTTGTAATCGTTGGTGCAAAAACACCAAAACAGGTTTTACAGAATGCAGAATCACTTTCATTTGAATTAACAAATGAACAAGTAACACGATTAGAAAATATTTCCAAGGAGAAATAATTATATGAAAAGCGAACAGTTAGCGTGGCTTATCAAACGCCACGGTATTGAAATGACACATCTTTCTCACGGCAGTCATATCGGCTCAATTCTTTCTGTGGCTGATATTGTTGCTGTGCTTTATAATGATGTGGCAAATATTACACCAGAAAATGTTAAGGACGAAAACCGAGACAGAATAGTTCTCAGTAAAGGTCATGCAGGTGCAGCAATTTACGCTGCCTTGGCTGAAAAAGGCTTTTTCCCTGTGGAAGAATTAAAAACTCATTATGCTGACGGAAGCCGACTTTCAGGTCACGTTTCACATAAGGGAATTCCTGGTGTTGAAATTTCCACAGGTTCATTAGGTCACGGTGCTTGTATGGCTTGTGGTATTGCTCTTAATGCAAAGCTTGAAAAAATGCCATATTTCACATATGCAATTGTTGGTGACGGTGAATGTGACGAGGGTTCAATCTGGGAAATGGCTTTGTTTGCAAACCATTTCAAACTCAATCAGTTTGTTGTAATTGTTGACCACAATAAAATGCAGAGTCTTGATTACTGTGACAATACACTTGCTTTATCACCATTTGCAGAAAAATGGAAGGCTTTCGGATGGAATGTGTATGACATTGACGGTCATAATCACGATGAACTTCGTAATGCATTGAATGATGCAAAAAAATCACAGGATAAGCCAACTGTTATTATTGCAAATACAGTTAAGGGTAATGGAATTTCATTTATGGAAAATGATATTCTCTGGCATTACCGTTTCCCACACGAGGGCGAAGAATATGACGGTGCTTTGAAAGAATTACACGCTGCAATGCCTGAAGGCGTAGTTGACCCATACGAGAATAAGGAGGTAACAAAATGAGAGATACATTTGTTAAAACCTTACTTGAAATAGCAAAAAAAGATAAAAATGTTTATATAGTTACCGGTGACCTGGGATTTGGCGTTTTAAAGCCTTTCTGGGATGAATTACCT
The DNA here is from genome assembly GCA_045631075.1 of Candidatus Fimenecus sp. GTDB lineage: Bacteria > Bacillota > Clostridia > Oscillospirales > Acutalibacteraceae > Fimenecus. Next base: position 758 of record JAZQUC010000171.1, on the reverse strand, counting down.
GACCAGATTATCAATGCAGGTATTGCCGAGCAGAATATGACATCTATTGCAGCAGGTCTTGCATTACAAGGTAAGATTGTATATACATATTCAATCGGTAATTTCCCAACACTTCGTTGTATAGAGCAGATTCGTAACGACTGCGCTTATCATGATGCAAATGTTAAGGTTGTTTGTGTTGGAGGTGGATTTGTATATGGTTCACTTGGTATGAGTCATCATGCAACAGAAGATATTGCAATTATGCGTGCTTTACCTAATGTAACCGTTGTAGCACCAGGGGACTTGGTGGAGGCTGCTTGTGCAACAAAAGCAATTTATGAAACTCCCGGTACTTGTTATTTAAGACTTGGCAGGGGTGGAGAAAAACAGATTCACGAAAGCATCGAAAATTTCCAAATTGGCAAGGCTATAAAAATTCAGGATGGCAAGAAAGTTGCAATTTTCTCAACAGGTGCAATTTTTGACGAAGTTGACGAGGCTTGTAAAGTTCTTTCAGAAGAAGGAATTACACCTACTGTATATACCTTCCCAACAGTCAAGCCGATTGATAAAGATGTTATCCTTGAATGTGCATCAAAGTACGGCACAATCATTACTGTTGAAGAACATAACTTGAGTGGTGGATTCGGTTCTGCTGTTGCTGAAGTTCTTGCAGAGCAGGACAGCAAAAATGCTAAACTTGTAAGAATAGCATTGGATGACAGATATTCATGCATTGTAGGTAGTCAGAAGTACTTAAGACAGCAGTATTCAAT
>JAZQUC010000170.1:0-13173 GCA_045631075.1 Candidatus Fimenecus sp. | reverse complement strand
AAATGTACATTCAAACTACAACGGGTCGCTGTGGGCAGCGACCCCTACATATATAACCATATTGGTTTTGTTATATAATCGCGTCGCAGACCCGACGTTCTGCACTCTGCACTTTGCGTTCTGCACTCATCCCTATAAACTCCAATTTATCATCGGAAATATTTTCACATAATTATAATATAACAAAAAATATAATTCAATAAAATCAGAAGAAAAAACAAGACATTCAGACATAAAAAAATCGCCCTTGCGGACGTAATGAACACATTATTTAAAAAGTGATTATAAAAATGAAATAACCCTCGGAGCCGATGTTTCTTTACACACCTTTCACTGACTCGGAGGGTTACTTCTGTTCACTCTTGATATCTAACATCTTTTTATTTACCTCTCATTCTACAGATTTTCTTTGTCTTCCCAAACTTTGATTTTCAACTCCACTACACTCTCTACAGTCATCAATATTCTCGAAAAGCGAGACCTTTTAATGCATCAGAACCTATTTGTCAATTTTGGAAGACTTACGATTGGTTCTTTCATAAAATAAATTTTAGTTTGCAAGCACTTATCTATATAAATTTTTAAATCATTTTCGTCTGTGCTGCTTGCTACACTATTTTAATTTTTAAAACTAAACTTTATTTTCTTTTTAAGAACCCTTGTGATTTACCTGTACATTGGAATCACCGTTTCCTTTCTGTATCTATAATATAACACAGAAAAAAGCCTTTTTCAATATGTAATTTTATACAAAATTGATACTTTCTATTTATTTAATACAGAGATTTTGTGCATAATGCCAACAAAACTTTTGAAAATCTATTGACTTTAGCGAAAAAATTTGATATTATAAATATGTTGGGCGTCTGTTAAAGACGCCCATTTTTATGCCTAAAATACAATATAATAATTAATTCTGCATTCTGAATTCTGCATTTAGCATTCTCTCATATTCTTCATCTGTTATGTGCATAACAGAACCATGTCGTGGTCGAAGATGGTCGAGGGAATGTTTTTCTTTATCTACCTTTTCAAAATGAATCAAGTCAGTTGACTCCTGCATAAAATATCCACCTGCATGGAACTGGTCGGCAATAAGCACATACTTATCTGTACCGAGAATTTTATATGTACAATGACCTTCAAGGGCAGTATCGGCAAGTGAAATTCTGTTATTTAGTGGCTCAGTATATGGTCCTGTCAGTTTATCAGAAATAACATAGCAAATTCCGTCCTGCTTTTCGTCAGCAACAAAGAGATAGAACTTTCCGTCTTTTTCAATTAAGTCACCGTCAATAGCAGCCATACCGCTTGTAGGATTATAAAGAATCTGTGGTTCAGTGGTAAGAGTGATAAAATCCTTTGTGTAAGCATACCAGGGGATAGTGTGCCAACCTTCATCTTCGTTATTGTTTGACCAATAAATCATATATTCCTGTCTGTTTTTATCAAACACAACCTGAGGTGCCCAAACTCGATTTGCAGATTTGGTAGCCTCAAACTGTGAAAAATCAATAATTCTCTCATTTTCCCAGTTTACAAGGTCAACGCTGTCCCATACAACCATTGAATTATTATTTGCCCAACCGTCATAACAACGCATATCAGTTGCGATTATATGGAAAACACCGTCCTGACCACGAAATATATAAGGGTCACGACAACATTTTGTACCAAGAGTCTGTTTTATTACAGGCTCGTTGTTGTTTAACGCAGTAAAATTATATCCATCATCTGAAACAGCAAAATGAACAGATTCGTTTTCAGGTTCATTTCCTGTGAAATAACAAAAAAGATATTTTGTCAGCTTCATTTTGCAATGCCTCGTTTCTTTTTATTATAAATCACAAAATATGCAATCGTCTGTGCTGTGAATGTGATTGCCCACGAAATTGTGTATGAGTGATACAACCATTCAGGAGTGTGAAACTGTGGTAACTGGAAAATTGTGTATATCCAACCAATTCTGAAACCGCAAACGCCGATAATTGAAATTACCATAGGCGCAAAGGAAACACCCATACCGCGAAGACCACCGCCTGAAACGTCCATAAGTCCCAACAGACAGAACGGAATGAAAAGACAACTCATTCGCAACAGTCCGCTTTCAATTGCTTCAGGGGAGTCAGTTATGTAAATTGAAAGTAACTGTGGTCCAAACATATATACAAGTGTTGAAATTGAAATTCCGATTACAAATACACAGCCAAGGCACATAAGAAAGACTTTTTTTGCTCGTCTGTACTGGTTTGCACCGATATTCTGTCCTGTGAAATTGAGTGTTGTCTGGTGGAATGCATTAAGAATTACATAAACAAAGCCTTCAATGTTAAGTGCCGCTGCATTACCTGACATAACGATTGAACCAAACGAGTTTATTGATGACTGAATAATAACATTTGAAATTGAGAAAAGTGAGCCCTGAATACCTGCAGGAAGACCGATTTTTATAATCTGCAATATTTCTTCTTTATAAAATCTGATTTGTGATAAATGAAGCTTACATGCATCATCACGCTTGATAAGAGCAATCATAACAAGAATTGCAGAAACAGCCTGTGAAATTGTTGTTGCCAGTGCAACACCTGCAACGTTAAGATTAAAAACTGTCACAAAAATCACATTAAGTACCACATTTATGATACCTGCAATTGTAAGGAAAACAAGAGGGGACTTTGTGTCACCTGATGCACGAAGAATAGCAGCGCAGAAATTGTAAATCATCATAAAAATAATTCCTGCAAAGTAAATCTTCATATAAAGTGCAGAAAGGGGAAGTACATCGTCAGGTGTTTTCATCCATATAAGAAATGTTTCAGAAAGAAAAACACCAACAACCGTAAGAACAACACCACCAAAAAGTGCTGTGGGAATTGCAGTATGAACAACACGGTGAGTTTTACCAGTGTCACCTGAACCGATAGCCTGTGCCACAGCAACACCTGAACCTACTGACAAGCCAATAAAAAGATTTACAATAAGATTTGTAATTGAAGTCGTAGCACCAACAGCAGCAACGGAAATACTGCCACAAAACCGACCTACAACAACAAGGTCAGCAGCATTGAAAAGAAGCTGTAAAATTCCCGTAAGAATAATTGGAATTGTATATGCAATAACATTCTTGAATAAAGAACCGTTAAGCATATCAATGTTTCGTCTGCTCATAATATCGCCTTTTTTTAATTTATTTCTTTTTTTCAGGGATAACGAAAATGAATAAAAGTGAACTTAAAAGAAGAAGCATTGGATAGAAAAGTTTTGAGATAATCTGGAATGCTGTCATTTCATATCCTAATGTGTTTACAACTGAAAGTGCCACAAGAATCTGTGCACCGTATGGAAGAATACCCTGGAAAATACAAGAGAATGTATCAAGTATAGAAGCTGTTTTTCGTGGAGAAATGTCAAAATCCTTTGCCATTTCACTTGCAATAGGGTTTGCCATAACAATAGCAATAGTATTGTTTGCTGTTGCAATATCCATAAGACCAACTAAAATACCAACGCCAAGCTGACCGCTCTTTTTACCCTTGAAAACTCGTCTTATACCATTAAGCAAAGCATCAAATCCACCATTATATTTAATCAAGCCACAAAGTGCCGCAACAAGAATAGCAACCATTGATGTTTCAAACATACCTGAAGCACCTGCACCCATATTTGAAAGCAATTCTGAAAAAGCAATTGAACCGGTTGAAATCATTATAATACTACCTGAAACAATGCCTATAAGTAATGTAAGGAACACATTTATGCCGATAATTCCGCTTATAAGTACAAGTACATAAGGAACAATCTGAAGCATCTGATATTCCTTATTGATAATTTCAGTAACCTCTGAGTTGAATGATAATGCAAGGATAAGTCCGATAGTTGTAATTGCAGCAGGTACAACTACCATAAAGTTTGTACGGAATTTGTCCTTCATTTCACAACCCTGACCGTTACAAGCAGCAATAGTAGTGTCAGAAATAAATGAAAGGTTATCACCAAACATAGCACCACCGACTACTGTGCCAACGCAAAGTGGCATTGAAAATCCTGAATTTTCTGAAATAGCAACGGCAATAGGAGTAATAAGTGTGATTGTGCCGACGGATGTACCCATAGCAGTAGAAACAAAGCAACTGATAATGAAAAGCACAACAACTGCAAGGCGAGGAGGCGTAATCGAAAGCATAAAGTATGCAACACTTTCAGCAGAATTTCTGCCTACAACACCTACGAAAATACCTGCAAGCATAAAGATTATAAGCATAGTGATAATGTTTTTGTCACCAACACCTTGTCCCATAATCTCAAACTTTTTGTCAAGTGTAACACCCTTGGTCTGTAATACTGCAACAAGCAACGCCACAAGGAAGGCTACAACAACAGGCACATTGTAAAAACCCATAGGAATTTTCATAACGTATTCAAAAATAATTCCCAATGACAAATAAAAGACAACAAATACCCCGATTGGAATAAGTGCCAACGCATTCGATTTTTTCATCATAAAACTCACTTTCTTATCTTTATATTAACATTAAAATTAAACCCTTGGAATTATATCACGCATCGGCAAAAAGTACAAGAACTTTTTTAGAAAACCTGTCGTATTATATGTCCGTAAAAACGGTCTGAGTTTATTTTTAATTTCTTCCCATTCTGCTATTCCGTGTTACAATATAGACAGAAAAAGAGAGGAGAATGTTATATGACATTTCTTGTTTTACTTTGCTTATTTTATGCTGTGTTAACTGCATTAGGTCAATTTTAATCACTTGTTAGAATAGGAGATGTAATTATGAATAAAAAAATCGGATTTCAATTCAATGAAAATACTCAAGAGCGTGAAGTTGTAATTCCTGAAGTCAATACAGATGACCCGATAATTCGCACATCACTTGTAGAAGTCAAGTTTTCTAACGCTCATAAGCCATATCCTTATTACAACGATTCGTTCGACCTTAAAATCGGTGACCGTGTATTCGTTGACGGCAAGTTTGCAGGTGCTATGGGTGTTGTTGTGAATATCACTTATAACTTTAAAATCAAGTTGTCGGACTATAAGCGTGTTATCGGCAAGGCAGATACTGATGTGCAGGGTAAATTTCATTTTGCAGTCAGTCATCTTGTTACATTTGACCCAAATACATTGAATTTTGATAAGGCACTTACTTGGTTCAAGGCGCCTGAAGAAGACGAAGAATATGTGAGTGGTAGTGATGGCTCTTCATTTGCCCTTGAAACTCTTGAAGGCTTGAAATTTGATGGATACAATCTGGAAAACGGTAAGGAAATATATATGGAAAATGAAGTGGAGTATGTTGAACTCAATGGTTCAAAAGGCAGAGCAATTGTTGTCACTTCAAAGCCATATATCGTAGAATTCACTTACAAAAACGGTGAAATCAGTGAACTTTATTGCGAGTGTTATCATGTAACTCCTTGTAAGCACTGTTTCGCAACATTGTTGCAATTACGCGAAACCCTTAAATGTATCGAGAAAAATTACTCTGCAGAATTTGAAATAACCAACTATTTTGCAACAATTCTTAAAGGCAAATTCTTCACATTCGCAGTGGATGGCAAAACAACAGGCTCCATAAACCTGAAATAATCACAAAAATCGCCTATGAGGTTAAATGCTAACTTCATAGGCGTTGCTCTTTTTATTGCTGTTTATATATCAATTTCATATTTCTCATCAATGAGGATGTAGTTTGCGTTGTGCTGTTGGGCGAGGATCAGCATTTCTGAATTGCTTGCTAACATATTTTCCATAGTACACCATTCATCATCCAGACGATTTTCGATGGTATTGGCGTATTTCTTTATGTCATCAAAATGATTTTTTATATAATTTTCACTCATTATGAGGCAGTAATATTTGATATTTTCAAGATAATCTTTCTCAAAATCCTTTGTCCAGTCAAAAGGGATATAGCAACCCTCAACGATTAAATTCTGCTTGTTTTCAATGGCTGTTTTAATCATTTCACGAACGATAGGCCATAGGTATTCAGTTAGTTTTTCATCATCACTCATGGGTGTAAGGTCTGTGTTGCCACTGCGGATTAATCCCATCTTCAAATGGTCGATTGAAAGATAGGGATATTTGTATTTTTCAAGGAGTTTTTGAGCAAGTGCAGTCTTACCCACATGTGATGTGCCTGTAATTAAAATAATCATTATGTCACCTATAATTTAGATTTTGTTTATGTGTTTTCTATACAACCTTTTGCAATATAAATCCCTTCTTGGATTGCCGAAAATGTTGCTATGGAGCATATTACGATGAAACTGTATTTCGAGTCTATAAAAGATAAGGTTAAAGGAAAAACAAACAATAATGCTCCGGTAATCTTGTTCATTATAGTATGCAGCGATACAAACTGTTTTTTAGAAACATATCCCCATATGATATTGCCAATTTTAATGATTGCAATTATTGAGCCCCATATCCATAACCAACCGGGAATATGAATTGTTGGCAAGAATTTAATCAAAGATACTGCTACAAACACGAGATCGGCAACGGTATCGAGTTTAGACCCGAATTTGCTGGTGCTGTTTGTTTTTCTTGCAATAGTACCATCTATCATATCGCTAAAACCACAAAAGAGATATGTGATATAAAATTTCAATGAAAACACAGGAAAGAACAGCAGTAATATACTTCCGAGAATACGGCAACTGGTGAGTATATTTGCGATATGTTTTATCATTTTTAACACCTGTAAATTTTATTAACTGAAATAATTATACCACCCACAAAACAAAAAGCAACAGCGTTTTCACTGTTGCTTTTGGTTCAAGTTTTAATATGCGTTATACTCATGTTTCCAATAGTCATCAATACAAGTGCAAGTCTTGTGCTTATGGAAACCTGCCTCAAGAGCTTTTTTTACAGTTGAGAAATTGCGAACAGATGCATCAACTTCTCCTGTAAGGGTGTTGTAGCAACCTTCTACTTTTTCACAAGAATACAAATGAATTGTTCCTTCATAGTCGCCCTTTAATACGCCTAAAAATATATTTATATCTGCATAAGCGGGTCTATCAGGGTCAGTTAAATTATAAAACTGTGTAAAGGTAAGAATTTCATCTCTGTTAATCTTTTCAATATCATAAATAGGAATTGCTAAATTCAAATTTTGCCCCTCAGTAACACCAGCACTTGTTATGCCGATAACATTACCTTTACTATCCACCAAAGGACCGCCACTATTACCGTGTGAAATAGGAGCAGTTGTTTGAATAAAACAAGTATTTTCAATTTTTCTATCAACTGCTGAAATAAGTCCAGATGAAAAAGAGTCTGTGAGACCTTCAGAACTTCCTAATGCATATACAGTTTCGCCTACTTTTAAGTCATCAGTTCTTTTATTCAACACAACTTCACTTTTGTAATCAATTTGGATTATTGCTATATCTAATTTTTTATCATATCCAATAATCGATTCAATATCAAATGCACCTGCGTTTTTAACATAAACTGTTCCTTCATAGCCGCGTTCAATAACATGATAATTAGTAATTATTGTTCCGTTATTATCATCAAAGAATCCAGTACCAATGCTTTCTCCATTATCTGTCTGCACATGAATTTCTACAGTAGCAGGAGAAACAATTTTGTATATCTGTTCCGGTGACAATGGCTTTAACAACAAAATCAGTATACCAACAACGACAACTAAAACTGCACTTATAATTAAAACTGATTTCTTATTTACTTTTTTTGTTGTCTTATTTTTTTCAACATATATATTGCTGTCTTTGGATGTTTCGGTAATTGGTTGGTGTTCTTGTTCATTAGTATTATTGAAATGTTCTCTTACAGCATAACCACATTTAGGACAAGCTATTGCGGTTGAACTTACTTGTTTGCCACATTCAGGACAACTTACTAATGCCATATAAAACCCTCCCCATATTTTGATAAAATCATTTTATCACAAAAACAAAAAAAGTACAACAGTTTGTATTAAAACCGTTGTACTTAGGTGGTCGAGATGACAAGATTCGAACTTGCGGCATCCACGTCCCGAACGTGGCGCGCTACCATCTGCGCTACATCTCGATATTTTATTGAAGTTTTTTTGATAGTTGTGCTTTGGGTTTTCGCGCCACTACGTGGCTTACGGTAAACACAAGTCGTTCTGCTCATTCTCATTTCGCATAACTCCTTGTTTTGCCCCTTTTCGCACTTCCTTCATCTGCCACTGGCAGCGGTCGTGCTCAAAACTACCATCTGCGCTACATCTCGATATCTAAAGCAATTGCATTTGTATTATAATATGTTATTTATAATAAATCAACATCAAATTGAAGAAAAATGGCGGATGAATGCATCCGCCACTACTGTATTAATTTTTGCTGTTACTGATTAAAGCAAGTCATCAAAAAGGCGAATGTTTTTCTTTTCTGCCTTTAATTCACCGTTCTGAATTTTCTTGATAACCTCAACGATTCTGTCGTTGATTGGTGTCTTCACATTGTACTTTTTACCAAAGTCACAAACAACACCATTGATAGCATCAACTTCGCAAGGCTTACCTTTTTTAAGGTCCTGAAGCATAGATGGTTCAATATCTCTGTGCTTCTTTAATGCGATAGGGAGGAGGAACTGAGCAAATGCACGCTTTAAAGCACCCTTCCAATAGAAAAGACCAACAATGTTTTTCCCCTGAACAGGAGCAAACTCAACACCTGATGCGTGACCAACATCAATGATTTCCTTCATGCAACGAACAGCAACCTTCTGACCGTCCTTGTCTTCAGTAACGTCACCAAAAACGCCACCCATAACTGTACCAAGGCCTGAGAAAGTAGAATTGATTAAAAGCTTTGACCAACGAGCACCCATAAGGTTTTCTTCCTCATGAACAGGACACATCATTTCAAGTAAATCCTTAACCTTTTTAAACTGTGCATCAGTAATACCGTCCATTTTACCCATATGGAATGAAAGTGAGTCCTTGTCACTTGTAAGTTCGCAGACGCCTGGCTCTACAAGTGCTGCGCCCCATTCAACAGCGCAACCCATAGTGTGTTCTGTGCCAATGATTTCAGCAATACCTGGTTCAGGAATACCGTTCTGAAGAGTAACAACAACACCATCGTCAGTAAGGAAATCCTTGAGCATTGTCACAACTTCCTTGTTGAACAACTGCTTTGTAAGAAGAACGATAACATCATATTTTCCTTCCATCATATCAGGAGTAATTGCCTTAACAGGAACTAACATATCAACTGTACCCATAATTTTAGCACCATTTGTGTTAAGTGCTTCAACATGAGCCTTGTTACGATTGATAAGGTCAACCTGACCACCGTTTTGAGTGATGAAAGCACCGAGTACAGTACCGAGTGAACCTGCACCATAAATAGCATATCTTGCCATAGAAAACAACCTCTTTCGATTTGTTATATTTTTATCAAAGTAATTATATACTCTTTATCCGCGTTTTTCAATAGCCTTAGGTATTTTATGTCCGTAAATTATAATTTGTCAGTGAACTTTTCGTAGGGGTCGGCGGGTCTCACCTGCCGGTTCGGTCGGTGCTTCTGCTTCGCAGAGGTCTCCACCGGAGACCCGCACCCCGACGACCCGTTGTCAATATAATCATTCAAATTATAATTTGTCGGGCCCCTCAGTCACCTTACGGTGACAGCTCATTACTCGCCTGTCGGCTCAGACAGCGCTAATTCGGCATCCACTGGATGCCCGCGCCCCATCAAGTGGGGAGCCTATGTTGGCCTTCCCCCTTGAGGGGAAGGTGGCACGAGCAAAGCGAGTGACGGAAGGGGGGATTTACAAACGCAACGCAGTTCCTTAATTCTGAATTCTGAATTCTGCATTTACTCGACAAACTCCATTTTGAACGCACATACAACTTAAAACGGAGAATGGTTTATCCACTCTCCGTTGTTTTTATAATATGAAATTTTTGATTTCATCCTTTGACTCTGCGGTGATTTTGCCTTGTGCATAGGTTTCTCGTCCGCCACCTTTACCGTTAAAGGCTTTGTTGAGATTCTGCACCAGCTCACGCACATTGTTTTCCTTGCTTGAAACAACATAAATATAGTTGTTTTCGTCTGTGTTTGAGAAAAGGTAACAATATTCAAATTCTTCAATAAGCTCGTTTGAGCAGTTTCTCAATTCGTCATAAGAAACTCCGTCAATGAAAACACATACACTGTTTCCGTTTGTGTGTTTTTCCATTTTAAGGCTTGCCATTTCACCCATAAGCTTCTTTATTTCAGCTTTAAGACCTGCAACTTCATTCTGAATTCTTTCCACTGAATCAGTTATTTCAAATCTTTTTGCAGAAAGCATATTCATAACAGATTTATTGCTTGTATGAAGATTTTGATAATCGTTAAGCGCTAATGAACCGCAAATCATTTCAATTCGTGTACCTTTTTTGTACGGAATAAAAGAAAGAATTTTGATAACACCGATTTCACCCGTCATTGCCACATGTGGTGCACAGCAAGCACAAAGGTCATAGTCCTCAATCTCAATAAGACGAACACCTTCTGTAATGTCAAGCTTACTGCGATAATCATATTCTGGCAATTCGTCGGCTGTGGGATAAATTGCAGTTATTTTCTTGTTGTCATAAATTGCCTTGTTTGATTTGAGTTCAACAGCCTTGATATCATCTTCTGTCAAAGGTCCGTCAACATCAAGCGTAATAAGTGTATCGTTCATATGGAATCCCACATTGTTGTAACCGAAAAGGCTGTGAATTACGCCTGAAACAATGTGTTCGCCTGTGTGATTCTGCATTCTCACAAAACGAGTATCCCAATCAAGAATACAAGTCACTTCTTCGTTTTCCTTGAATGGCTTATTTACCTTGTGATAAATTATGTCATTTTTGATTTGAACATCAAGAATGTCGGCATCAGCAATTTTACCCTTGTCAGCATTCTGTCCGCCACCTTCAGGGAAAAATGCAGTTTTGTCGAGTACAATGAAATATGCACCGTCTTTTTCTTCGCAGGAAATAACAGTCGCATTAAATTCCTTTATATATGAATCATTTTCGTAAAGTTTTATTGTTGGAGTAATCATATAAACACCTCAAAGATAATTATACTAAATATCCGTTATTTAATCAACTGTCAGTTTTTGTGGAAAAATATTATTTGTTAAATTGGTATAACAATAGCGGAGTCAAATCAAGACTCCGCCTTACCGTTCTTTATGTATTCAATTACTGCTTGTGACGAGCATTCAGGAAGGTCAATTTCTACTGATGCTTCCACCATATTTTCAAGATAATGAGCATCGGAATTACGAAGATGAATCATATCCTTTAAAAGCTCGTGTCTTTCTTCATATTGAGGAATATACGCTTTATGAGTAAATTCTGCAGTTGTAAAATTCATTTCCTTATACATAAAACCAAGTACTGACAATACAGAATATGATGCACGGTCAAGGTGTGCAGGAAATACAACACCATCAAATCGGCTCACATCCTTTACAACATCATCAATGCTTATTCCTGATGCAGTTGTTAAAAGGATATCTTCTTTTCCTAAAATTTTGTCCGTATGGTCCATTATGTATTGATTACCAAAAATGTTTTCATCATTTATAATTGGTGGCATTGTTGTTTTGACATATTCTGAAAATTCCAATGCTTTTTCTATTGTAGGGAAAAGACAAACAGTATGAATTTCTTCTGATGTGCAAAGTTCCATTCCCGGCACAACTGTAATTCCCGCCTCAATTCCTGCTTTTATAGCAGCAGGACAATTAAGGCAGGAGTTATGGTCCGTAAGTGCAATAATATCATAACCCATAAGCTTTGCCATATTAACAAGGTTATATGGTGTCATATCATTATCACCGCAAGGGGACAAGCACGAATGCAGATGAAAGTCATACTTTAATCTCATAACAATTCACCAAGCTTGTTTGCAAGTGTATAGGCACTTTCTTCTGACGCAAGCACACAGATATCCTGTAATTTTGCTCTGTCCTGTGCATCTTTATCAAGTGTTGCATTTTCACAAAGGACGATACAAGCACAGTCAGCAAGAAAGGATACAGCAATTGCATTTACATTTCCCATAACAGTAAACCAGCAATCACCACTTTGTGCTCTGCCCATTACCCAGCTTAACAAATCACCACAGTATCCGCCTTTGATTTCTCTGTCAAGGTCACCTTCGACCAATATTTCAAGATTTAATTTTTCGACTAAATTATTAACTGTCATTATTATTCTTCCTCGTTTGATTTTGAGCGAAATGGCTTTGGTATAAAGTTTTCTGCACCTTCACGGTTCTTCATTTTAAAGATACAGTCATTTATGTCCGCCTTGCCGATTACAACATCTTCTGCAAAGCAACTACAAGACGGTGAACCACACATACCACAGTCAAGTCCAGGCAACTCTTCTTCAAGTTCCTTGATTCGACTCATTTTCTGCATTGCCTCAAAAACATTGTCTGCAAGCTTCCACGGTGCTGCTTCCAACGGCTTTTCCCAATACATTTCTTTTGGAATGGATTCGTATTCAAGATGATTGCAGGATACAGGCATATACTTGCGAAGTCGTTGAAGTCTTGCCTTTGCAACAAATGGATTTTCAACTGTAAGTGGTCCGCCTACACAACCACCTGAACAAGCGTTAAGCTCGATGAATTCAAGGTCATTAAGCTTTTCGTCTTCCAATTCTTCAAGCACCTTGATAACATTTTCAATACCGTCAGCAGCAAGATATCTGTCTTTTAATAATGCCGCCGATTCACCACCTGATGACGCCCAGCCAACACCGATAATACCTGAGTCACTTAAATCCTCAAGTTCAATAATCTTATCCATTTGCTGAACAAGTACAGGATAAATATCCTTTATTGCAAGAACACCATTTATGTTTGATTTACCGTTACAAATCGGTTGTTTGATTGATGAAATTTTTGCAGTACAAGGTGTTATAAAGAACACACCGATATCCTCATCGGGAAGTCCTGTTTCCTGCTTTGCTTTTATTCGGGCAAGACGTGCTGCCTCTTCCATAGGCGCATTCAAATCAAGAACATTTTCAATAAGGTTAGGAAAACGAACTCTGATAAGTCGCACAACAGCAGGACAAGCAGAAGAAATCATAGGCATTTTTGACTTTTTCATTGAAAGAATAAGTCGTGTTGCCTCAC
>JAZQUC010000169.1:0-19240 GCA_045631075.1 Candidatus Fimenecus sp. | reverse complement strand
GGTAACGACCTTAAGACAATCGTTTACTCAGTTAACGAAGGTACACTTACAGCTGATGACACAATCATTTCTGCTGCTTCTTGTACAACAAACTGCCTTGCTCCTATGGCAAAGGCTCTTAACGACTTTGCTCCAATCCAGAGCGGTATCATGGCTACAATCCATGCATACACAGGCGACCAGATGATCCTTGACGGTCCTCACAGAAAGGGCGACATGAGAAGAGCTCGTGCTGGTGCTGCTAACATCGTTCCTAACTCAACAGGTGCTGCTAAGGCTATCGGTCTTGTTATCCCTGAACTCAACGGCAAACTCATCGGTGCTGCACAGAGAGTTCCAGTTCCAACAGGTTCAACAACAATCCTTACAGCTGTTGTTAAGGGTGCTGACGTTACTAAGGAAGGCATCAACGCTGCTATGAAGGCTGCTGCATCAGAAAGCTTCGGCTACAATGAAGACGAAATCGTTTCTTCAGACGTTATCGGTATGAAGTATGGTTCACTCTTCGATGCAACACAGACAATGGTTGCTAAGATTGCTGACGACCTCTATGAAGTTCAGGTTGTTTCATGGTATGACAATGAAAACAGCTACACATCACAGATGGTTAGAACAATCAAGTACTTCGCAGAACTTTAATTCTAAAAAGTATATAAACATAAGAGCAGGTGTAAAAACCTGCTCTTTTTGTTTTGATTAAGATGTTTGATTATTGCCTCCCTCTGACGAGGGAGGTGTATTTGCCGTAAGGCAAAGACGGAGGGAGAGATAATTTTTCTGTTCACTAAATCTCTCCCTCAGTCATTTTTTTGCAAAAATGACAGCTCCCTCGTCAGAGGGAGCCGAGAGATAAACTATTTAATATAATCTGCTAAATGAAAATTTTTCTTCTCAATATCGGTTAAATCATAACCATCATATTTTAGTGAACACCATTCTTTTTTCTTTTCTGTAAAGCCATAATTTTCAAGTTCTTTATAGCCGTAAAGAAATTCGTATTCACTTTCGGAAATATAGGTCTTGTTAGTTAGAATATCATTTTCTAATTGTGCAACAAAATGCCTGTGAAACTCTCTATCACTTCCACGAATAAAGCCAAGTATATAAATGTTACCATTTTCTTTATCACATTCGATGTGGTCAAGAATTTGCTCATCTTCTGTTCCTTCGAAAAGTCTTTTTACAGGTTCAAATGTATCTGCATTGTAAATAGACAAACGAGTATAACAATCGATATGGCTTTCAATATTATAAAATAGTTTTCCGTCTTTTGAAAAGCACATATTCGCGTCCTGGCAGTGTGCAACTGCAGTTGGAACAGTACGGACTTTTTTGACAAGAGTTAACGTATCAAGATTGTATATAGCTAATCTTCCTTCAGTTGATTTTACAACTAAAGTGTTTGAGTTTGGTTTGAACATTGGCAAGTAACCATATAATATGTCTTTTTTAAATCTTGCAAGTTCGTTATCGTTCTTGTCATAGACATAGGTGGTCTGACCTGTGCAACCAACTTTGAATTTTTCATTTTCAGTATAACCCCAGAAACTTCTCATAAACTCACCTTATTTTTTCATCTGGTCTAATGTTTTGTGGAAGGATGGCAAGAATTCCTTTGCGAAAATCTGTACTTCTTCCAATTCGTTTTTTTCGATTGAGCGAAGAAGCTTTTCTTCGGCTTCACAGAATTCGCTGTTACCTGCTTTTCTTTCTTCCACGCATTTTAAGTAGCCACTTATTTTGTCGGCTGCTTTTATTATTTTCCAAAGCTCTTTATCTTCATTTTTCTTTTTGAAAAGTGAGTCGTAAGATGGAAGTAAATCTTCAGGAAGCATTGAAAGAAGCTGTTTTGTAGCATTTTTTTCAACTGCTCTGTATGCTTCTTTAGTTTCCTTGCTGTAATATTTTACGGGAGTTGGCAAGTCACCTGTGATAATTTCAGGTGTGTCGTGATAAAGCCCTAAAAGTGCTGCTCTTTCACAATTGTAGTCCTTATTAAGACGCTGATTACCGATTGACGCAAGTGCATAGCAAAGCTGTGCCACTTCGGCTGAATGCTCACTCAATGTTTCGTATCTTGTATTTCTCATCAACGCCCAACGGTTTATGTATTTGGTGCGTGATGTGAAAGCAAAAAAGTCGTTTTTACCCATCAGATATCCTCTTCCTTGAAGCTGACTGTCAAGCTGTCACGATTAAGCTTAACCTTTGTGTATTTAACACCTGCAGCATCAAACATTCTACGAGATTCACGGTTGTTAAGGCTATCCTTATATTTATCTGAAAGGAACATAACTTCTTTAATACCGCTCTGAATAATTGCCTTTGCACATTCGTTGCAAGGGAAGAGAGCAACATAGATTTTACAGCCCTTTAAGTTTCTGCCACCGTTATTGAGAATTGCGTTTAATTCTGCGTGACAAACATAAGGATATTTTGTGTCGTATTCGTCACCACTTCTGTCCCATGGAAATTCGTCGTCATCACAACCGTGTGGGAAACCATTGTAACCTACTGACATAATCTTGTTGTTATCGTCAACGATACAAGCACCAACCTGCGTGCTTGGGTCTTTACTTCTTCTTGCTGAAAGAAGCGCAATACCCATAAAATATTCGTCCCAGCTGATGTAATCTTCTCTTTTAGCCATTTTTATTCACCCTTAATCCTTTTCCAATATTCTTTTGCCATTTGTTCGGTTTTGTTATCACCGAATGTATAATATTTTTTATTTTTCAAAGCATCAGGAAGATACTGTTGTTCTACCCAACGGTTAGGATAATCGTGCGGGTACAGATAATGCTGACCCTTAACAACTGCATCTTCACCGTCATAATGCTTATTTTGTAGCTGTCTTGGAATTTTACCGTAATTGCCTTTTCGTACATCGTCAAGCGCTGCAAAAATTCCGTCGTGACCTGTGTTTGATTTTGGACTTGTTGCAACAAGCACAACTGCGTTACCCAAAGGAATTGCAGCTTCAGGCATACCAACCTGCATTGCAATATCACAAGCAGATTTCACAATCGGCATAATCTGTGGATAAGCAAGTTCAACATCTTCACTTGCACAGATTAAAAGACGTCGAATTGCAGAAATCATATCGCCTGCTTCCAAAAGTCTTGCAAGATAATGAAGTGCTGCGTCAGGGTCACTTCCACGCATACTCTTTTGATAAGCTGAAAGAATGTCATAATGCTCGTCACCGAATTTGTCGTAACGGAAGGTGTTTTTCATTGTAAGACTACCTGTATTTTCAAGAGTGATTATTCTCTTGTTGTCAGTAATACTTGCAGAAAGTACACAAAGTTCAACAAAGTTCAATGATTTTCGCACATCACCACCACAGGCTGTTGCAATATGCTCACAAACTCCGTCTTCAATTTCAAGTGGAATGTTTGTTTCTTTTTCTAAAAATTCAAAACCACGCCTGATATTAGGAACAATATCTTCAGGTGTTACTGATTTGAATTCGAAAACAGTACAACGGGAAAGCACCGCAGAATATATGTAAAAATACGGATTTTCTGTAGTTGATGCTATAAGTGTGA
Source organism: Candidatus Fimenecus sp. (assembly GCA_045631075.1). GTDB lineage: Bacteria > Bacillota > Clostridia > Oscillospirales > Acutalibacteraceae > Fimenecus. The sequence continues at coordinate 15,689 of JAZQUC010000169.1, read as the reverse complement.
TTTTACCACTTTCAATATATTCAAGTAAAGACTGTTGTTGCTTTTTATTGAAATACTGAATCTCGTCAAGATATAAAAGAATTCCGTTTGGTGCTGCAAATGTGTCAAGCTCACTTACAATTGCCTTGATGTCGGCTGTACTTGCGTTTGTACCGTTAATGTGGTGTAATTTGCGATTTGTATTTTTCGCAATAATTCGAGCAAGCGTTGTCTTGCCTGTACCTGACGGACCGTAAAATATTAAATTTGGTAAATAGCCTGACTCAACAATGTTGCGCAAAGGCATATTTTTGCCAAGTAAATGGCGTTGTCCAACCATATCATCAATGGTTTGTGGACGAAGTCTGTCTGCTAAAGGTGTTGACATAATTTCACTTCACAATTTCTAAAATTTCTTCTGCTGCATCTACAATATATTCGGCATTATATTCCTTGAAATCTTCAAGTGTACCAAAACCATATGTTACAGCGACGCAAGGAATACCAACCTGATGAGCACCCTCAATATCGAATTTTGTGTCACCGACCATAAGTGTTTCGTTGAGATTTGCGCCTATATTTTTCATAGCATTTTCTATAACTGTTGCCTTGCTTTCGCTGGTGTTGTCAAATTCAGTACCACCAAGGAAATCGAAATATTGCTTTATACCAAGATTTTCACAAATCTGGTCAACGAAATGCAAAGGCTTTGAAGATGCTGTTGCAAGGATATAGCCTTGCTCTTTTAATTTTTTAAGAGTTTCAGCAACTCCGTCATAAAGACAACTTTCAAGATAACCCTTGACCTTGTATCTTTCACGATACTTATCGGTCATTTCCCAAGCGTGTTTATCGTCAAAGCCACAGAAAACAGTAAAACTGTGATAAAGTGGTGGGCCTATAAATCTTTTAAGTAAATCAGCAGGTGGCTGGCCGTGACCATAACTTTCAAAGGCGTAAGTAAGGCTTTTGAAAATACCTTCTGATGAATCGGTTAATGTACCGTCAAAATCAAATAAAATGTACTTATATTTACTCATGGATTATAATTTCATACTCCTTGAACCAAGTTTCACCAATTGAAAGTGAGTTACCCCATTCTCTTTCTGTAATATCACCGTTAAAATCTGCACCATCGCATCTGCCATACCAAGGCTCAATGCATACGAAAGGTGCGTTTTTCTTTGTTGGTGACCAGATTCCGAAAAGAGGTGCTTGGAATTTCATTGTAAGATATTTTTTGTCGTTATCAATAAGGCTTACTTCTGTAACGCCACTATTTTCAATTATAAGTGCGTCGTTGTCGAAAATATTGTCATGAAGCACAAAACTGCTTTCAACATCATATTTTTCAGGTGTGTAAAGTCCGTCAGAATTGACAAGGCTGTATTTGAGATTTTCTTTGTTCATTGAAAGAACAGTTTTGCTTTTTTCGCAGTAAAATGCAGGGTGTGCACCGATTGAAAAATAAATTGTCTTGTTATCTGTATTCTCCACTTTCCAACCTACAATAATTTTATCGTTTTCAAGTTCAAATGAACAGATAAGACGGAATTTAAAAGGATATTTTGTAAGAGAGTCTTCACTGCTTTCTAATGCGAAAATGAGCTTGTAGTCATTTTGTTCAACAAGAGTAAATTCACTATCTCTTGCAAAACCGTGCTGACCGAGTGCGTATTCTTTTCCGTTGTATGTTGTCTTTCCGTTTTTGTATTTTCCAACAACAGGGAAAAGCACAGGACTTTTTCTACCCCAGAATTCAGGGTCACCGTGCCAGAGCATTTCTTTGTTTTCTTTTTTATTAAAAATTGAAGATAATTCAGCTCCGTGAGTATCGATTGAAATTTTTAAAACGTTGTTTTCTAAAGAATAAATCATAATAAATGCTCCTTTATTTTGGGCTCCACCCTTGAGGAGAAGCTGTCAAAAAGTGACTGATGAGGTGTAAGATACGGAGTATCCGTTAAAAATTTCACCTCATCCACCGCAAGCGGTCCCCCTTCCCCTCAAGGGGAAGGCAAAATGCACAATTTATTATACTATAAAAATCATTGTTCGTCAACAAAATTTATGAACATTTGTTCGTTAAAAATCTTCTAAAAATTTTATTAAAATTGCAAAATCCCCTTTTAATTTGAGATTAATTGTGTTATACTATTAAAGGATTTTGAGCACTTTTGTGTAATTGTGGTCAAAATGTTGATTTTTATCGAATTTTTACTATATATTGTGTGATAGATTTTATTTAGGGAGGGAAGAGTCCTTGGAAAAAATCATAGTTAACGGTGGCAAACGATTGACAGGTGAAGTGGAAATAAGTGGTGCCAAAAATGCCGTTGTAGCGATAATCCCAGCGACCATTCTCGCCGAAGACGTTTGCAGAATTGAAAATATCCCTAATATCAGCGACGTTTCCGGAATGATTAAGATTTTACGCCATCTTGGTGCTGAAATAAAAATGATTAATAAAAGCACTATTGAGATTGATACATCTCATATCCGTACAAATGTGGTTGAACACGATTTGTCAAAGCTTATGCGTGCTTCATACTACTTTATCGGTGTGCTTTTAGGTAAATTTAACCATGCAAAGGTTGCAATGCCAGGTGGTTGTCAGTTTGGTGTTCGTCCTATTGACCAGCATATCAAGGCTTTTGAAGCTCTTGGCGCTGAGGTTTCAATGGAAGAAAATGCTATGGTTGACGTTAAGGCAGAAAACCTTCTTGGTGCATCAGTTTATTTTGATGTTGTGTCAGTTGGTGCTACAATCAACCTTATGTTGGCTGCTGTTAAGGCAAAGGGTCTTACAGTTATTGAAAATGCTGCAAAGGAACCTCATATCGTTGACCTTGCGAACTTCCTTAATTCTATGGGTGCTGATGTTCGCGGTGCAGGTACTGATGTTATTAAAATCCGTGGTGTGGACAAGCTTCACGGTTGTGAATATGCAATTATCCCTGACCAGATTGAAGCAGGAACATATATGGTTGCTGCTGCTGCAACACAGGGTGATGTGCTTATTAAAAATGTTATTCCAAAGCACCTTGAATCAATTACTGCAAAGCTTATTGAGTGTGGTGTTGTGGTTGAGGAATATGACGATTCAATCAGAATTTTCTCTGATTGCCGTCCAAATCATTGTAGTGTGAAGACAATGCCTCATCCCGGTTTCCCTACTGATATGCAACCACAGTTCTCTGTTCTTCTTTCAATCGCAAGTGGTAACAGTATGGTTTCTGAAAGCGTATGGGACAATCGTTTCCGTTATGTTGAACAGTTGCTTCGTATGGGTGCAAAAATTACTGTTGACGGTAAATCAGCATTTATTGAGGGTGTTGAGGGACTGAAAGGTGCTCCTGTTGTGGCAAATGACCTTCGTGCAGGTGCTGCAATGGTTATTGCGGGTCTTGTGGCTTCAGGTACAACTGAAATCGAAGAAATCCATCATATTCAGCGTGGATATGATAACATAATTGAAAAATTACGTAGCTTAGGTGCGGATATTGAATTAAAAAACAGTCCTGATGACGAAAAAACCGTATTAAGTGTAGGCTAATCTGAAAATATAGGACGGTTAATTACCGTCCTTTTTTGATACAAATTATTAGGAGAAATAAAATGGCAAAATTTTGTCCCCTGTTTTCTTCATCAACAGGGAATTCCATATATATCGGTGGTGGTGACGATTCACTTCTCATTGATGCGGGTATGACTGCAAAACAGCTTGAACAGTCACTCTGGAATATCGGTGTGGATGCTGACAGTATCAGCAATATATTTATCACTCACGAGCATAATGACCATGTAAAAGGGTTAAAGGTGTTTTCAAAAAAGCACAAGGTAAGAGCAGTTATGACTCAGGGTACATACGAGGCACTTTCAGAAGCAGGTGCTTTGGAAAATGTGGAAGAAACTATTATTATTACACCTGATGGTGTTGATGTGGGATGTATGCTTATAAAGTCATTTACTACTTCACATGACTCAAAAGAGCCTTGTGGTTATACAGTTGAAATGGCTAACGGAAGAAAAATTGCAGTTGCAACTGACCTTGGCATTATGACAGACACAGTATTTGATGCCATAAAGGGTGCTGACCTTGTTATGCTTGAATCAAATCACGATGTAAATATGCTTCAATGTGGCGGATATCCTTATGTGCTTAAAAGAAGAATTTTAGGCGTAAAAGGTCACCTTTCCAATGATGCTTGTGCAGAAACTGTTGCAAAGCTTATAAAAACAGGCACAACACGATTCTTTTTAGGGCATTTAAGCCGTGAAAACAATCTTCCTCAACTTGCATACCAGACAAGCGTATGTGCACTTTCAATGGAAGGCGCAAACGAGGGTGATGACTATCTTATCAGGGTTGCAAAGCCTGTATGGGATGAAAAGGCGATGATATTATGATGAATGTTCATCTTATAGTTTTGGGAAAACTAAAAGAAAAATATATGAAAGATTTTTCATCGGAATATGAAAAAAGACTTTCTGCATACTGTAAATTGACGGTGACCGAGCTTGAACCTGTTAAGCTTTCTGATAATCCGTCGCAAAGTGAAATTGACAACGCGTTATCAAAAGAAACACAGATGATAACAGCAAAAATTCCAAAGAATTCTTATGTTTTTTCAATGTGTATTGAAGGAAAACAGATGTCAAGTGAGGAATTGTCACAGAAGATGGATGATATTGCTCTTTCAGGAAAAAGCAGTGTGGTTTTTATAATCGGCAGTTCATTCGGTCTGTCTGATGAAATTAAGCGAATGTCTGACTTTCGTTTTTCAATGTCAAAAATGACTTTTCCGCATAAGCTTGCACGAATTATGCTGGAAGAACAGGTTTACAGAGCCTTTTCCATAAGTAACAACGGAAAATACCACAAATAATTTATAAAAAGAAAAAAGTTTGTTTTTAATTTGTTAAAATTTATGATGTATGCTTTCTATAAGCAAATTTTAACTTTGAGGAGGTTGCGGTTATGCAAAAAGAAAAAATTCTTGTTGTTGACGACGAAAAAAATATTTGCGATTTGTTAAGAATGTACCTTGAAAAAGAGGGCTATACTGTTGTAATGGCTCACAATGGTCTTGATGCAGTTCATATGTTTTCAACTGAAAATCCTGACCTTGTTCTTCTTGATATCATGCTTCCTCAACTTGACGGTTGGCAGGTTTGTCGTGAAATCCGAAAGACAAGTGAAAAGCCGATTATTATGCTTACTGCTAAGGATGAAGTTTTTGATAAGGTTTTAGGCCTTGAACTTGGTGCTGATGACTATGTTACAAAGCCATTTGACACAAAAGAAATTGTGGCAAGAATAAAGGCTGTTCTTCGTCGAACTTCAGCGGTTAAAGAAGCTGATATGAAAGAAGTAAAATATGACAAGCTTTCAGTAAACCTTACAAATTATGAATTAAAGGTCAACGATGTTGTTGTTGATACACCACCAAAAGAGCTTGAGCTTATATATTATCTTGCAAGTAATCCTGACCGGGTGTTTACTCGTGACCAGCTTCTTGACGATGTATGGGGATTTGATTACTATGGCGACAGTCGTACAGTTGATGTGCATATTAAACGACTTCGTGATAAGCTTAAGGGTGTTTCTGACGAATGGGAATTGAGAACAATCTGGAGCGTCGGATATAAATTTGAAACACATGGCAAAAAATAATTTTTTAAGAAGACGATTTATAAAAATTGCGAGATTTTTCACTCACTTGCCGTTGTTTGCAAAATATCTTACTGTTATTACTGCTTTGATGCTTGTAAGCTATATTGTTCTTGCATCTTCCCTTACGGTGTTTCTTTCTAACCGTTGGGCAAAGGAAACACAGGAACTTTTACAGGTCAATGTTAAACAGAGTGCAGAATATACTGAAAATCTTTTGTCGAAATGTTATACCCGTGAGGATGCTGAAAATGCACTTGTGATTATGTGCAATAACATTGGCGTTACAGCAACTGCAATTGATACAGATATTTTCTTTGTTAATCACGAGGGAAAGGTAATTATCTGTCGAGAAGATTTTTTATATACCTATTCATCAAACAGTGACGGATGCCTTGTTCACAGCGGATACACAATTCCAAAGGAAATTATTGAACAGGTTTCACAGGGTGAATATTTCAGCAGAAAAGAAATTGACGGGTTGTTTACTGATGATACATTTTTCGCAGGATATCCCGTATATATGGGTAATACATTTGTGGGTGCGTTTTTCGCAAGTACACCTGTTGAAGCTAAGCTTAAGGAATATGCTTCCAATATGGTGGGAATGTATTTCTGGTCAGCAATATTTGCAGCGGCTCTTTCATTCCTTGTCATTTATGCCTTTACTGCAAAGCTGACAAATCCTTTGCGACAGATGTCAAATGCCACAAAATCCTATGCACAAGGGGATTTCAGTAAACGAGTCAGCGTGCGTGGGTCGGACGAATTGGCAGAGCTTTGTCAGTCGTTTAATCAGATGGCTACGGCATTGTCGGTGCTTGAATCTTCACGACGAAGCTTTGTTGCCAATGTGTCGCACGAGCTTAAAACACCAATGACTACCATCGGCGGTTTTATTGACGGTATGCTTGACGGTACAATCCCACCTGAAAAACACGAGGAATATTTAGGCGTTGTGTCTGTTGAAGTTAAGCGACTTTCAAGACTTGTGACATCAATGCTCAATCTTTCAAAAATTGAAGCAGGTGAGCTTGAAATCAAGCCTGTGAAATTTGATATTTCGCAACAGCTTATAAATTGTATGCTCACATTTGAGCAGGAAATTGAAAAGAAAAATATCACAATCAACGGTTTTGAGGAAATGGGACAGGTGTTTATTTTTGCTGACCGTGATATGATTTATCAGGTTGTGTATAATCTTATTGACAATGCAGTCAAATTTACCAATGAAAATGGTACAATAACTGTTTTTGCAGGTGAAACAACTGACGGAAGAAATTATGTTTCCATTGAAAATACGGGTGAAGGTATTTCACCGGAAGAAACAGGAAGAATTTTTGAGCGTTTCTATAAGGTTGATAAATCAAGAAGCTATGATGTGAAAAGTGCAGGTCTTGGTCTGTATCTTTGTAAAACTATTGTAGAAATGCATCAGGGAAGAATTTTTGCGGAAAGTCAGAAAGGTGAATTCACAAGATTTACATTTATTCTTCCAAATAACAGCAAATCCGGAGGATAATTTATGGATGAGAATATGAACAGAGATTATGGCTTTGGCGGTAATGAAAACAATAACCAGCCAAAGAATGAAAATAATTCAGGATATAGTGAACCGAAAACAGAAAATAATTCGGGTTATTCAGGTTACAGTGAACGACCTGTAACACCACCAACAGGATATTCCCAAGGCTATAATCCTCAGTACACATACAACAGTCAGGCAAATCAGTATATGCCTTATGGCAGCTACAATTATACTAATTCAAATCAACAGACACAGCAGAAAAAGTCAAAAGGCAAGAAAAAAGGCGGAATTATTGCCACTATTATAGTCCTTTTAGTGGTTGTCTTTTCTCTCAATGTGATTGTTCAGACGCTTAAAGGTGATAACAATCCACAGACAAATAAAGGTAGCGCTGACGATACAGAAATGAACCTTGTGGAAACACCTGCAAAAGATGAAACAATTAAAGCAGAAGATGTTACATCAGCAGGTGATGTATATAAAAAGGTTAAGGATAGTTCAGTAGGTATTCTTGTTTACACAAGAAATCAGCAATCAGTTTATTCTGAGGGTACAGGCGTTGTAATGGGCTTGAACAGTAGTAAGGATGCAACATACATCATAACCTGCGCTCATGTTATTGATGCAAATAATGCACAGATTATCGTGCAGAGTGCTGACGGAACACAGTATGATGCAGTTGTTGTGGGTACTGATGCAAAAACTGATATCGGTCTTTTAAGAGTAAATACAACAGAGCTTAAACCTGCAGAATTTGCCGTTTCTGATAAATTGGAAGTGGGTGATAATGTTTACGCAATCGGTAATCCAGGCGGAACACAGTTCTTCGGTTCATTCACAAATGGTATGGTTTCAGCAATCGGCAGACCGATTGATAGCCCTGTCGGATACGAGGTTGCTTGTATTCAGCATACAGCAGCTATTAATCCGGGTAACTCAGGCGGTGCTCTTTTAAATGAATATGGTCAGGTTGTGGGTATCAATTCATCAAAAATCGCGTCAACAGAATACGAAGGTATGGGCTTTGCTGTTCCAACATCAACAGTAAAAGAAATCGTTGACGAGCTTATTAAGAATGGATATGTTTCAAATCGTCCTGTTCTTGGTGTAACATTTATTCCTGCAACACAAAATCAGACATATTCAATTATTGTAAAGGCAAATAAGCTTCCTGCAGGTGCAATTGTTATTGATAGCATTATGAATGGCAGTGACCTTCTTAATACACAAGCCAAGGAAGGCGATATGATTATTGCTGTCAACGGAAAAGACCTTGACACATATGATGTTTTACTTGAAGTGATTGAAAATGGCAGAGTTGGTGATACACTTAACCTGAAAATCTGTCGAGTAGATGCAAATTATAACATTTCTACATTTGATATTACGGTAAAACTTGTCGAGGATTCAATGACATCCGTTCAGGAGGAAGAACCAACAGATAACGGCTTCTATTTCCCATTTGGAAATTAAATATGATATAGCAAGGCGAGGTCATAACTGACCTCGCTGTTTTTGTTTGTTGTGTAAATTATAATTTTGTAGGGGTCGCGTAGTGGCAGGCTTCCACGCCTGCAATTATTTTAAATTATAATTTGTCGGGATGATTGATTGCTAATATAAATAACGAATGTAGGGGACGATGCCTACATCGTCCCGTTCCAAAATGTACATTCAAACTACAACGGGTCGCTGTGGGCAGCGACCCCTACATATATAACCATATTGGTTTTGTTATATAATCGCGTCGCAGACCCGACGTTCTGCACTCTGCTCTTTGCGTACTGCACTCATCCCTATAAACTCCAATTTATCTATATCTCTTATATGATAATGTAACCTTGTAGGGGTCATTCAGGAATGACCCGTTCCAAAGTGTGATGGCAACTTTATTCGGGCGATTCGTGAATCGCCCCTACATACATAACCATATTGGTTTTGTTATAATTGCGTCGTAGACCTTTAATTACGAATTTCGAATTACGCATTACGAATTATCCCTACAAACTCCAATTTATTTTATTAACAAACTATTAAATTTTGAAAACTATCTTGCATTGTATAGTAGTGTGTGATAATATAATAGTAGTATAAATCATAAATGTGAAGAAAAGGAGGCAGGATATGAATACTCAGTTTAAAAAAGGTGTTCTGGAGCTTTGTGCGTTGACATCCCTGTTGTCAGGTGACAAATACGGATATGAATTAGCAGATATGCTTGGCAAAAAAATGACAGTTGCCGAGGGCTCGGTTTATCCGATGCTTAAAAGACTTCAGAACGAAGGATATTTTGACTCATATTTAAAAGAATCACCAAACGGTCCTGCTCGTAAATATTACAGAATAACCGTAAAAGGTGTTGACAGGCAAAGAATTTTACAGGAACAGTGGTTCGAGTTTTCACAGCAGGTGAATTCGTTTTTTGAGGGGGTATAGTAATGAAGAAAATTGACTTTCTGAATGAGTTATATAACTACTTGTCACCGTTACCAAAGGATGAACGAAACGAAATTCTCAATGATTTTCGTGAACATTTCCGCGAAGGTGAATTGGCAGGAAAAACTGAAGAGCAGATTTGCAGTGAATTGGGTTCACCCTTTGAATGTGCAAGGCAGTATGTTGGTGACGCAATAAACGACAACAGAATTAAGCCACAGGAAAAGAAAAAGCCAAACAAAACCTTTTGGACAGTTGCATTTTTCTGGAATGTTGTTCAGGCGTTTTTTTCAATTCCCATCACCTTTGGTTTGTTCCTTGTGTCAGCAATAATGATTGTGGCATACTGTTTTATTGTACCTGCAATCGGCTCAATAGCATTTCTGGTATTTGCAATTGCATCTACAAGCACCGTAATGTGCCTTGGAGTAATCACTTTACTTTGGACAATGCTTCAAATCAAAGAATGTATTAAAATGATGAATAAATAGTGGAGGGAACAAAAATGAAAAAAGCAATAATTACTTTTCTGATACTTTTCTGCATTTCACTTTTCACCACTATTGTCAGCTTTGCAGTCTGTGGTGGTGAGCTTATAAAAACAGGCATTGAGTATGGTGTTGAGCAGTATCGGGAGTACAGGGCAGAACAGCTTGAAACGAATAATATCAATGATATGATTGAAATGGCATAAAATTATTGAAGAAAATAAATAACAATGATATAATAATAAAAAATACTTGGAGGTAAAAACTATGTTTAAGGAAAAGAAATTATATAAAAGTACAGATAAAAAGATTGACGGTGTTTGTGCAGGTATTGCTGAATACTTTGAAATCGACCCCACAATCGTTCGTGTAGCTTATGCACTTATTTCACTCTTCTTCGCAGGTGTTGGTGGAATTATTGTTTATGCAATTCTTGCATTTGTAATGCCACGCAGACCTTTCCCTGATTATCAGTACAACGAATTTGAACAGAACAGAACTGACAATAACGAATAATTGATAAAGCATTATAGGGACAATTATCAAATTGTCCCTATAATATAATGAAAGGACTCAGCAATGTTTGAAAATGCTTCACAGGGAATGTTTATTACAGGCTTTTTTCTGTACAGATACTTACCTGCAATTAAAATTCTTGCAAGCGTATTAATGTCTTTTTCCGTATATCGACACGCAAAAAGCAATAAAATTGAGCATAAAGGAATGTGGACACTTGTTGCCTTTGGATTTCCTGTATTGGGACGATTAGCTTACTGTATTTATCACAGATTCATCAGAAAGAAAAATAACGAATATCTTTTTGAACAGTGCGAAACTAACAATCGAAAAGGTGCAATAACTTGCATTCTGTCATTGATATTGAGTGCTGTAACAGGTGTGCTTTCTGTTATTTCAATTTCAACAATGGGTGTTTCAGTGATTAAGAGCATGGTTGATGACGAGGATTTGTTTGAATTTACTTGTTATGATGTGAACGGAAAACAGTATAGCAATATTTATGATGTGCCACTTTATGACCATAACGGAAATACATATAGTTATGAAACAAAATGGTTTGTTATGGGAGACTATATAGGTCAGGACGGCAAACGACTTGATGGTGACTACTGCTATTTAGACAGTGACGGATATCTGGTATATAGTGAAAAACTTATTCCTTGCGAAGAATGTTGGTGCGATTATTACTACGACGAGCAGGGAAACAAATATTACAGCTTGCTTGGTTTTCCTGTTTATATGGACGAAAACGGCAACATTTTTGAAAGAAGAAAATATACTTATCAGTTGTTTGATGAAACAGAGGAGTATTAAAATGGCAGAAATTTTAGAGTTTAAAAATAATGATTTGAATGAACTTAAAAAATTGAAAACCCAGCTTATCGAAGAATATGAAGAAATCGAGGACCAGCTTTTTGACCTTGAGGATTTTCAACCTGATGAAGACGATAAGAAGGAATTTGCCCTTTGGGAAGAAGAATACAAATTTCTTTTGGCAAAGCTTGATGACCTTGAAAGCAAAATTATGGAGCTTGAAGAAAAAATCTGAAAAATATAGTAACAGCGTGGCAGAGTTCGGGACTCTGCCATTGTTGTTTTATTTTGCGTTTATGACAATAGTTTTTCTGCAAAATGCTCTGCTGTTTCCTTTGCCTTTTGTGGTTCTGAAAAGTCATTTGTCAGGTTGTTGTACTTAAATCGTTCATCTCTGCCTTCATAAATCTGCATAATTGCTTTTTCAAGAAGATTTTTTTCAACGGATAAAAGAATTTCTATCCTTTGACTTTTGAGAATGTTGGAATCCGTAAGAAATCGTGATGCACTTACGGTTTCATAAGACTGAAAAGGAAGGGAATGAATGTTATCGGAAATGCAAAGGCATAACCTTTTTTCAGGGATTGTAAGAAATTGAAAAAAATTGTTGCTGAAATATGAGGGACTTGCAACAATGGAAATTTTTTGTTTAAGTGCATAATTTTTAATGACAGATGTTATGACAGAGCCTGTAAAACCCGTTTCATCAACAAGGTTGATAATTTTATTGCAGGTTTCAAAAATTGTGTCATAATGAGTGTGAAATCCCAAAGGAGTCGGTGATGATAAAAGTCTTATTTCGCCATTTCCCTGTTCAGTGGGACTTTTCATCTCCCGTGAGAAAAATTTGTGAACAAAATTTACAGTTTTATCTTCATCAATATATTGTGACAACTCACCGTGAAGCCTTTCTTTTATAAGAGAGGCTTTTTCAAGAGTTATACAGGCGTTTTTGTAATGACGGCTTTCAACAGATTTGTGCAAAAGCACCTGACGGAGAATGTCAGTAGGGTAATTTTTGCTTTTTGTTATATTCACATATTTTTCCCATATGGTTGGCAAAACAGGAGAAAGCTTGTTGTATCCACCATCAGACAGAATGTATGTATTAAGATTTTTTATGTAAATTCCATCTGTGCTGTCGTCATAAAATGGGTTAAAAAGAGTAATGTCAAAGCCCTTTAACATTTTTGCAAGGTGGGAAAAGAAAACAGATTTTTCGTAATCGTCACCGTTTATTATGTAAACCTTTGCTGTAGGGTCTTTTTTGTAAATTGTGTTAAAAGCACAGCAAAAACCGTTACTGCACAGAACACTTGAAAAATATTTCTTCACCATACCACCTCTGATACAAGTCGGATTAAACTCTCCAACATATACTATTCTATGCAGTTTATTTTGTTAATTTGTTGACAAAAATACGAATGTAATATATAATGTTTTCGAAAAATTTTTATAGGAGTGTAAAAAAATATGCCATTAGTAAATGCAAAAGAAATGCTTACAAAAGCAAAGGCTGGTCACTATGCAGTTGGTCAGTTCAATATCAATAACCTTGAATGGACAAAATCAATCCTTCTCACAGCACAGGAAATGAATTCTCCTGTTATCCTTGGTGTTTCTGAGGGTGCTGGTAAGTATATGTGTGGCTACAAAACAGTTGTAGGTATGGTTAACGGTATGCTTGACGAGCTTAAGATTACAGTTCCTGTTGCTCTTCACCTTGACCACGGTTCATACGAAGGTGCAAAGGCTTGTATCGAAGCAGGTTTCAGCTCAATTATGTTCGACGGTTCACACTATCCAATCGACGAAAATATTGCAAAGACTAAGGAATTAGTTGCAATTTGTGAAGAATTAGGCCTTTCAATTGAAGCAGAAGTTGGTTCAATCGGTGGTGAAGAAGACGGTGTTGTTGGTGCTGGTGAATGTGCTGACCCTAAGGAATGCAAGATGATTGCTGACCTTGGCGTTACAATGCTTGCTGCTGGTATCGGTAATATTCACGGTAAGTACCCAGAAAACTGGGCAGGTCTTTCATTCGAAACACTTGCAGCAGTTCAGGAAGAAACAGGCACAATGCCACTTGTTCTCCACGGTGGTACAGGTATCCCTGCTGATATGATTCAGAAGGCTATCTCACTTGGCGTTTCAAAAATCAACGTTAACACAGAGTGTCAGCTTGCATTCCAGGAAGCTACAAGAAAGAACATCGAAGCAGGCAAGGACCTTGAAGGCAAGGGATTTGACCCAAGAAAGCTTTTAGCACCAGGTTGCGAAGCAATCAAGGCTTGTGTAAAGGAAAAGATTGAACTCTTCGGTTCAGCTAACAAAGCATAAAATAGTTTATTTTTCCGCAATACCGCGTGTCTTTCGGCTCGCGGTATTTTTATACAGCTTCGCCTCTGACACATTGTCTTGCGAAAAACTAAATCTATTTTAAAGAGATTTGGTTTGCGACATTGTCTAACGAAAAATTAAATAGTTTGAAGTTGCAGTACCGCGTGTCTTTTGGCTCGCGGTATTTTTTTTATTAATTCCTTTGTGAATTCTCAATTAGAACAATAAACTATATTTTTATTGAATTATTATTTTCTTCTTGCTATAATTGTTTCAAAAGGAGATGGGAATATGTCAAAGGAATTGCCAAGAACATATAAAAGCTTTACTGAATGGGAAGAAAAGTCAAAGCAGATTGAATATACCGAAGAAACACCGCTTTTAGATAAAGACGGAACACTTCTTGCAAAAGGTTGGGCAAGAAGAAATGTCTTTACTTATGACAGAAACTTGTCTTCACCAAAATATCGCAAAAAAGAATGGGATTTTTACATTATCCGTAATAAAGATATGATTGTTGAGCTGAGTTTTGCCAATATTTCAATTGGTGGATATGTTTGTGCAAAGCTTGTTGACCTTAAAAATCAAAAGGTGATTGCAGAAGCAAATTATATGTATGTTGGTGGTGAGAGTAAGTATATTTTGCCACCAAAGGGTGATGTACCAAATTATTTCAGAGCGAATGTGCGTCAGGCGCAGGTGGAATTTGATACTCACGAAACATATCGAACACTCTGGTTTAAAGCACCTTGTAACGGCAAAATGGTTGAATGTAATTTCCATATGGATATTCTCCCAAATCACGAAAATATCACAACGGTTTTACCGTTTAAGGATAATCCGACAAGATATTTTATGACAACAAAACAGAATTGTATGCCTGTAAGTGGTACATATAAATACGGTAATGATGTTTATGAATTCTCAAAGGAAGACACATTCTGTTATATGGACTGGGGTCGTGTAAATACACCATATAAACTTGTATGGTATTGGGGAAATGGTGCACAATATGTGTATGACGAAAATGGTGAAAAGCATATTTTCGGCTTTGAAATCACATGGGCAATCGGTGACGAGAGCTATGCTACCGAAACATGCCTTTTCTGGGATGGCAAGGCACATAAAATCGGTGCAGTTGATGTGGAAAAATTCCCCAAAGACAGATATATGGAAGAATGGAAAATTATATCTGAAGACGGAAGATTCAATCTTACATTAACACCGACATACGACTATGAATCACAGTTCGATATTGGTGTAGCAGGAACACATTGTCATCAGGTGAATGGCGTGTGGAATGGTACTGTAATATTGGATGACGGCAGAGAAATCGAAATCAAAAATCTTCATTCCTGGTGCGAATATGTAGAAAATCATTGGTAAAAATAACATTCAAGGGCAACTTTCATAGTTCGCCCTTTTAATTTTAGTGCGTAAATTATAATTTATCGGGGAGAACAATTCGTAGGGGTCGGCGTCTCGACGACCCGTTTTCAATATAATCATTCAAATTATAATTTGTCGGGATGATTGATTATTAAAATCGACCATAAATGTAGGGGCGGATGCCCTCATCCGCCCGCAATAAATAAATGGTACGCTTTGGAACGGGACGATGTGGGGTGCGGGTGTCCAGTGGACACCTCTGCGAAGCAGAAGCACCGACCGAGCCGGCAGGCGAGACCCGTCAGCCCCTACATTCCAACCATATTGGCTTTGTTATAATCGCGTCGCAGACCCTTAATTCTGCATTCTGCATTCTGAATTCTGCATTCTGCATTTACTCGACAAATTTCAATTTATCGACATTCCCTCCTGATAATAATAAAAATTTATTAACTTATTTTCTTGATTATCTTTGTAAAAAATGGTATAATGATTTGAATATTTACTGAAAGGACGATATGAA
>JAZQUC010000168.1:0-25224 GCA_045631075.1 Candidatus Fimenecus sp. | reverse complement strand
AGGACGGATAAGACTTGATTTATCTCTATTAGCATTTCTGCGAATTGCGTTTTCGTCACTGAAACTTAAATTCTCAAAAGTACCATTTGCTCTGTCATCAAGAATTTTCTGTTCCATTTCAGCAGATAGATTTTCATATTTAAGTTTGTTTCCAGACACAAAACCACCTCTTTCGATGATTATATCATAAAAGAGCCAATTTTAATACTATTATATTAACTGAAATTCTGTTCCATTTTCGGTGCATAATAACTATCACACAAAAACATTTTTATAATGTACGTAAAATGGGACAGTGAATATGTTATTTTAGTTGAGAAAGATAAGTAATAATGATACTATTTTGCTAATTTAATAAATTCTCACATACAAAGAATGACTCTTTGTGATATACTTTAGTCAGATATTATTTGCCAAGAGCAAATCATGTTATTGTGATATGATGATAAAACATAGGAGATATCAATATGAAAAACTTTGTTATTGAAAATAGAATTCTAAAGAAATATAAAGGACACAATCAAGATGTTGTGATTCCTAATGAAGTTGAAATAATTGCTGAAAGTGCCTTTAAAAATCATCACATTATCAAAAGTGTTTATATTCCTGAAGGAGTAACAAAAATTAATGAATTCTCATTTTCAAATTGCAATTCTTTACAGAGAGTGTCGTTGCCTAATAGTATTGTTTTTTGTGGAGATTATTCGTTCAGTTGTTGTGTTCCTGGAAATTGTTATAAAAATTGCTATTATTTAGGAAATGAAGATAATCCATATTATTTACTTTTGAAAGAATATTCTGATATTGAGAACACACCCAAGATACATGAAAAAACTAAATTAATCATTGATGGTGTAGGACGCCATTTTGATAAATTACCTGAAAATGCTTATACAAGGTATGATAATGCTTTTTATATTGGTAGCGAAAGTAATCCGTACCATTTGCTCGTAAAAGCAATTAATACAGACATTAAAACTTGTACAATCCATAAAGACACAAAAATCATCAATGTAGCTGCTTTTAAGGATTGTTGCAACCTAGAAGCTATGGCAATACCAGAAGATGTTTGCAGTATTGGTTCTACTGCCTTTATGGGATGCACAGCTTTGCAAAAAGTTGATTTACCCATTTCATTGCGGTCTATTTCACGAGCAACATTTAAGTGTTGTGAAAAATTGAAAGAAATTGAAATTCCCAACGGAGTTTTGCATATTGGCGACCAAGCATTCTATGGTTGTGAAAGCCTTATAAATGCAGTGATTCCCAATGGCACCCTAACATTAGAAAAATATTCCTTTGGCATGTGCCACAATTTGCAAAAGGTTGTACTTCCGCAGACACTCATTTTGATTGATGAAAATATCTTTAATTCTATAAAAATCAACACAACTATCCATGCTCCTGCAGACTCCTATGCTATCAAGTATGCCAAAAAAAATGGTATTCCATTTAAAGAAAGTTAACTATAAGTTTATTTAACAAGTGCAACGCTACTTGAAAAACGACGAATTGTATCAAACTAGCGTAATCAATGTCAAATCAGATACCACTATTGATACAATTCAGGTCAATAGTGGTATCGTTGTTTTATATAGCATTTAAGCCATTTAAAAGAGTTAAGCGTTGCATTTGGGGAATCTTCACTCCTTTGTGCAACGCTTTTATTGCTTATTTAGTTGATAACCTAGAAAATCTATCTAATCTATCGTTAAATTACTGATAATCGTTATTTTACTGTAATTGGCTTTTAACAAGATTTTTACATATTTCTAAAACAATACAAATAATTATAAGGCTGATGAAAAACAGTACCATAACTTAAAATATTTCTTATATTCGTCACTCATTTTTTCCTATTCTCTATTAATAAATGGGCGATAAAGTGCTCAAATCTGGATATATACATTCTTGTTAAACAATAAATCAATACATTCTACTGACTGATTCTGCATGTTTTTTCATTTCTTCTCTCACATTTTCAGGTGAGAGAATTTCTGCATCTGCTCCGAATGCAAATACCCATGCTAGAAACTGACGACTTATCGCAATGTCGACACTAATGGTGAAATGCTCATCTCCATCTTTTATAATCATTGTATCCCTGCCAAAACGGTCGATTACTACACCTGCAAGGTGATTTGCAAAACGTATTTTCACTTTTTCTTCTGTTCCGCCAAACATTCCGAAAACTGATTTTGTATAAGCCGACATATCTGTTTTCTCAAAGGCTTCTGTTCCTTCACGTTTTTCGTTAGTCATTGTAACGCCGTACATTTTGTCAACTCTGTAGTGTTTCATCTTATTTGCAGATGAATCCCATGCAATCATATAGTAGTTTTCATTGTCCCATACAAGTGCAAACGGGCTGGCTTTATACAGTTGTCCGTTATGTCTGTACACACGCTCTTTTTTTAGATTCAATTCAAAATATTTATATGTAATCTGCTTATTCTGTGTTATGGCATCGGAAATTGCATCAACTGCATAATAAACACTTTCATTCATACTTTTAACTCTGTTCTGAATATACACCTGACGCTGAAGTAATTGTCCATCATAGACACTTGCAAGACTCTCAATTTTCTTAATAAGGTCATAAGTCTTATCCTGAGTAATAAATTTTGATGACTGAACACTGTCAACAAGAAGTTTTAATTCAGGTAATTCAAAATCACGCTCGCCAAGATAATATCCACCTTGTCTACCTTTAATCTGAATTATATCAAGGCCAAAACATCTCAATGCTTCAATGTCATCATATATGCTTTTTCTTTCAGCAGAAATCCCATTACGACCTAACTCTTCAATAATCTGTGCCGTGCTGATTAGGTGATTTTCATCTGACTTTTTCATAAGCAATCTTGCTATATATAGTAATTTGAGTTTCTGATTTGCAGATTTTGCCATAAGAACACAACCTTTCATTTCTCAATTATATATCAAAAAAAGTATAAAAACAAGTGATTTTACTGTTGAAAGTACAGTTTATTGGACATATAGTGCGATATAATACAGTCAAGATAAAAAAATAAAAACACGGCGAAAGCCACAAAGGAGAAATTTACTATGAGTATTCATTACGACATCAAAGAGCACATTATCATTACAAACACAGAAGAACGCCAAGATATACAGGACGTTTTTGCAAATCATCTTATTCGTATCGGCACAGCAATGCTCGATGATTGCGCTCGAATTCACAAATTCCAGCTTGTTACTGATGATGAAAAAAGAGAGTTTTCAGGCGAAACTCTTACACAGGATTTTCATGAGATTATCCGTGCAGTCAAATCAGCTTCTTCAATTGATGCTATTTTAGATTATGGTTATTATCAGTATGGTGGTTTTATGATAAACAATAATTCAATCAAAACAGTAGAGTATGCTGACATGTTTGATATTAAAGAACAAATTGAAAAAGGTGTAGCAGAGCTTGGCAACGAGTACCTTAATGGTTTGTTCTATTCCATGTACAACAAAGCAGACTGCTCAGAAACTGCAGGTGTGGTTGTTGCTTATGGTGAAAAAGACGGACATCTTTATACAGGTGATATTAAATCAAGAATTATTACAGATTTACCTGATGGAGTATGGTATTCACCTACAACTGCGGTAATTTTCGATGTAGAAGATGTTGAAAACATCAATGATGTTGCATATATCTGTCAGGAAATGACAAAATTCAGCAGTTATGATGAGTTGGAAGTTAACGGAAATAATATTTCATTCTATCTCAATAACCTTGAACTCAAAAACAATGATGAGTTAGTCAAATTCGTTGAATTATGTAAACAACTAACAAAAGCAACTGACGGCGAAAGCTTTGGTACAGATGAACTTGGACTTACTGACCTTTCTAGTGATGACGGTCGCATTGTAAATATTAAAATCAATGAAGACGGCACTCACCAAATCAGCATTCAATCAACAGATTATTAATGATTTCAAATTTCGTTGAATTTGAATATGTAGTGTGTTACAATTTAAAAATAGAAGGAAATAATAATCAAGATTCAAAATCTAGATTTAAAATATAATTTTTTGGGGGATTTAAAATGAGTAATAATGATTTTCAAATTAAAAACGGTGTATTAAAAAAATACACTGGTACAGATACCAATGTTGTAATACCTGATGGTGTTAAAAGAATTGGTGACAACGCATTTTCCTATTGTGAAAGTCTTGTATCAGTAATTATACCAAATGGTGTAAAAAAAATTGGTGAATATGCATTCTATGGTTGCAAAAATCTTGAATTAATTGAAGTTCCAGATAGTGTAGAGAATATTGATAATGCTGCTTTTTGCAATCTTCATTTCCCAGTAACAATTAGTACGACAACCAAAACGGTTTCAATCATGGAAAAGTGGAATCTTATAGACCCGTTCGGTAGTGACATCTATTACAAAATTTTATTGAAAGTGAAATTGCAAAACTCAACAGCTTGTGTATTTCTTGTTGACAAATATAGTGAGTATGACATCGATTTCTTCCTCGACAATAACACTCCTGATATGGAAAAGTATGATAGATTTGTTGAAACAAATACAAGATATAAGACATATGATATAATCTGTGCAGCTTTTGCCAGATTGACTTATCCATACGAACTTAAAGAAGAACATGAAATGTTTTATCGAGACTTTTTGGATAAAAACATAAAAAAAGCAATTACGACTGCTTGTGAAAACAATAATGTGGACTGGCTCAAAGTTCTGCTGGAATATAAAATTATAAATTCAACTAATTTTAAAAAGTTTTCATCAGTCGTACGCAATGCTTCATCAGAAATCGCAGATTTCTTTGCAGCTGCTACCATTCCTGAAATCACCGTTAAAAAAGAAGAGAAAAGTGCAGTATCTAATCACCCAATTGAATCCTTCTGTAAAGAGAACTTTAATGAAAAAGAAATTAATGCTATTATCAAAAAATCTGTGCCATCTACAAGACATCTTGAAAATGTAAAATATAAAGATGATTCAGGAAAAGCATCAGAATTTGTGGTTAAGTGTGCGATTGCACCATATATTGCACAAATGGAGAGCCGTCCAAAACAAATTGGTGGATATAAAAAAGATATTATACGCACAAGATTTGAACCACTTTCTGATAAGGTTGCTGAAGCGTTAGAAACTGAGAGTTTCCTTGACATGCTCGAAAAAATAGCAAAGGATGCAGATTGCAAGGCTCCACAATGTTTTATTCCACTTGGAAGATTCGGCACACCTGAACAAATAAATACCATAATATCAAAAATGAATGAATGGAAAGATTGGGATACATATAGTTCCTCAGGCAGAAGTGCAATAATTGTAGCACGTGGAGCTTTAATGCTCTGTGAATATCCTGTTGCTGTACAGATGGCAGAAAAA
This sequence comes from Candidatus Fimenecus sp., assembly GCA_045631075.1. Taxonomy (GTDB): domain Bacteria; phylum Bacillota; class Clostridia; order Oscillospirales; family Acutalibacteraceae; genus Fimenecus. The sequence continues at coordinate 19,849 of JAZQUC010000168.1, read as the reverse complement.
ACCGGAAACTTCTGGAGATTCGCAGGTATGCGTGGTTTATCTGAGCAGGAATACCGTGATGAAAAAACCCTGCCTGACATTGGTTTTGATGCAGACGGTGTAAAAAGATACCATGTTGGCGGTAAGACATATGAGGTTCGAATTGGTTCAACTCTCACACTTGAACTGACTCTGGATGGCAAATCTGTAAAGAGTATACCCAAAAAGACTCCCGAAGGTGAAGTTGCCGCAACAGATTTTGCTGCAAAGAAAAAGGAATTTGCTGACTTCATCAAAAAGCGTATAGAATACATCAAATCAATTTATATCACAGGTGAAAAAATCCCTGCTGAATCATGGCTTAGAACATATGGTTCAAAGACTTTGCTTCTTCCATTTACTGAAAGGGTCATCTGGCAGAATGGTAAAAATGTTTTATTTGAGGTAACCGATGGTAAAATCCGTGATGTAAACGGTAATGAGTATACACCTGATGAGCCTGTTCGTATCGCTCATGTACTTGATATGAAATGTGATGAAATCCAACAATGGCAGTCACGAATCATTGAATTACAGAAAACTCTTCTTATCGAACAGATATGGGAGCCTGTTGTTTCTATCAAAAAAAGTGATGATATCTGTTCAAGATATGAAGGAGCTGTTCTTACAAAAGAAGAACGAAACAGATTCAAGAATTCACTTAAATCCAAGGGAATCGTCGTCAAATCCGAAGAACAAGGTTATGATCCTTATCGTCACACTTATGGAACAGTTAACAACACAATGATTATAGGTGACACAATTAGGCTTGACTACAGCTACAACGAGAGTACGAGTGAAACTACTCTCGGCAAAATGAGCAAAGAAAAACTCACTCGTAAAACTAATACAGTTTTCTTTGAACTCGATAGATTGGTTGTGAAACATCATATTGTCGCTGATGATGTTGATGCACTTACCGAAAATATTCTTAATAGTTTTACTCTTGCGCAAATTACAGAGTTTATTGATATTGCAAGTTCAAACAACAGCACAAACTGTACGGCGCTGTTGATGGACTATCGCAACAAAACCTTCAACGAAGTTGATCCGTTTAGCATGTTTGTGCTTTAAACATCGCAAACTAAAAAATAAAGGAGAAGATGTCCAATTACGAACATCTCCTCCTTTATTTTGCTTATTTCAAATTCACATACTCAGCACACCAAGATTTTGCAATGCTTTCAGCAATTGAATTTTTACTTCCAAAAACTTTTCTAATTCTGCAGTTATATAAGAAAAATTCGTCCACAGTTTTCAATGTATCGGGTATTGTTATCTCTGCTAATTTTTGACAATTGCCAAAGACATTAGAGCCGATCTCGATTAGTTTATTGGGCAAAATAACCTTTTTTAATTCCCTGCAAAAATGGAAACCATAATGACCAATCTTTACCAAGGATTCTGGTAAAGTAATTGAGCACAATTCCATGCATCCGTTGAATGCATTATTTTCAATTTCAATAATACCCTCTGGTATCACAAATTCTTTTATAGAATCCAAACCAGCAAATGCGGATGCGCCAATTTTTGTAATATTGAAAGGAATGACTGTAGTTTTACAACCTGCGATTAAGGTGTTTGTTGCAGTTTCAATTACGGCATTGCAATTGTCTCTAGAGTCATATTTGCTATTGCCTTCATCAACAACAATTTCCTTTAATGAATTACATCCAGTAAAAGGTGCAGATATAAATTCCACTGTCGACGGAATATTAATGCGTTCTAAACTTGTGCATCCTTTGAACACATTACCTTTAATTTGAACAACAGACTCAGGAATTATAATAGATTTCAATTTCTCGCAGTTCAAAAACGCATATTCATCAATGATTTGTAAGCCATCAGGCAAAGTGACAGATTCTAGTTCATGACAATACCCAAAAACTTCTTTTGACAATACAGCAATAGTTTTCGGAACAACAACACTACGAATACGAGCTCTTTTATTATTGTAACTCGAAAAAAAAGCCTTTTCCTTCAATGCCACAACAGGATATGGTCCAATCGATTCAGGAATAATTACATCAACTTCTTTGCCGATATAAGAATTGATTGTGATTTTTCCATCTTCGAGAGAAAGGTTATAATTGTTTGCAATTTCAGCACCCTCTTTTCCAAACAGTGCTATATCATACAAACACATATGTCTTCTGCATTCTTTAAGCTTGATAATAGAAATTGGCTTACCTTTTTCCTGGAATTCGATAACCTTTTTAATTTTGGTGTCTTTAACCACAGAACGATCAGGCACAACAAGATAATGCATCTTTGCAGACACATTATAATTAACTGTTCCTCCACGTTGCTCAATTTCCGTTGTAATAGAGCCATATTCACCAAAATTAAATCCGGACAAGACAAAAATGCTGTTCGCAAAGTCGATTGTTTCAACATTGACGGATTCTACAACCTTTTTTGCATTGTTGACTACTTTTTTAGCTTTACTCTTTTCACGAATGACTAAATCTTTTGCTGTTGAATCCAAAATAATTGTTTCATCAAATTCGGCAAGAGAATGGATCTTTTTTGCGCTCGCACCGCCTATGCCTTTAAGGTCAAGCGTTGTAAAATCTTCATTTGTATACACAGCGTTGGGGAAATTCACTTCGCACTTTTCTTTAGAATACGATGCTTCAACTAATGGACCAGTATAGTCAAAAACATTGCCGTTACTCTTAAATGGACCACCAACAATTACAAGATTTTGTATATCACATCCATAGAAAAGATGTGGCACAATTTTTGTTTTCTTTTCGGTTTCAATCAGGACAATTCCTATTTTTGCACCAGCAAATATATTTTTCCCCGTAAATGAAATGTCCTTACGAATGATAATCTCCTTTAAACCTGTACATCCTGCAAAGGCTTGTGTGCCAATTTCTCTTAAAGATGCAGGCAAGGAAATAGTCTGCAAATTCTCACATCCAGCAAAAGCTTTATTGCCGATATATGTATATCCTTCCGGAATTACAACATCAGTGATAGATTTATAATTTTCCGGAGTCTCACCAGCAGTGTTAGCAATGCCGTCAATATAAACGTCTTCTATTTTCAATGGAAACTCAACACGAGTATCCGTTCCTAAATAACGACCAATTAGATGTGTTCCGGATTTAGGCTTTTTCCATATAATTTTTTCTCTTTGCTTCGGTTTTACTTCTTTTTTTTTTGTGACCGTCTTCTGTAAAGGTGTATGTTGTGTCGTAAGCAGAATTGCAGTTGCCTCTGTTTTTTTCTGTGCATTTGCATAATCCACTAACTTTGGTAACGCATTCTTTGTTAACAGTTGCTTTTCGGAAAGCATGAGCAGCAGGTCAATATTGTCTTCATCAATCAGCAATTGTCCTGCATTAAAACTTTGTTTCGACAGAAAAGCTTCGTATGTTTCACGCATTTCATCAGATAATTCAAACGGGTACCGTAGACGAGCCAAAGCAACACGAATCTTGTTGGTATTCTTTGATAGCTTAGCCCAATATGCATCGTATCCACTGAAATCAAAGGAACCATTCTCCTGTCTAACAGAAAGGATCGCGCCATTTTTCTTAGGTTCAGTTTCGTCTGCTATAGCTAAAACAACTTTTGCTACAATACATCCTGTATCATCTCGAAAGCAAATTGTAGACCCATCTGCATTAACGATAGATTCTGCAAATCCATAAACCTTCGCTGTTCCACTAGTTTCCCAAATTGGACATTTAATATTCATCTGAATATTGGTTTTTTCATACCTAGAAAATGCTGATGGTTCGATTGTCTCCAAGTCATCAGGAAGAACTACAGAAAAGTTTCCATACCTACCTTGATAATGGACGAATAATCTGTTTTGTAATATTAACAGTCCACTTTCGTCAACCAGACTCTCACAACCGGTAAAGGCTTGTGCACCGATTTCAACGTCATCTAAAAGAGGAAGATTGATTTTTTTTAAGTTGCGACAATGCATAAATGCTTGCTTATTTATCTTTTGCAACCCTCTCGGTAATTTAACTTCTTCAATGCCGCTAAAACCAAACAGGTCCTCTTCTACGCAAGAAATACCATCAGGAAAGGAAACAGATTTCAAGTTTTGGCAAGACCTGAAAACCCCTTTTCCTAATTTCTTCAAACTATTAGGAAGAGTGATTTTCTCAATCTTCGAGCCGCTAAATGCTTCGTCTTTGATTTCAATTACGCCTTCAGGAACAACAACGTTTTTTACATGTTCACCATGATTCCATCCCAGCATATTTTTTCCAATGACTTTCACTCCGTCCGGAATAATCATCGTTTCCTCAGTTCCATCGTATTGGAGCAATACCCCTTTCTCATTGATGGTAAACCCTTGATTCGAACTCATAGACTTTTCTCCTTATAATAGTTCAATTGTTTCTATTTGCTGAATAATTTCCTTTTGTCTTTCATAGAAAAGAAGTTCTTTGTTGTGTGCAAAATATTCCTTGCAACCGTAACGGCTGATGAAGTGAGCACCATAATAGCTGATTGTAAGCTCGGTTACAAGAATCAGCATTTCCTGACCATCTTCAAACACTTCTTCACAGAAAGCAAATACATTGGAAAGCTTTTTGCCTGCTTTTTCAGAATCTTTTTTCAACTGTTTTGTTAAATTGTCAAATTCAGCCTTAATAAGCACGAAAGCTTTATTGCCATCTGTGGGATTTTCCCTGATAAGAACTTCTTTGATGTTTTCAAGAGTGGCAACTGTACGTTTAAGTGTAAATCGTTTTTCTGGTGAAAGAGTACCAGCACGGCTACCTGTTGCAATTTTATCATCAGTCAAGGCAATCTGCTTTTCTATTTCAGAAATTGCATCGGCATTTGGCTTCATCAATCCCATTTTCACTGACTTAAGAGAATTCAGTAATTCTTTTAACACTTCTTCACTTGTGCAAACTTCTTTAAGTTCGCCGATAACACCATCAATAATAAGGCCAAGGAAAGAAAGTCTTTCGTCAAATTTTGCATTTTTAGCACGGACTTTTATACCTTCATCTGCTTTGCCCGAAAGAATCTTATCAACCTGATAGTCAGATTTGTACTTATTCCACAAGTCATAGTATATTGAAAAGTCTTTAGCTATTTTCTTGTTTTGAAGATATTGTGCAACAAGTTTTTCATCAACTTTTATGTTATTCTTTTCGTAAAGTTTTATCATATCTGAAAGGTCTGTCCAGCCTCTTGCTGTAACAAAGCTCTTACCGTCAACGGTGGTTTCTATTCTGTAGAAATCGCCCTTTTTAATGTCAAGATATGTAGTTATTGCAGCGTGAACACCTGCTTTATATGCAAATTCTTTCCATACGTTGTAATCTGCCTCGCAGTCAACTCGTTTAAGTCTGTCCCAGGTTACAATATCAAATTCACGGACTGAGTTGTTATATTCAGGTGGGTTACCTGCTGTGACAACAATCCAACCATCAGGAACACGATGTCTACCAAAAATCTTGTACTGTAAAAACTGAAGCATAGCAGGGGAGAGTGTTTCGGAAACACAGTTGATTTCATCGAGGAAAAGAATTCCTTCTTTGAGTCCTGTTGTCTCAATCATATCATATACAGAAGCGATAATTTCACTCATTGTGTATTCAGAAATCTCATATTCTTTATCGCCATAGTTTTTTTTGACGATAAATGGCAAACCGAGAGCAGACTGACGGGTGTGGTGAGTCATAGAGTATGACACAAGACCTACTCCCAATTCCTCAGCAATCTGTTGCATAATTGCGGTTTTACCAATACCCGGAGGACCCATAAGAAACACAGGCCGTTGTGCTTCAATAGGAATTACGTAACTGCCGAATTCGTCTTTTGTGAAATACGCCGTCATAGCGTTTTTGATTTGTTCTTTAGCTTGTTTGATGTTCATTTTCTTTCAGTCCTTTTTCATTGATGAATTCTTCTGCTTTTCAACGACACAACCCTCGAAGGAATAAATATCGTCATCGTCTGCTTCCCGATAAAATTGTGTTTTCTGAACAATCATACTTTCAGACACATCAGAAAAAGTGAAAACTGTTGGTGCATAACCATCATATTCATCAGCAATCTCCATAAATTCTTCCTTATCCTCTTGATTATCACAAGGAGAATCGGTAACACCCATCATAATACATGTGTAATTATCTGTTGATATTTCATAGGTATAACTTCTGTAGAAATAAAAATCATTATATTCCTTTGATTCCATGGTTATAGACTGGATATCTGACATAGAATGAATATGCTTCTTGATCATACGAACAAAATCATAAGCATCATACGTTTCATCAAACACATCAGATTCCATAGGTCGTGAAAACTTAAACACTTTAATTCTGTCACTCTCGTATTCGTCATTATCTATCACATTTTCAGCAAGTGATTGAACCAAGTCCTCTACAGATGTGGAATAAGCCAATTGTTTAGGACTGATTGAAACTGTAGGCCAGCCACCAAAATAATTTACTCTTCCCATTTCTTGTGAACCAGAGCCTTCAAAAATCAAATGCATCCCATTGATAAGGTTAATCTGAATTCGCAGTACAAATCCGTTCATTTTATCCTCTCCTTTATATCTCATCTTTCTGTAAAACCAATTTTATTGCCCATGGAGGCACATCTGGATTGTTGTATTCGTCATCAATAAACACAAAGGATGTGTCAAAATCAGGTTTTTTCGCTGGAAATGTTCCATAACCGTCGGTGAAATAAATCAGGCCTTTAAGATTAGCAAATTCCTTTTCATCTATTAGCTTTTGTGTGAATTCAAATACAGGTCTGAAATCGGTACCACCAAGACCGTGAATTTTCATAGTTTTAAGATATTCATCAAACTCGTCCTGAGTGGTTATTTTAATATGTTCCTGAATTGTAGCATCACACTGGATAATATGTAGATTTATTTTACTGAAAAAGCTTTCTGTGCTTTTAAGAATGTTATATGTCTTCTGTACAAATGTCTGCACAAGGTTACCCGAAACTGAGCCTGATGTATCAATGGCAATAACGAATTCTTTTATACGCTTAACCTCTTTATACTCAAGTGGCTCAATAAGTGGCATTTTTTCATACATTTTCAATCCGTATGTATAAAAGATGTAGTCAAACTCGTCGTCATTAATTTTCATTGTTTCGCCAAGCACGGCAAACTTTTTGAGAAAAGCAGTATAATCGTATTTTTCACGGTTTACAGCATTGAGATTCTGCATCATTCCGCCTGCTTTATCACCCTGCTGTTTTGAAAAAGTTTCAAGGTCGGTCTGGATTTTTTCGGATATATCTGTCCAGACATCTGCAAGAGTTTGTGTACTATTACTATCTTTACCGTTGGACGAATCGTTGGATGAATTTCCATTAATGCCCATTCCTGTAATCTGAACAATAACATCAGGAGTTTCATACCATAACGAGTGGTCATCGGCATAGAAAATTGCTCTTAAATTGGCAATTTCAACGGGAGTTAAATTCTTATCGAGATAATATCTGTAAATCTTTTCTGCTGTAAGAGTTTTAACATTTTCCTTTAATTCGGTATAAACCCTTTGTTGCAATGACTCTCTTGTGGCTTTTACGGATTTAAGACCTAATTCAGTTATAGAATATTCCGTTGCAATATCACAAGCAAGGTCCCAATACAATCTGTCAATTGACGGATTCATAAACATATGACGGAAAATGCAATGCATAACCAAATGAAGATAATCTCTGACAGGTATTTCCTTTTCAAGCTTATATCGTCTTAATATTTCTTTTGCATTGTAGCAAATGTGTTTGCCCTCAGTAGCAAAAGACAATTTATCATAAGGGATAAACTTAAACTGGCTGAGTGCAGAATCTAAGAAACGCAGATTCACAAGAAGCGTATTTCGTGAGAGAATCAGCACATCACGTGCAAGCTTATCAAGTTGTTTTTGTTGTTCTTCGTTCACAGAACCACTCCTTGTTGTTTAGTTTTATTCTTCCGCTACAAACAGAATATGGTTTTCTTTTGCGTACTGCTCGGCAAAAGAGCCTGCAGGAGCGTGGATGGTGAGATTATCGCAACCGCTGAACGCCCAGAATCCGATTGAAGTCACACTATTAGGAATGGTGATGTTTGTCAGGTTAGTACAATCACTGAATGTACACTCTTCAATTGAAATCACACCATCTGGAATAGTGATACTTTTTAGACTTGAGCAATAACTAAATGCTTCGTCACCGATTGCTGTTACACTGTCAGGAATAGTGACATTTGTTAGGTTTGTGCATCCACGGAACGTATTCCCTTCAATCGAAGTCACACCCTCAGGAATAGTGAAGCTTGTCAGATTTTCACAATCTTCGAATGCACCACATCCAAATGAAGTTACACTATCAGGAAGTGTGATGTTTGTCAGGTTTGTGCAACCACCGAAAGCCCACCCGTCTATTAAGGTCACACCGTCAGGAATGGTTATTTCTGTATCAGAGCCATGATAAGAGTATAACACGTCACGCACAATGACAAATCCCATATTATCCTGTAATCCCTTGCAACCACTGAATGCTCCGTTTCCAATTGAAGTAACACTGTTAGGAATAATGACTGAAGTAATGCTTTGAAATATGTTTTGCCTGTATACATCATTCATTGCTTTTTCTGGTGCAAAAAGGCCATCTGCTAAACGAGTGACTTTCTTTTTACCTATTCTTTCAGGGATATAAATTTCAGTTGAGTCACCCTTGTAATTTATAAGCTCTAACGTATCGTCTTCAAGCACTTTATGTGCCCATATTTTTTTCATATCTGCTGCATTGAATGGGTCTTTATTGAATTCTCGTTCAGTTTCCTTTTCAATATCTTCGTATGAGATGTTTTTGTTTTTCCAATCAAGAAGGTAGGCTATGCAGTTTTTTGCCTGCGCCTTTTCAGCAATACCTAGATATTCTTCTTGAAAATTCTTAACAGTAATTTTCCCATTCTCTGCATAGAAGGATATCGCTGACACATCATCATCTTTAAAAATTTCAGGAAGAAGCTTTTTCTTTTGACACATTGCATATTTTATATATTCTTCAGCAACTGCGGAGTTTGTGTATAAAGATTGATTTGTTAAGAATCCTTTTGCTGCTGCTCTTTTTTCACTGGCACTAGAAAAAGCAGAAACAGGCATATTGGGTGATATTATTTTCAACACATTCAAAAAACATTCTTTGCCATATTCAGGGGCACCATTAATATAAATAGCAAGTTTTTCACATTTGTTGAACACGCTACCTCCAATTGAAGTCACACTATTTGGAATTGTGATGTTTGCCAAGCTTGTACAACCATAGAAAATACCATATTCAATTGAAGTTACACCATCAGGAATAGTGACACTTATTAGGCTTGTGCAATCTTCAAACGCAAAAAATCCGATTGCAGTCACACTGTTGGGAACAGTAATATTTGTTAGATTTGTGCAACCACTGAATGCACGCACTCCAATTTCAGTCACACGGTCCGGAATAGTCACGCTTGTCAGACTCTTGCAACTCCGGAATGCAAAATCTTCAATTGAAGTCACGCTATAAGGAATAGTGATATCTGTTAGGCTTGTGCAAAAATTGAATGCACCCTCTCCAATTGAAGTCACACTATCTGGAATTGTAATACTTATCAGACTCTTGCAGTCATAGAACGCCCGCTTTCCAATTGCTGTCACACCTTCCGGAATTACAACATCTCCGCCTTCACCGACATATTTAGTTAAAACACCATTTTCAATATGAAAATCATTCAAATTACTCATTTTGATTAACTCCTATTTTAACTTATCTTTCAATCTTTCGAGGCTGTCTGCATCAAATAGATTTGAGTCCACGCCTGCACGTCTGCAGGCATGGTCGAAGGTATCTCTGTCAATTTCTGTAAGTCCTGTTTTATAAATTTCATCTGCAACTCTGTCAAGATGCTCATCACGGATACCATTGTACCCTGCATCATCAATTGCTGCTAACATCCAGGGTTCAAACATAGTTGCAACTCCTTTTAATTTAAAAAAATCATATGATAATGTTTACTTTACTGCCACCGGTTTTATCTTTTGTGACAATAACCTGTTTGTCAATTCTTTCTTTCAGTTCTGCAACGTGAGAAATAATACCCACAAGACGATTACCTTCAGAGAGGTCTGCAAGGGCTTTGATTGCTTGTTGCAATGATTCTTCGTCAAGAGAGCCAAAGCCTTCGTCAACAAACATAGTGTCAAGCTTAATGCCACCTGCATTTGACTGAATTTCATCAGAAAGACCAAGAGCCAATGAAAGTGATGCCTTAAAACTTTCACCACCTGAAAGAGTTTTAACATTACGAATTGAACCATTGTAATGGTCTTTTACATCAAGCTCAAGTCCAATCTGACTTCTATGGTTTGAATCTTCCTGACGACGAATAAGCTCATACTGACCACCTGACATAACCATAAGTCTTGTGTTTGCTCGGTCGAGAATTCTATCAAAGAAGGTGGCCTGAATATATGTTTCGAGCATAATTTTTCCCTTACCAGAAATGTTACCATTTGCAGTATTTGAAAGTGATTTTACCCAAGTCCATTTTTCTTCAATGGTAGTAAGTTCAGTTGCCTTTTTACTGATGTTTTCTTGTGCTCGATTATTAGTATAAATTCGAGTTGATATTGTTTCAGATTTTTCAGTAAGTTCAGTTTTCTTTTCAGTAAGAGCATTCTTTTCTTCCGAAAGTTTTTCTGTATCAATATCTTCTTTAGACTCAAGTTGTTTTTTCAACTGGTCTATTTTACCTTTCAATCCCGCTAATTCTTTTTCAAGGTTAGCATATTCGCTTTCTGCTTTTTCAAGAGAATTTTTGTGTAACTGAATTTCATTTTTAAGCTGTTTAACTGTGTCTTCAGCTTCCTTTTTGCTCTCAAATTTCAATTTTCCAGAAATCTCTTTAATTTGTTTTTCAGTTTCAATAAGTTTTGCCTGATTTGCAGAAATTTCCTTTTCGCATTCAACTACATTTTTCTTAATACTTTCAAATTTTTCTTCTTTTTCTGGAATTACTTTTTCAAGAGTTGCTTTTCTACTGATTGTTGCTTCGACCTGATTAATTTTTGCCTGAATATCTTTTAATTCGTCATTAAGAACATCTGTTAATTCTTCCGTTTTACTATAAGCTGAATCAAATTCAATTTCACCTAAAAGCTCATTGATTATTTCAATAAGACTCTGTTTTTCCGTAGAAACTTTACCTGAAATCTCACCTGCCTTACGGCTTGCATCTTCAGAAGATTTTGATGCATTATCTGCATCTTTCTTTGCTTGTTTAAGTTCTGCTTCTGTTGGTACTTCAACAGGTTTTTCTGCTTTTTTAGGATGCTCTGTTGACCCACAAACAGGACAAGGCATATTATCAACAAGTGTTTCAGCTAAGACTCCTGCCTGAGAATCAAGGAATAACATATTAAGTTTGTTATAATCAGCAGTTTTTTCTTCGGACTGTTCTTTTGCTTTTTTGTACTCTGTCTGAGCTGTTGCAAGGTCTTTTTCTAATCGTTTAAATTCACTTAATCTTTTCTTTAATGCTTCTGCACTGTGCTTTTTGTTTTCAGTTTGTTCTTGGGTGTTAAGGAGTTTTTGCTTTTCTTCACCAACATCAGAAATGGTTGATAATTCTTCTTTAAGTTTAATTATCTCATCACTCAGAACAGTAAGATTTTTCTTGTTTGATTCGCACAAATTTGTTGCTATTTCAAGTATTTCAGACAATTTAGTAACTGTGGTTTGCTTTTCTAAAAGAAGGTCATATTCATCATGTTGAGCTTCAATTTCAATTACCTTTTTCTGCTTTTCTTCAATTGCAGGATTTTGATCTTTTAATGCCTTTAATTTTGTAGAAAGGTTTTCAAGTATCGGAGTTTTATCAGCTTGTTGATTTTTTGCGCTAAAAAGTTCTTTTTCTGCTTTTGAATACTCTTCTGCTTTTGTAAGACTTGCATTAACTTTTTCAATATCCTTTTCGATATCAGCAATGTCTTTCTGTACCTTTTTTGAAAGTTCAGTATCTTTCTCAACAAGTTTTCCAATGAGTTCAACAACATCAGCAGTCATCATATTGCCTGATTTTGCTTTATCAACCTCAATTGAAAGCACATCATCTTCATCACATAAAATTCCATTGATATACTGATTGACACTATCCTTAGCTCTGTCATATTCTTTGGAAAGTTCACCTGATTCACTTTTCAATTTATCCTGCAAAATCTGATAATATCCTGTTTTGAAAATCTCACGGAAAATCTTTTGTCTATCTTTAGTTTCTGCAAGAAGGAGTTTAAGAAAATCTCCCTGTGCAATCATGGCAATTTGTGAAAACTGATTTCTGTCAATGCCAATAATCTCACGAATCGCACTATCAACCTCTTTAGGACGAGAAACGACTCTGCCATCGGGGTATGTAAGACAAGCTTCTGCTTTTTGTGTAGTTGTGCCGTCACCTTTTTTAGAAGGTCTTTCATATTCAGGATTTCTTTTTACTGTATATTCCTTGCCTGCATTAGTAAATACAAGCTCAACCTCTGTAGGTGTTTCTGTCTCAGCATATTTGGAACGAAGCATTGACGCTTTACGATTATCACCACTTGGTTCGCCAAAAAGAGCATAGGTAATAGCATCAAAAATCGTTGTTTTACCTGCACCTGTATCACCTGTAATGAGATATATGCCATTTTCGCCTAATTTTTCAAGGTCAAGGTTTGTAATACCTGCATAAGGTCCGAATGCTGAAATTTTAAGTTTTAATGGTCTCATTTCTCATCCCTCCATATCTCATCAATAAGGTTTTGTATAAAATTACTTTGTTCGTCACTCATCGGTTGGTTATTCTGTTTTTCATAGAATTCAGAGAACAGTGTGAATGGTGACTTCCTTTCAACATCCTCTGCGCCACCAATATATTGATTACTACGTGTTCTTTTATTGTCATAATCAAGCTTCATAAGGTTAGGATAAATCACACGAAGCTTATTCATTGCATCGGGTATATCTTCTTCATCTGTAAGGATAATGTGCATATAATCATCACAATTTGTATTATCATAATTTTCTTTAAGAGTGATTTCGTCATAAGTACCCTTGATTTCTCGCATATCACGACAAGGGATAAGTGGCACAGTGCGGATATCAATTTCTCCCTTTGCACCCATTTCAACAATAGTTACAGATTTCTTATGATTTGCTTCCGAAAATGAATATTTAAGTGGAGTGCCACAATAACGCACGGTATCACGAGTCATTTTTTGTGGTCCATGAATATGACCAAGAGCCACATAATCAAAGCAATCAAAAACTGTAACATCAACATTGTCAGTGCCACCAACTGAAACATCCTCAGAATCACTTCTTGACGCACCTGTTACAAATTGGTGTGTGATTATAATATTGCGCTCGTTTTCATCAACATTCATATTGTCAACTACGACTTTTACTGCATCAGTATAGCTTTCAACTTCATTATCAGGGAAGAAACGACGCACATTGACAGGCTTGATAAATGGAAGCATATACACATTAACATTACCATACTCGTCAGAAAGTGTATGTGGTGTCACATTGCCATCATAAACAGGACTTATATGAATACCACTCATATCCATAAGTCGACCACCGAATGCAAGACGCTCTGCACTGTCATGATTACCACTGATTATATATGTAGGAACTTTTCTTTCTGCAAGACGGAAAATAAAATCGTCAAGAAGCTGAACTGCCTCAGCAGATGGCACAGATTTATCGTAAACATCACCTGCAATAATAATACCGTCAGGCTTTTCATTATCAATAATATCAAGAATAACTTTGAGAATATATTTCTGGTCCTCAAGCATTGAAAATTCATTGACACGCTTGCCAATGTGAAGGTCTGAGAGATGTATAAATTTCATATTTTTTCGTCTCCTTAATCGTTATAAAATACCTATAATATTATAAATCAATACCCCTTTAGTGTCAATTAAACACTGTACATAAAAAAGGACTGTGTTTTTTGTTATATTGCTCAACAAACTTGACTTTTGATATATAATGTGGACATAATATTTAACACATGCAACACTTGGTACAAAAATGACGAATTGTATCAAATAGCGTTGTCAATGTCAAATCAGATACCACTATTGATACAATTTGTGTTGATAGTGGTATCGTTGTTTTATATAGCATTTAAGCCATTTAAAAGAGTTAAGCGTTGCATTTGGGGAATCTTCACTCCTTTGTGCAACGCTTTTTATTGCTTATTTAGTTGATAACCTAGAAAATCTATCTAATCTATCGTTAAATTACTGATAATTGTTAAACAACTGAAAATCCTAATGTGTAACAGTTAAAACCTACTGTAGAAAAACAAATCAATTTTTCATTGAGAATTATGTGCTTCCGTGGTATTATTATTTTATAACAAATAATGTTTAAGCACTTTTGGAGTGATATAAATGAAAGCAAAACTCAGAATTGTAATTTCAATCCTATTGGTGGTGATTCTCGTGTCAGGGATATATGTGAGCAACATGTTTGGCTTTTTCAATCGTGGTAATTATGGCGAGTATTCCCTCAAGAACACAAGTGCTATTGAGAATAGTCCAATCAAAGACAAAACCGTAATATTCCTTGGCAGTTCCGTTACCTATGGTTATGGTTCAATGGGCGTAAGCTTTGCTGATTTTCTTGAAAAAACTGACGGAATTATTGCCAGAAAAGAGGCTGTGTCAGGCACGACTCTTGTTGATGTTAAGGACAATTCATATGTGTCCCGAATGAAGACTATCGACAAGAATATCAATGCTGATGCCTTTGTCTGCCAGCTTTCAACCAATGATGCTACAAAGGAAATGCCACTTGGTGAAATCAGCGAAAGTTATGATATAAACGATTTTGATACTCAAACCATCGCAGGTGCAATTGAATACATAATCGTGTATGCGAAGAATACTTGGGATTGTCCAGTTGTGTTCTATACTCAAGCAAAATATGACAGTGACCACTATGCAAAAATGGTGGATTTGCTTCTCAAAATCCAAGACAAATGGCAAATCACCGTAATCGACTTCTGGAACGATGCAGAAATAAATAATATCACAGAAGACCAACGCAAAATCTATCTCATCGACCACATCCACCCCACCAAAGCTGGCTACAAAGAATGGTGGCTACCAAAATTCCAAAAGACTTTATATGAGGTAATCAAATGAGCCTTGAAACTAAGATTACAATCATCCGTAGCAACAGAAAAACACTTTCAATAGAGTTAAGACCTAATGAAATAATTGCTCGTGCGCCTATTCGTATGAAAGAAAAAGATATATATAAATTCATTGAGTCAAAAAAATCTTGGATTGATAAGCATCTTGCTAAACTCAATGAAAGGCAGAGAATCATAAATGAAATGAACCCATACACACAGGAAGAAATCAAGCAATTCACAGCAAAGGCAAAAATCGATATTCCAAAGCGTGTTGAATTTTATGCAAAGAAAATCGGCGTAACATACAACAAAATCACTATCAAATGTCAGCACACCCGTTGGGGTAGTTGTTCATCAAAAGGCAACCTGAATTTCAATTGTCTTTTGGTGTTGTTACCTGATGAAATTATTGACAGTATTGTGGTGCATGAGTTGTGCCACACAAAGCAAATGAATCATTCAGCACGATTCTATGCAGAGATTGATAAGGTCTTTCCAAACTATAAACAATGCCACTTGTGGCTAAAACAAAACGGTGGAATGTACCTTAATCGCATTCCAAAATAAGGAGATAATTATGCCACTTAAAATTATTCGTCAGGATATTACGAAAATAGAATGTGATGCTATTGTGAA
Source organism: Candidatus Fimenecus sp. (assembly GCA_045631075.1). GTDB lineage: Bacteria > Bacillota > Clostridia > Oscillospirales > Acutalibacteraceae > Fimenecus. The sequence goes on along the minus strand of JAZQUC010000168.1, from coordinate 4,011 downwards.
TCCGTCAAACAGACATCTCTACCCAGGTGGTGGAGCTGATTTGTCAATCCACGAGGCAGCAGGTCCGGAACTATTGGAATACTGCGAAAAACTCGGTGGATGTGAAGTGGGAAAAGCAAAAATCACGCCTGCATTTAAGTTGCCTTGCAAGTATGTTATCCATACTGCAGGGCCTAACTGGCATCGTCTCGACAACCCTGAAGAAATGCTTATGTCTTGCTATAAAGAGTGCCTGAATCTTGCAAAAGAGAACAATTGCGAAACGGTTGCATTTCCGCTTATCGCATCGGGTGCTTATGGATTCCCAAGACAGTCTGTGTTGAAGATTGCAACAAGTGTCATCAGCGACTTCCTTTTCGAGAATGAGATGCTCGTATATCTTGTGGTTTATGACAAGAAAGCATTTGAAATCAGCGAAAAACTGTTCTGCGATGTGGCATCATATATCGACGATACATATGTTGAGCAGAATGCCGAGCATCAGATTGTAGAGGGTACATACAGCAGTTATCCGAAAACATCATTGAGCAGAGAAGCGTTGAGAGAACGCAGAGACAGAGTCATTAAAGAACGAGCAGAGAAAAAGATGGTCTGTGAGTCAAGGACACTTGCAATTGATATGGAAGATTGTTGTTGCAAGGAATCAACTCTTGAAGATATGCTCAAGCAGATGGACAAGGGCTTTGCAGACACGCTTTTCTACTATATTGACAAGAAAGGCATCACAGATGTTGAGGCGTACAAGCTCTCAAATGTGAACAAAAAAACCTTCTCAAAAATCAAGTGTGACCCAAATTACAAGCCAAGTAAATTGTCCGCAATATCATTCGCAATCCGTCTTAAACTTGACCTTGACGAAACAACACATCTGCTCAAAACAGCAGGATACAGTCTTTCAAATTGTAACAAATTCGATGTAATCATCCAATATTTTATTGAAACAGGAAACTACAAAACCATCTTTGATGTGAACGAGGTACTGTACCAATTTGACCAACAGTTGTTAGGAGTATAAATATAGGGGCGATATCTATTTAGGCTTATAGTTTAGTTTTGGTAAAATGAGTGAATTGAGGAAATAAAAATGTGTGAAAAGGAAAGAGCAAAACAATATTTTATTTTAGGTGAACAATATTTAGAAACTGCAAAACTATTGTTAGAAACTCTTATTTCAAATGGAAACTCTAATGCTGGAATTGGAAAAACATCAGAAGAGGCATGTGAAGAAATGGAGAAAAACTCCTCTAAAAGTGATTTGTATCTATTTATTCCAGCTGTTTTTAATTGCATGCAAAGCACCGAACTTTTTATAAAGGGATTATTATTATTCAATGGTGAAAATTTCAAAAAGGAACATGGTATTGAAAATGTATTGGAATCCCTTAAGAATATTTATAATGAAGATTCAAAAATATATTCAAGTTTGAAAACCTTTTACGATAATCAAATTGAAATTATAAAAGATTACAAACAAGTAAATGGATTAAACAATTCCTATGATTTGTACATGTCCTTGCGTTATCCTGAAATAACATTAAAACCAACAGGTAATAAAAAAAGAGGAGAGAGAATTAGCGTTAATTATATGAAGTTAAAATATAATGGTAATTCAGGCATTGAACAATTTAAAATCTTGCTAGAAAATATTGAATCAATAAAAAAGGCTATTCTTAAAGAATATGATGCTGAAGCATAGTCAAAAAGTCTCTCACCAAGAGACCTTTACAAATAAATAACTCGTTATAATGTGGTTGTAAGGTTGAAGAAACCCACAATCACATTATTTTTTTGGAGGAATTTACAATGAAGAAAAACTTAACTGAACTCGTATTTATTTTAGACAGAAGTGGCTCAATGTCAGGTCTTGAAAGTGACACAATCGATGGCTTTAACGCTATGATTGAAAAGCAGAAAAAGCAGGATGGCGAATGTATCGTTTCAACTGTGCTTTTTGATGACGAAAGCAAGGTTATCCACGATAGAGTAAGCCTTGACGAAATCAGACCAATGACAGAGGATGACTATTTTGTTGGTGGATGCACAGCACTCATTGATGCTATTGGTGGAGCAATCCATCACATCGGTAATGTCCATAAATATGCTCGACCAGAAGATGTGCCAGAGAACACAATTTTCATCATCACAACTGATGGTCAGGAAAATTCAAGTCATCGTTATTCATCCGACAGAGTGAAAATGATGATTGAAAGACAGAAAGAAAAATACGGTTGGGAATTCTTGTTCATTGGTGCGAATATCGACGCAGTTGAAACTGCAAAACGCTATGGAATCGACCGTAACCGTGCAGTTAATTACAATGCCGATGCCCAAGGCACATCAGTTTTGTACGAAACTGTTTCAAAAGCAGTTTGCAATGTCCGTGCAAGTAAGTGTATGGCAGAAAATTGGAGTGAAGACATCGACAAGGATTTCAAGAATCGTAGCAAGAAAAGATAAGTCCGTTTTTGTAGGGCCGATTCACGAATCGACCGCAAGTAAGTCCGTTTTTTAGTACTGAATTCAAAACAAAAAAGTGCAACATCTCTGATTCTGTGATATTATGTAATCAGAAAAGGAGATGTTGTAAATGATTACATTTTTTGCATTATTATTCGGTTTATATTTTTTGTTGTGTTTGTTAGGTCAGTTTTAAGGAGTGAAAATTATGGCAGATAAAGGACGTAGCGAAAGAGGATTTTTCGGAGATATCATTCATTATGATGAACACGGTAAGAAAATAGGCACAAGTAGTCCAAGCCTTTTTGGTGGCTACAACCATTATGATAGTAGTGGTCATAAAACTGGTCACAGTGACCCAGGCTTCTTCGGTGGGTTTAATCATTATGATAACAGTGGTCACAAGACAGGACATAGCGACCCTGGATTCTTTGGTGACTACAACCACTATGACGATAACGGTCATAAAACAGGCGAAAGCACACCTGGTTTCTTTGGAGATTACAAGCATAAAAAATAAGAGGTGCTTTTATGGATTGGAATAATGATGGTAAAATAGATGGTAGGGATTATGCTCACTACAAATCAGTTATTGATACTGGTAACAGTTCGTCAGGGAATGGTTCATATTTTAGCTCCATTGGCTCAACTGGTGCAAAATGGTTTGTCATATTAATACTCGTATTTTTTATTTTGAAACTAATGGGACTTGATTAAAATTTAATGAGGTGATTTTATGAAAGGTGCAATTATTGGCGATATCGTAGGTTCAATCTACGAATTTGATAACTTAAAAAGTAAGGATTTTGAACTGTTCAAATCTCAATGTGAATTTACAGACGACTCAGTTTTGACAGTAGCAGTTGCAGAAGCATTGCTCAAATACAACCCTGATGATGAAGATAACTTCAAAGAAAATCTGATTGATATTTTCCACAAATATGGTGAGATGTATCCTGATGTTGGTTATGGTGGGCATTATTTGTTATGGGTGGAAGAAAAATGGAGAGACCCATATAACAGTTGTGGAAATGGCTCCGCAATGCGAACATCAGCGGTTGGATGGTATGCAAAGTCTATTGAAGAATGTGAAAAACTTGCAAAACTCTGTGCAGAGATTACCCATAACCATCCTGACGGAATCGCAGGCGCACAGGCAACTGCAGGTGTAATCTTCCTTGCAAGAAATGGTGCATCAAAGGATGAACTCAAAGCATATATGGAGAAATACTACCCAGTTGAGTTCACAATTGACGAAATCCGACCAACGTATGAATATGAAATTATAAATAAAACCACTGTCCCACAAGCATTTCAATGCTTCTATGAAGCAACTGATTTCGAAGATACAATCCGTAATGCTATCTCAATCGGTGGTGACTCAGACACTGTCGCAGCAATAGCAGGCTCAATGGCAGAAGCCTTTTTCGGCATCCCAGCAGACATCGCAGAAACAGGAATGTCATATCTTGATGATTATATGAGCGATATAGTTGATGAATTTTATAGCAAATACGTATAATCAATACTCTCGTGAAGAATAACTTGTTCTTT
>JAZQUC010000167.1:0-19617 GCA_045631075.1 Candidatus Fimenecus sp. | reverse complement strand
ACATTTGATGAGATATCGAAAGACGCAACCTTCGGGCCATGGCTTTCACCGTCCAAGGATGTGTCTTTTTTTATTGTTAATGCTTACGCATCTTATTTTCAGTTTTAATAGGAATAGGCTTTTAAGTTTTTATTACAGATAAATATCTGTTGACATATTCATTTTAATTGAATATACTAATGTTGGAATCGGTAATGCGTAGCGATTTATAACGTGAGCGCAGGTTCGTTAAGAACAGCCGATTCTTTTTTTATTTTACAGATATATCATCTGTGAGTTGTGTGAAAGCCTTGCTGACAAGGTTTCAATCACGTGTCGGTCTGCCTTCATTTCATTCCACAAAGGCAAATCCCTGTTTGAAATTAAAATTAAACTACGCTCATTACTGAGCTTCATTATTGCTTTGTAGAAGAGTAACAACTCTTCTTCTGTTGGTGTTGTGTAAAACAACTCATCAATCACCACAAGGTCACTTTCAACTAAATAACGCCAAGGATGTGATTTTTTGCTTGAGCATTTAATCAATTCTTCAAAGGTAACATAAACAACCATTGCACCTTTCTCGATAGCCTCAAGCGAAATGTCAACTGCAAGACTTGTCTTGCCTCTGCAACATTTACCGATAATTATAATATTCTGATGCTCGGTTTTGAAATCGAAATTCTTAATCCTGTCAAGTTGCCACTGTAGTCCCGACGATATGTAATTGTAATCATAGTGTCGGTCAGGTAGGCGACTTCTTTTTGTGTATTTCTTTGCCCTTGCTTTCAGTCGCATATCCATTTCCTGTTGCAACACATTGTGTAGATAATCAAGGTTAGAAACACGCTCATCTGTTAAATCAACCTCACCGTTGCCAAGATGAGTAAGACCCAATTCCTTTGCCATCATCATTACATCAAAAATCTCTGCCATTGAATGCCTCCTGTATCTCACGACTTCGTTTTAAGTAGTTTGATTTTGCGTAATTGCCCATACAATCGTAAAATGAGTCCTTGCCATACTTGTAAATCAGGAACGACAACAATTCCAATGTGGTACATTCACAAGTGTTGATGCAGTACTCAAACGCTGAATTCATTTGACCTTCCGTGTAAAAAACAGATGCCTTTTTCAGTAGTTGCAACTGTTTATGTATGTATCTCGGTCGCATGATTTTCAACTGTGCAATGAACTCAATCGCAAGTGGGTTGTCCTTGTAAAACCGAAGCATGTCCGTTTCGATTTTATGGTGTGGAACTCTGTCCTTCGGTAGTTTTATAGTCCTACCAACCTCATTACAAAGTGCGTGTTTGCAAATCAAATCACTTGTAAGTGCTACATAAAAAAGCAATGTGTCATCTTGCATTTCAACACGAATTCTTTCACTATCATTCAAGTTTTCCTGTGGCATCTCATAACGGTTATCACGAAATTCAACGAACCCTGCGTGCATTGTAAGGACTTGAACAATGGGCTTTTCTTGAAATCGAACCTTAACAAGTGCCTTGTTGTCAATGGGGAACAATTCTTTCGGTGTACGCTTGGTGTAGTCGTTCACTATACTGTTACCCGTGGTGTCAAGCCAATTGAGAGCATCACAGTTGAGCCTATCAATTCCGTAGTATGTCCTACCGTCAAGAAAACCGCGTTTGACCACATTCACCGTGTTTTCAACTCTGCCTTTGGTGTTTGGGTCGTGTCCCTTGCAAATGAAAAGGGAGTAGCCAACATCCTTGACGAATTCATCAAACTCCTTAACAAGAATGACATTGCCATAGCTTTCAGCAACAACGAAAACCTTGTCTTGGTCATACATAATGATTTGTGGACGACCACCAAAATACTTGAAAGCATATTTGTGTGCCTCAATAGCGGTTTTTGCGGTGAAAGGCTTCGTTGAAAAGTACACGAATTTCATACGACTGTACGAAAGCACCATGCAGAAGAAATATACCTTGGTTTCCTTGCCGTACATGTTTCGCATTCGGTATTCACCAAAATCAACCTGCGCCTCATAGCCCGGTGGTTGGTCATCACGAATACAACGGATTCGTTTCGGTTGACTTAACCCCGCCTGAACTCGCAGGTTCTTTACATACCGGTTGAATGTGGAATAGGTAGCATCAAAGTCAGAAAACTCCTCTCGCAACTGCGTCATCAAATTAGTGTTGGTGATAGTAGGACAAGCCTTAATCAACTCAATGATGTACTGCCGATAGTTGTCCAAATCATACACCGTGCCACGCATAGCTTTGTAGAAGTCATCTTCCGACTTCCTCCACCAGTTCCGAACCACCGACGCAGGTATGTGCAACCGCCGACCAGTCTCCGCCATGGTCAACCCATCATTTTTACACTCCTGTATCTGTCGATACTGTTCTGATGTAATCATCATTACCTCCTATTTAATTGTAAATTTGCGTAAATGCAGCAATTTTTAAATACGCATTTAAATGGCCATTTAAGCCTCCTTTCTCTGCAGGGAACATTGTAACTCTATTTAATCCACAAAAGCAAGAAAATTGTAATTTTATGTCACAAAAAGGAAATTAATTTCGATTTATATACTAAAGAGTAATATGTTGTAAGGAAGGATATATATGAGTAGATATTATGAAAATTTGATAGATACAGTGCTAGAAAAATCATATAGTCATGTTTGGAATTTAGCAGTAGAGGAGTGGGAAATCATTGATTGTGAAGAAGATGCTTGTAGAGAAAACTCGTGTCTATGTGGAAAGGAAAACTTACGATATCTTTTTACTATAAGAAATATGGAGAATGGTAACATTTTGTCTCCTATTGGCAGTTCTTGTATAAGAAAATTTGGAAGAGCGGATTTGAGAGAGCAAACTCAAGTTCAAGAAGATATGTTTAGACTTCTTCATGCAGTAGAAAAAGATGATTTTATCACATTGGATTCAAGATATTTTAGTCGAAAGTTAATAGTGGAATTATATGAACAAGGTGCTTTTCCGCCTAATAAATTCAATTTTTTTAATGGAGAAAATGATTGTCAATTCTTAATTGATATGTTTAATAAAAGAGATAAAACAAACATAACACCATCCCAACACAGAAAAATAAGAGGACTTATAGGATATAGTATTCGTCCATTTCTTCAAGAAAAATTGAAAAATAAAATAATAAACAAGTAATTTGTAGATACAATATTGTTTTGTCAATAAAAAGGGAAGTGTAATTATGAGTAAAAAATACAGATTGATTTTGATGATAATATCTTTTTTAGTACTTACAGTAGTCGGTTGGTTTATAAATAGAAATTTTAGTTTTTTAATAAACGATTTTTGGTTTACTTCAGGAATTTTATTGTTAATACTTTTATCCTTAGTTGACCAACCATTCTTTTCAACAGATAGTAATATATTTGGGAACGCTATTTCAGCTGCATTGTCATTATTGTTGATTTCTAAAAATGAAAGAACGGCAATATTCTGGATGTTTTTAGCAGTTACGATTTATTTAATTGTTAGTAGTTACATTTTAATGTGGTTGCGAAATAAAGAGTTATATTTAGAAAGTAATTTTGTCCAATTTCTCTCAAGAATTAATAGACAACTTGGACGTCCAGAAACATTGTTTTCAGCTTTCTTTTTATGGGGTGCAGTAAGACAATATACAATTAATTCTAGTGAATTTAATGCGTTGCTTTGGTTTTGGATTGCTTTTATGGTGTTGAATGTACCAAGTGTTGCTCATACAATAGAAGGTTTATTTAACAAGAAAAAACATGAGGTAAACGAAAAAGCTGTGGGCAGGATTTTTGGTGTTCAATCTAAAAATACTTTTTTAATAAAGCTTTTAGAAAATAGAAAGGTTGCTTTAAAAAAATTTGATTGTGTTGAATTTTTCTACAGTGTTGATGAAAAAACTCATAGAGGATTAATTCTTGATGTTTATCAATTAGACCAAGCTCAATGGATTAAGGTGTTAACAACATCAGAAATTGATGTGTTGTTTAAAGACACTCTTGTTGACCATACTCCAGATTTGATATATAAATCTGAACAAAATTCGGAAAATGAGTATTTGAAGCGATTTGTAGGTTTAGTTTGTGAAAATTCTGTGATAGAAAAAATAAAGTTTATATACAACTCAAAACTTGAAGTTCGCAATGGCCAATTAATAGAACTAAAAGTAGGCGAACATAAAATATTGTATCAAATTGTGCAAGGCATAACTCAAACAGAGCAACTGGAAAACAAAAATCAATCCGGATTTATTATTGGAGAAGCTATACAATTAGGTGAGTGGAATAAAACAGATGGTAAATTTGAACAATTTGGTTGGGTTCCTACAATAAATACTCCTGTTTTTACTGCAAGCAGTATTTCCGATCCGTCGCTTTTAGAAAATGAATATCAAATTGGAAATATTCCAAGTACGAATTATCCTGTAATAATAAATAAAGAATTTGCAGTGACACACCACACAGCAATTTTAGGTGTAACAGGCTCAGGTAAATCGGTATTTGCGCGCAATCTCATTAATCAAATTGCAGATGAGAGTACAAAAGTGATTATTGTTGATTTGACAGGCGAATATAAGGAAAAAGACCCTTTATTAAAGTCAATAATCACTGATGAAGATGCAAAAAAAATTAACGATAATTTAGAATTAATTGCTAAAGAGATGGCTGAATTTGCGAACAAGCGAAATAAGGATACAATAAAAAACAGTGAAAATGTTGTGAAAACGATATTTGCAGACTCAATAAAAACATTTTTAGAAAGTGACGATAAAAAAATAGTTTTTGAGTTATCAGAAATAACTAATAATGCAAGTGTGTTAGATTATACACGCTGGTTCTTTTGGGTTTTGTTTAATATTGCAAAATATAAGAAAAATTTTGGAAAACGGGTTTGCGTCGTTTTAGAAGAAGCACACACAGTTATTCCAGAAATAACAACAATGGGAGCTTCTGATAACGCATCTAAAGCTTCAATTAACAGTATAGCTCAAATCGCCTTACAAGGAAGGAAATATGATATTGGGTTTATTGTAATTGCTCAAAGAACAGCAAATGTTTCGAAAACTGTTTTAACACAATGCAATTCAATAATCACATTTCAGGAGCTGGACAGAACTACCAGTGATTTTTTATCCAACTATATGGGAAAAGACTTTGTGAACAGTTTGCCGACTCTTAAACCGCGAACAGCTATAGCTATGGGTAAAGCTTTTCGTTCAACTGCTCCAATGATATTTGAGGTGCCAAATATTAGTGAATGAGAGTGTGTTTTGATAAATAAGGTTTTTTATTTTACATTATTAAGAGAAGTATATACCGTAATTTTTGATGGGCGTGTTTGTACAATAGAACATATATTATATAATAACAGATTGGAGAGAATGATAATGTCAAAATTTCATTATTTAAGACGTTTAGGAAATTCATATTTCATAACCGAGAAAGTACTTTATGAACCACTCGGAAAATTTAGTGCTGAAACAATTGAAGCAGTTTTCAACTTTGCATATGATATGTCGTTTGGAAAATGTGGAGAGCATCGTGACCACAGAAGTGGAGGACAGCACCATAGAAGAAACGGGGAAATATTTGCAAATGCTTTTCAAGGAAAACTTGCAGAATGCGCGGTTTACTTATTGTTCAAGGATAAATTTAGAATTTCAGAACCCGATTTTGAAACATATGAATTAGGTGAATGGGATAAAGCGGATTTTTATTTAGAGAATTATAAAATATCAGTAAAATCAACAAAATCAATTGGTAATTTGTTATTGCTTGAAACCAAGGATTGGGATGACAATGGTGTGTATTTGCCTAACGATGAATCCTATGATTTTACTTTTTTGGTAAGGATGAACCCGTTTTGTGAAGACATTATGAAAAAGAATAAGATGTTTTATTCAGATTCAGTTTCAAAGGAGATATTAAGAAGAGCTGTTTGTAATGTAGATTGGGAGTTTGATATACCTGGTTTTATTACTTTGGGAGAATTGAAAACTATCATATGTGATGGTTTTGTTTTGCCACAAAATTCAATGCTAAATGGTGGTACTAGGATGGATGCAGAAAACTTCTATGTACAGGCAGGAGATATGCATGATATAAATGATTTTGAAGAATATATGTAATTTGATAATCATGCCTCGACAAAACTGTTTTTAATGTGATATAATCAATTATCAACATTAGGAGGGCATCTATGTTTTACGAAAAGCAACCAGAAGAATTGAAAGTACAGTATAAAAAGATGCTTACAATTATAGGTAATTTAACATTGCTTTTTTCTGAAAGTGATTCACCATACTTACCATATCGATGTCACGAAAATATTTTTTGTAAATATCTCGAAGCTGACAATCTTGCAAGAAGTGACTGTTCTGCTGATGCAAAAAAGAACAATATCGGTATTGGTCTTAAGACATGGATGGGACAGGATGACCAAAAAGTTGCAGAGTTTGGTAAATTAAAATCAACATACGAAGGTCTTACAGGAATTGATTTAGTTAAAAAAATTGCTGTTTACAGAAATGAAAGAATTCGTATTACTAAAAACCTGCACGGTATAGATGAAATGATATATCACATTGTCAAGAGAGTGCCGGGTTCTATGCAAATATTAGAATACGCTTTTGATTATATTGATGTTGAAAATATTTCAATAATCAGCGGAAGAGGAAATATAAATAATACATATTTCACAGACGGAAAGCACACATATCATTTCAGCACCTCAAAAAATACACTTTACATGCTCTTTGAAAACATGGAACTTTTAGATTCATTTGAAGTGGAAATTATGGCAGACCCATATTCGTTTTTAATGAATGCCTTTGATGATGCTGAAAGTATTATTGAAGATAAAAGCGAAAGCATTGATAGAAGCAAAAGCATATGTTTGCGCTTGTATTCAGAGAGCCGACAAAGAGGAAAATTTGTTGCTGAAAAGAGTGGGCTGAATCAATGGAACGCCGGTGGCAGAAAGCGACATCCTAATGAAGTGTACATTCCGTATCCTGCAGAAGACCGTAGAAGAACTGAAGGCTTTTTTCCACCAAGAGATACTGTTTTCAAGCTTACATTCCCTGATGGGACTGTTATTCCATCAAAAGTGTGTCAGGATGATTGCAAAGCAATTATGAGTAATCCTAACAAGGCACTTGGTGAATGGTTGTTAAGAAAAGTATTTGAATTACCAGAAAAAACACTTTTAACATACAGAGACCTTGAAATCTTCGGTATTGATAGTGTTGTGTTCACAAAACATGGTGATTTGGACTACTCAATTAATTTTGCTGAAATAGGTACTTACGAAGCTTTTTATGGCGAAGAACCTGTGGAAGAAGTGGATTAAAAAAGAGCACCGTTTTGGTGCTCTTTGCTTTATACTATTGCTTCTTGAATCGACTGTGCAATTCTATGTATAACAGGGACAACAACACTATTGCCAGCCTGTTTGTATAATCGTCCGTTTGACTGTTCAGGTAATTTAAAAGTTTTAGGGAAACCCTGTACACTGAAACATTCGCGTGGTGTCAACTTACGTATCTTATTTTGGTTTGTTAATATTAAAGGTACGTTGTGGCCACCGGTACCCATATTTGCAGTTAATGTTGGGACAAGATTACTTTTGTTCTCTCTTACATAAACACGTCTCCATTGGTAAATAGTGTTTTTGTTTTTCATTGCAGAAACTAATTGTTTATAGAAAGAACAGTTTTCTTCTGAATAGTAATATTTTTTATCAACTTCAGCATCAAAATCAATGACATCTTTAATGGTTTTTGTGAGGGTGATTGGTAATGGCATTTTAAAGTTTGCATAGTCTTCTTTATCTCTAAATGCTACAATATAAATACGTTCTCTATTTTGAGGAACATTACCATATTCACAAGCATTCATTACATAAGGAATGTATTTGTATTCAAGTAAATCTAATTGTTCGCAGATTACCTTAAAAGTGTTGCCGTTATCATGGCTGACGAGGTTTTTAACATTTTCAAAAAAAGCGATTCGTGGGCGTTTCACTTCCATAATGCGAATGAGTTCAAAGAATAAATCCCCACGACCTTTTTCATCATCAAAGCCTTGACGGTATCCTGCGACTGAAAATGCCTGACAAGGGAAGCCTGCGAGCATGATGTCAAAATCAGGGATTTCATCAGCGGGAACAATGTGAATGTCTCTTCTATCAACTTTTATATCAAAATTGCATTCAAATGTATCTGCTGCATAATCATCAAATTCATTAGCATATACAGTTTGAAAACCAGCTTGATGAAATCCTAAATCGATTCCTCCAACACCTGCAAAAAATGATGCACATTTTAAATTCATAATAAAACTCCTATCAGTTTGCGGCGCGCCGCATTTCTTGATAATAATAACATAGATATATGTTTTTATCAAGCATATAAAACATTTTTTCACATACTCAAAAGCAATTTTTAGTAAATTTAAACAAGTAAAACACGCTTTATAATGCTTTGATTATGCATTTCTATGAAAATAATTTTTCCCGATAAAATTCATTGAAAATTCAGAATGAATCTGATAGAATACAATTAGTCTGATAAATACGGCCGATTTATCGGGAAATTATTTGTAAAGGATTGATTATTTTGACTGTTGTTACATCTAAAACATTATTGAATTTTTTAAAAGATTACTTTAACTCTTTAGATTTAGGAAAAGAAGCGAATTCCTATTTTACTGCTAAAAATTTTACTGAAGGGTTAGTTTTAAAGTTGCCAGCTGTTTGTCTTGTTCCTGCGAATAAGCCAAGTTATTCTCGTAGTAAACAAACTCACATTCATGTTACAGGTAATAATCGTTATTTTTTCTTCGAAAGAGAAAAAGTAAATTCAGCTGTAGATTCTTCTGAAGATTTCAAACAAAATTTGTTTGTATCAAAGCAGAATATTAAAGCGCTTAAAGGGGGAGATATAACCGAAGGTGGCTTGGTTTTTCACCCTACCTTTACTATGACAAAAATTGCCTGTAGAACTGGTCAAGATTCTCAAGTTCAGATTAGTAAATTGCGTTTAGATGGGGAACTCTTTATTGAATTGAGAAATAGTTTGTATGAAAATGATTTAATGGTGTTTTTAAAGCAACGTGAATATGATGCGTTTATTGTTATTGGCATACCACATGATTATTACGATGGAAAGTATGAGTTCCAAAATGAGATTTATTCTGGATTGGAAAGTGATGGAACGATTACTGTAAAAACGGCATTATCCACTGTTATGGAAGATTACGATGATTCTGATGTTGTAGGTGGTGATGAGATTATTGCCGATGCGGTATATCAAGAATTAGTTAACGATGCACCCGTTGGTTTTGCGACATTTGACGAGCCGATAGAATATGATTCCACCTCTGAAAATGGTAATATAATAAAATCTTCCAGACCTACAACAAACCCTTCACTCGGCAAACAAGCTATTGTACGTAATAATTATTGTTGTACCGTAGACAGCAATCATCAAACTTTTATAAAAAAAGATGGAGCTAGATACATGGAGGTTCATCATCTTATTCCGTTAGAAAGGCAAAGAGAATTTACTTATAAATTAGATACAAGTGCCAATTTAGTCCCACTTTGCCCTTTGTGTCATAAGCTTATACATTATGGTAGATTAGAGGATGTTATACCAATCTTAACTCTGTTGTATAAAGAAAGAATGGAAGTGCTGAAGAAAAGTGGACTGGATATTACATTAGAACAATTAATAGGGTTTTATGAATAAATAATTAGGAGACACGATGCTTGTGTCTCCTTAATTTTTTATAAGTATTCTTTGATTGCTTGTGCAATAACTCTTCCCAACAACGGTGGAACAGAGTTGCCAATCTGCATATAAGTTTTTGTGTACGAACCACGGAAGAAGTAATCATCAGGATAAGATTGGATACGTGCTGCTTCTCTTGGAGTAAGACCTCTAGCTTGGTTTGGATGAATATACATATTACAGTCATATTTCATATGCGCTGTAATAGTCTTACACGCTTTATCTGGTTCTAATTTAAAATACTTATCTTTAAATATACTGCTTCTATTAGCGTATGGCATTATATCAGCTATTTTGGGGTCATCAGACTTGTCCCCGGGATTTAATCTGCTATAAATCTCTATATCACGGTCATTGTTGTATCTAGCTTTGTGATTGAACACGACATCTATTTTTCTGTCTTGGTTGATATCGTTTATATAATCATTTACCATACCGCTAGAAACATCTATTGTTTTTCCTATTACATCGTTTTCAATCGCGGTTGAGTTTTTTGCTCTACTTGCACTTAATGGTTTCAATCCAAATAGTGCATCGCTCAAAGTTCGTTTAGGTAGCGCTGTGCAAATTTCTTCAATGCGTTGGAAAATTATATTGTTGTCACATCCGATTCTGTTACCGATAAATATTAATCTTTCACGGTTTTGTGGCACACCAAAATTTTTGGCATTTAAGATTTTAGCTGAAACTTTGTATCCTACATTTTCAAAGTCTTCTATTACTTGGTTAGCAACTGAAAGCATACCTTTTACATTTTCCATTACAAAAAAGCGTGGACGAATGAGTTTTAGAACCTCAATGTAGCTTTTATATAAATGGTTGCGTGGGTCATCAATTAATCTTTGTCGATTGGCCATGCTAAAACCTTGGCAAGGTGGACCACCAACTAAAACATCGATATCGTTGAATCTGACAAGTTCAGTGATGTTAGCTATAACATTATTAATGTCACCAAGCACAATGTGTTTTCTTGGAGTTTCGGGATGATTATGAGAATAAGTATCAACGCAACAGGGTTCTATATCATTCGCTAATGCTGTAATAAATCCTTCCTGCGTAAAACCCAAAGATAAACCACCGGCACCGCAGAATAAATCAATTATTTTTGGAGCACTAGAATCTATGGATGTTTGTGCATCTAATATATAGCTGTTGCAGTATTTTTTTACCGGACAAACTGAACAGTTGCTTTCTTTTTCATTGCAAACAGAAGATAGCTTCTTAATCGCATCATAAAAATGTTTGTCATTTTCTATGCTTTCAATAATGCATTTAGCCCTAGAAACCAATTCATCATCGTCAACATCACATGTGATTTTAGAAATGCAATGTTGAGAAATGTTACAACTAGAATTATTGATAGTTGCATTAATGAGAGCAGTTATCTCTTTTATATCATTGTTATGTTCTATCATTGCCATTCTCCTAATGCTTCTAATGTTATTTTTACTTCTGTTGCGACAGCTCTTGCAACATTAACTGTTACGGCGTTGCCGAATTGCTTGTAGGCTTGTGCGTCAGAAACTGGAATTACAAAATCATCCGAAAATCCTTGTAATCGTGCGCATTCTCTTGGTGTTAGTCTGCGAATACGCCCATTCTGTGTAACATAATTGTCTTGACAAGCTCTATGCATTTTACCCATTGTTGCACAAAGCGGTCTAGCAATTGGTAAGTCTATTTCCGATTTTGCTTTATAGCCACCTGTTCCATCGGATAAAATAGTTGGAATAATACGCTCTGAAAGAAAATATTTTTCCGGAACATTTGATTCGAGCAAATCATGTAACTTCTTGTCTAAAAGCATTTCTTTTGGCTCTGTAAATATAGCGTCTTGATTTGCAAAGCAAACTATAAATGTACGATTCCTTGTTTGTGGAACACCAAATTTTGCTGAATTTAAAATCATTGAATGAACTGTATAGCCAAGGTCCTTTTCCAATATTTTTGTAATTGTAGCAAAAGTTTTACCACCATTGTGAGTTTTAAGTGTGCGTACATTTTCTAAAACAATTGCTCGTGGCTTCTTGCCGGCTTTAATTTTGGAGTCAATTATTTCCGCTATTCTAAAGAAAAGTGTACCTCTGGCATCTTCAAAACCTAATTCACTACCCATCATGCTGAATGGTTGGCAAGGGAAACCGCCAATTAAAACATCAAAATCGGGAATTTCTTCTAAAGGAATTGCATTGATGTCACCAAGAATAATCGGAGAATCAAAATTTGCTTGATATGTTTGTACGGCATATTTGTCGAAATCATTTGCCCAAATTACATCAAAGCCTGCTTGTTCAAATCCTTGGTCTAATCCACCTATGCCACTAAAAAGAGAAACAATTTTCATTTGTTAACACCTCCGTTTTCAAGATTCATATCTTTTATGTATTTTCGAATCCAGCATCCTATTTCAACGGAAGCAGTTTTACCTTCATTGGCAATGATTCTCATGAATTCTTCTTTTACTGCCGGTTCTATAACGACTTCAATTTTTGCTGTTTTTTTTCTACCTGCAGGACGTCCACATTGTGATGTCGAGACTTTCATAGTTTTCCTCCTGTTTTAATCATAATTTTATTATGATTATACCATATTTTTATCCGGATGTAAAGTGTTTTATTATAATGTTGAAAAAATGCTTGATGCACTTGAGTTTGCTTGAATTTGACATAGTAAAACCTCATTTCGGTAGTGCTATATATCACTCTGCAAGGAGGTGAAGTCAAGTGTTATATGAACTTTAAGATTTGTTCTTCATTTCATTTTCACCGGGTGTATTGCTTTTTTGGGAAATATTCATTTTATTATAGTATTTTAAAAATAGAATTTTAACAATTAGGGAATATCACATGACTTTTTATTGTCCAGAATATAGTACATTTATTATAGTTCAATTATTGCAAAGAGTATTTTTATTTAGTATAATACTATGGAAGTGTATTCATTTAATGAGTAAATAAGGGGCTTAATAAAATGAGCATATTAATTGACGAAAAAATGACCATATATGAGGCATTACAAAATATAGAAAACGGCAAATATGTTATGCCGGCATTTCAGCGACAGTATGTATGGGATATGGCGAGAATAGAAAAGTTGTGGGACTCAATTTTATTGGATTACCCTATATCAACATTTTTGTTTTGGCGTATAGATGATAACAACACCACGTGGGATACTTATTTTTGCCAGTTCTTAAAGAAGGTTACTTTTGATAGCAGGAAAAATGCTGATGAAATTAATTATGAGTTATCAAGCGTTGATACAAGTATTTCTGACATCGCAATTCTTGATGGCCAACAACGCTTAACATCGTTGTATTTATCCTTGTTTGGTGACAGTTATATTCGACCTAATTACGCTAGAAAAAAGACAGGAACAATATTACATACCAAATTATTAATTGAGCTTGATAAAAATAAAATTGCTGTTGATGAAGAAGAATACAACAGCAAAAAATTTGACATAAGATTTACTGATAAGGTTGGGAAATTGAGTCCAACTCAATTTGAAATTAAAAATATAACAACAGCTAAATTTAAAAATGAAGACACAAGAGATGTAGCTATTGAAGATGCAATAGTCAATGTTCCTAAAGACAGTAAGGAATATGCAAGAAATATCTTGATTAAGTTATGGAAAAAGGTATATGAAGAAAAATTAATACGCTATACTGAAATAGTTGATATGAATCAAGATGATGCTCTTGAAATGTTTGTAAGATTTAACAGTGGTGGTAAGGCGTTGAGAAAATCTGAAATAACAATGTCTATTTTGGAAGCCTACTGGCCAAGCGCAAAAACTGAATTCGGAAAACTGTTAAAAGACTCTTATGCAAATTTTGATACAGATTTTATTATACGTACGGCACTTATGCTTTATGGTAATGTCGTTAAATCAACAATTAACAGGGATATCGTAGATACTTTAAAAAATGATTGGAATAATTTTAAAGCTGCATTAAAAAATCTTGAATCCTTGTTAAAAGAGTTCAAAATTGATATTACACGTTTTTCATCGAGCTGGAACGTTTTGCTTCCAATAATATATTCAATATATTATAACGATAGTTATGAGGATACAAAACCTGCTATTAAAGCGTATTTGTTACGTGCAATTTTATTTACATATTTCCAGTCAGGTACAACAAGTCGTTTGCAACAAATGAAAACAAGTATGAATAATTTTGATTTTGAAATTACATACGAGTTATTAGACCAGATACCAGAATTAAGATTGTCAGAAGCGAAAATTGAAGATGTTGTTACTGCTGAAAAAGGTAGCAGAATTGCAGGAGAGGCTTTGTATTATTTGAGTTTGGAACATCTCAACAAAGGCATCAAATATGAGCAAGACCACCTTCATCCTTATGAAAGATTTAATGAAGCTCGTCCATTAAAGGTTTCTGCAGAAGATTGGAAGAGATGGCGCACCATGAGAAATCAATTACCAAATTTGCATTTGCTTGCAGGTAGACCAAATGCAAGCAAGGGTGAAATGCGATTGATTGATTACTTTAATGATATGACAGTTGAACAACAGGTGTTGTTTATGAAGGAGTCTTTAATTCCGGAAAACACATCTCTCGAAATAGAGAATTTTGAAGATTTCTTTAACACACGCAAGGATATTATGACAGTAAAAATAAAAGAATTGTTGAACTAATATTTATGATAAAAGAAGTAATTCATGACCCGATTTTGTTGGCAATGAAATCGGAAAAGGCTACAATTGAAGATTTGCAGGTGGCACAGGATTTGCTTGACACTCTCACTGCTAATGCTGATGGTTGTGTTGGTATGGCTGCCAATATGATTGGTGTTCATAAGCGTATCATCTGTTTTAATGATAACGGTAAGTATATGACTATGTTCAATCCTAAAATTATCAAAAAATCTGACCCTTATGAAACAGAAGAGGGATGCCTTTCTTTGCTCGGCGGTTCCCGTAAGTGTAAGCGTTATAAAAGCATAAAAGTGCAGTGGCAGACAGCTGAATTCAAAACTAGAATCAAAACATTCACTGGCTGGACAGCACAAATCATTCAGCACGAAATTGACCATTGTGATGGTATCTTGATTTGATGGTGATGCTATGAAAATAATAATTGATGCTGATGCGTGTCCCGTTGTGGATATTACTGTCAATGTAGCAAAAGAGCGTGGACTTGAGTGTATCATTGTCTGCGACAATACACACACCATTGAAAAAGATGGTGCTACAACTATTATTGTTGATAAGGGTGCGGATTCTGCTGATTGCCGTATTGCCAATATCACCGAAAAGGGTGATGTGGTTGTCACTCAGGATTATGGACTTGCTGCACTGGTGCTTGGCAAAGGTGGTAAGGCACTTAATCAGAACGGACTTATTTACACTGACAGCAATATAGAAAATCTCCTTTTCACCCGTCATATAGGCAAAAAGGAGCGTATGGCAGGCAATAGGACAAAGGGCCCGAAAAAAAGAACATCACAAAACGATGCAGATTTTCTGAAGGCATTGTTAATATGCCTTGACCATTGTGATGAAATATTGATATAGAAATAAAAAAACAACCATTGCCACTGTGCAGCGGTTGTTTTTTTGTTTGTAAGAATACATTTAATATAAAAATATTAACAAAAAAGTTTATATTTATTAAATTTTGAGTTGACAACGATAAAGTAGTGTGATATATTATTACTGCAGATGAAAGGAAGATGATTATGTTAACAAGTTTAGGCAAGTATTTACGCACATTCCGAATTCAACAAGAAGAGTTATTAAAGGATATGGCAAATAAACTAAACGTTGTTCCTGCTTATCTCTCTTCTATTGAAAATGGTAAACGTTTACCTACAAGGAAACTTATTCATAATATTATTGAAAGTTACGATTTAACAGACGATGAGATTGCTGAATTAAATAATGCTTTTTATGATACTCTTGATGAAATAAGTTTGGATACATCGTGTGCAACAGAATCGCAAAAAGATTTGTGCATATCTTTTGCAAGAAGGTTTAATAATCTTGATGATGAACAGATAAAAAGGATTAAAAAAATTTTGGAGGGCATGAATAAATGACGACACGCCTAATGGCACCACCACTAAGTAGAAAAGCTATTGAAAACTTTGCCAGTTATGTAAGACAAGAACTTGGAATGGGCAATGAGTTATATATTCCAATTATTAAGATAATTGAACATATTATTCCTCAAATGGACGAAACATTTCAAGTTGTTACACTATATGAGGATGAGATGTTTGGTGAATATGCTAACTACTGTCCTCAAACAAACACCTTGAGTATTCGCCAAGATGTATACCTTGCAGCGTGCAATGACGACCCACGCCACCGTTTTACAATAGCTCATGAGTTGGGTCATTATTTTATGCATGATGAAAGCACAAGATTTTCAAGATGTCCTCGTAATGCTACTATCCCAAGTTATAGAGACCCTGAATGGCAAGCAAATGTTTTTGCTTCATCTTTTTTGATGCCAAAAGATTTAATACGAGGTATGTCAGCAAATGAAATTGTAACATCGTGTAAAACCTCTTTACAGTCAGCAGAAATCGCTTTGAAATATATTAAATAAAAAGAAAAAGGTGACTCTGGTAAAGCCACCTTCTTCATAAAAGGGAATATTGACGGTTGAACCCGTAACATACCCAGGTTGTATAAAGTATGTTAACACAAAAAAACTTGATTGTCAACGACTTCAGGATTAAAAGTGCGCCGTCAGGAAAGGTAGATTTTAACAATATGGCAAAAACAAAATCTAGTACTTCTGGTAAACAACAGAAGAAAATTGTTCCTGTAAAGCCTTATAAAAAGGCTGATGGAACACCTGTTAAAGGGCATCGTAGGTCGACCCCTAACTAATTGAAGCACGATTAATCTTGAGAGGAGGGACAACTATGTACATTACTGGTGAGAAACCTGGTAAGGGCACATATCAATGTATAACATGTGGCGAAGTCGTAGTTCTTGACGATGCTACAGATACATTACCACCGTGCCCAAAGTGTCACAAGGTAAGATACATTAAAGTAAGTAATTAACTTGATTAAAAGTGCGAAGCAGGGGTGGTAAACCTCTGCTTTGTTGTTTATATTTTTTCAGAAAGGAGGAAAATACGATAAATAAACTTTTATTTGAAATTATAACAAGTCCGTTTGATTTGCCAGTTAACCCAATATTAGAATACTTGCTTTTAGGGATTATAGCTATAATAGCATTCAATATTGCTTGGGAAGCATCTCCAGGTGGTGTATTTGGATCAGGTATTCATTACGCTGTAAGAACGGTTGTTTTTATTATAGTGTGGGCGATAACCCGTTCAATAATAGCATTAATAAAATGGATAATTGCAAATACTTTTTTGGCAATTGCTATAACTATAGGCTTGATTTTAATGGTTATATCAATTTTCTTTGTAGTTTCGTTGATGCGGAAGAGAAAGAACATTTCCAATGTATGATTTTTTAAATAAATAATTAATATAAGTTTATCAAACACCTATGAAGCAAGATGAATATCTCACTTCATAGGTGTTTTTATGTGGGGGCTATTAAGTTTTAATGTTCTTCAACAGCAGGGTCGTAATACTTAACAGTTAGTTCCCATCCATCGTTAAATGGGCTCTTATCACTGTATGATTCATAGATGTCCCTGAGTCGAGGGAATGGTGGTTGAGAGGCTACGGCCCAACTTTCAATTTCCTCATCAGTAGCATTTTCAAGACCGTAGTAGCTTAATGCAAAGTAATCGCGGTTTGTTACTGCATCGATAATTTCTTCAGTTGTAGCAATCCTACCACCGCACAGGTCGATTACATAAGTGTCGCCTTCATTAATCATTTCTTCGATTAATTTTTCCTCAATCTTACAACGTAATGTTGGAAGATAATCCTTTAACGCTTTGCTTGAAGAAGGTGCGTATTTATGCTTTACAGCATAATTGTAAACTTCCTCAAGTTCAGGCGGTAAGTTTGTTTCCACAACTCTCCATTCTTTAGGGTTATCGTCACCATAATCAATAGAAACCAAAATTCTTGTCATCTTCGTTATCCACCTCCTTTTTCTTTTTATTTTTTTTCGGTTTGCCGAAGAATAATTCGTAATGCTTTTTTGCGGTTATCACGGCCAGTTCAATATCTTTGTCAGAGAATCCATCTTTTTTAAGGTCACTGACAATTCCATTGATAATAGCATCAATTGGATTGTCCATATTTTTCACCACTCGCGTTAACAATTATCGTAATCAGGGTGATATACATTCCACTTGTCGTAGATTGGCTGGATTGGTTTGAAATCCTCTTCAAAATCTTTTACCAAAGGCAACTTTTCAAGGTTGTTTGCATCCCAATTGTTTAATTCATCTTCAGATGAGCTTTCAAGACCGAAGAATTTAAGGGCGTGTTTATCGCGTTGAGCAATTAATTCGTTTACTCTTGTAGCATCAACCGGGAGTAGACCATAACACTTAAGCACATATTCATCGCCAAATTCAATCGCATGTTTCACTAATGCATCTTGAATGTATACCAGTGCTGCTTCAAAAAAGTCAATATATTCATCACCTGTGCTGAGATTAATTGACTTACCAGCATCTATGCGTTCTGCTATAAACAAATTAAATGCATTTTTAAATGCGTCATGTCGACCATTCCAGTTTAAAGGTTTGTCGTCATTAAATTCAATGTCTGTTTTTTCAGTAAAAATGTTGTTTTTTAAATTTAAATTTTTCATTAGAGTGTCTCCTTATAGATAAAAATAAAATATAGGTGTATTTTTAAATTAAGGAAGTACAGGCTCATTTCTGATTCGAGGCTTACCTATCCTTTTCTTAATGGATTTCATGGTATCATCTCCTTATTACGATTAGCGAACATTTGTTCGCTTTGTGAGATTATTCTACACCATGAACAATTTAATTGCAATACAAAAATGCAAACGAAATGAAAAAACTGTCCTAAAAAACGGACAGTAAAAATATCAAAAATATGACTTGACTTTTACTCCTTTCAGAGTGATATATAGACACGCTGAAAGGAGGTTTTTTATGACGACAATTGAAAATTTGTACTATGGAAACATAGTCCCTGCTGAAAAGGGCATCAAGCGAGGGAGTGAGTATTCCAAACTTTTGAACCTTGCTGCACGGAACGAAGAAAAGTTATCTGCAACGCTTACAAAGGAGCAGAAAATTCTGTTTGAAAAGTACAAGGAGTGTTGTATGGATATGTACGGCATTGCAGAGCTTGAAGCTTTTGTGTCAGGGGTGAAATTGGGTGTAAAAATTATTGTTGAAACTCACACCGACAGTTCACAAAATTTCAAAGAGTTATAAAAATACGCCTATGAGGTTAAATCCTAACTTCATAGGCGTTGTTTTTTTAATACTGTTTATATATCAATCTCATATTTCTCATCAATGAGGATGTGGTTTGCATTATGCTGTTGGGCGAGGGTCAGCATTTCTGAATTGGCTGATAACACATTTTCCATAGTACACCATTCATCATCCAGACGATTTTCGATGGTGTTGGCGTATTTTTTGATGTCGTCAAAATGATTTTTTATATAATTTTCACTCATGATAAGGCAGTAATATTTTATGTTGTCGAGATATTCTTTCTCAAAATCCTTTGCCCAGTCGAATGGGATATAACAACCCTCAACAATTAAATTCTGCTTGTTTTCAATGGCTGTTTTAATCATTTCACGAACGATGGGCCATAAATATTCAGTTAGTTTTTCGTCATTACTCATTGGCGTAAGGTCTGTGTTGCCACTGCGGATTAATCCCATCTTCAGATGGTCGATTGAAAGATAGGGATATTTGTATTTTTCAAGGAGTTTT
>JAZQUC010000166.1:0-2020 GCA_045631075.1 Candidatus Fimenecus sp. | reverse complement strand
ACGGTTGCGGTTCCGTCCGTTTTCCGGGCATAACGCCCTGAGGGGTTGTTTGAGGATGGGGTATGTGTACTCTTGTTGAGTACAGTTAAATAATAAACTATAAATATGACAAAACAGTGAACATTCTTTTAAAAAACGAATAATTAATTATTAATTTTAAAAAACAAAAAATTTTTAAAGAAAATATCGAACAAATGTTTACTTTTTGAAAATAATGTGTTAGAATATATAAAAAAGTATGCAATTTTTTATCAAATAACTAATAAGGAGTAGTTTTTATGCGTCCTATTAACGATACACAGCAGAAAATATATGAATTTTTATGTGAGCGTTCTCAATGTGGTGTTCCACCGTCAGTTCGTGAAATCGGTTCGGCTGTGGGACTTCGTTCAACATCTTCTGTTCAGGCAAATCTTGATGCTCTTGAGGAAGCAGGATATATTGAGCGTGACCCAATGCTTAAGCGTTCAATCCGTGTGCTTGGTCAGGCTGAGAATGTGACAAGTGTTCCACTTCTGGGTACTGTTACTGCAGGTATGCCTATTCTGGCAGTTGAACAGATTGAAGGTTACATTCCTTATAATGGCAGAATTTCTCGTGATAAATCACTTTTCGCACTTAAAGTGCGTGGTGAAAGTATGCTTTGGGCAGGTATTCTTGATGGTGACATTGTCATTTGCGAAAAAACACCTTATGCAGCAAATGGCGAAATTGTTGTTGCTATGATTGAGGATGAAGCAACAGTCAAAAGATTTTATAAAGAAAACGGACATTTCCGTCTTCAACCTGAAAACGATGCCTATGAACCGATTATTACAAATGAGGTAATTATTCTCGGTAAAGTAGTTGCATTGTATAGATATTATTAAAATTTTGTGGCAGGGTTTAGTCCCTGCCTTTTTGTTAATATTTTCATCATTGACAAAATACGGAAAAAATAGTTTAATATATAGGATACAAATTTTTAAGCAAAGGTGATACAAATGGAAAACACCGTAGAAAAGAAAAAGATAGTCTTAAGTGCTATTCAGCCAACTGGTACACCAACTCTTGGTAACTATCTTGGTGCACTTAAAAACTGGAAAAATATGAAGGATGATTACAACTGTCTTTATGCAGTTGCTGACTTGCATTCTCTTACAGTTCGTCCTGAACCTGCAACACTTCGTAAAAATACAATGGAGCTTTATGCTATTCTTTTAGCACTTGGTCTTGACCCACAGGAAAGCATCGTGTTTATTCAGAGCCATGTTCCGCAACACGCTCAGCTCGCTTGGATTTTGAACTGTTGTAC
Organism: Candidatus Fimenecus sp.; assembly: GCA_045631075.1. Lineage (GTDB taxonomy): Bacteria > Bacillota > Clostridia > Oscillospirales > Acutalibacteraceae > Fimenecus. The sequence goes on along the minus strand of JAZQUC010000166.1, from coordinate 726 downwards.
ACAGTTTGGTGAAGCTGCAAGAATGACACAGTTTAAAGATAAGAGTGAAAAGCATCCTGAAAATGTGAATGTTGGTCTTTTCACATACCCAATTCTTATGGCTGCTGATATTCTTCTTTATCAGGCTGACTATGTTCCAATTGGTGCTGACCAGAAACAACATCTTGAAATTGCCCGTGATATTGCTGATAGATTTAACACAGTTTACGGCAACACATTTACAATGCCTGAACCATTTATTGGTAAAGTTGGCGCTCGTGTTATGTCACTTCAGGACCCATTTGCAAAAATGAGTAAATCTGACCCAAATCCAAAGAGCTATATCTCAATGCTTGATGATGATAATGTGATTGTTAAGAAAATTAAGAGTGCAGTTACAGACTCTGAAGCAAAGGTTCGTTATGCAGACGGTAAAGATGGCATTAATAACCTTATGGGTATCTATTCTTGCTGTACAGGTCTTTCATATGAACAGATTGAAAAGGATTTTGACGGTAAGGGTTATGGTGATTACAAAGCAGCAGTTGCAGAAGCAGTTGTTGAGGAACTGCGTCCGTTCAAGACAGAATTCAATCGTCTTGTTAATGATAAGGCATATCTTAATGAGTGTGCAAAGAATGGTGCTGAAAAGGCAAGTCGTTTTGCACAGAGAACACTTAATAAAGCAATGAAGAAATCAGGATTATATCAACTTTAATTTGATTCTTTATAATTCAAGGGATGACA
>JAZQUC010000165.1:0-3925 GCA_045631075.1 Candidatus Fimenecus sp. | reverse complement strand
AGACCCAATGCACGGATAAATGTTGTAATATAAATCTTTCTGTTCTTATCTATTCTTACATAGAAAAGGTCATTCTGGTCAGTCTCATATTCAAGCCAAGCACCACGGTTAGGAATAACAGTAGTTGTATAAAGTTCTTTACCTGTCTTATCATGAGTCATTCCATAATATACACTTGGAGAACGTACAAGCTGTGAAATAATAACACGCTCTGCACCGTTAATCACAAATGTACCACTGTCTGTCATCAGTGGGAAATCGCCCATATAAACTTCGTTTTCCTTGACTTCGCCTGTTTCCTTATTGAAAAGACGTGCTGTAACTCTGAGAGGTGCAGCATAAGTAGCATCTCTTTCTTTACATTCCTTAACAGTGTACTTTGGTTTATCGTCCATACGATAATCCACAAAAGTCAATTCGAGATTTCCTGTGTAATCGGTGATAGCATCGATATCACGGAACACCTCTTTAAGTCCTGTTTCAAGGAACCACTTGTATGAATTCTTCTGTACTTCGATAAGATTAGGCATCTGCATAACCTCATTGATTTTTGAGAAACTCATACGGGTATTTCTGCCAAGTTTTACCGGTTTGACATTTACCATAGGGCTTATCACTCTCCGTTCATTTTTTTATTCCTGAGCCCTATATCTATATACATAGTATATAAGGCGTGGAGATTACTAAATTAAAGTTGTTTTACGCCTTGATTTTTGTAACAAATTATGGTAAAATTCTTTTTACGAAAAATGCTCCAGCGTATACAATTCCATTTTAATAGCAGTTTATTATTATATACATGTCAAGTCAATATGTCAATACCTATTTTGGAATTTTGGAAAATTTTTTATTTTATTATTTTAAGGATGTTTTTATGAAGGGTTTTAACAATCTTGTTTTACGAGCAAAAGCCGTAACAATATTTAAAAATACAATATACGATACGGGTCTTTCTTCACTTGTGGAATTGCTTCAATGTGACGAAAATAACTACGATTGGTTTTTATCGTTATATTCTGATTTTGTATCATCACTCTATGAAAAAACAGATAATCTTACTGAATACATCAACACACTTTTACAGAATGATGAAAACATATATGTAAAGCAATCTGCAAAGGGACAGGCTTCTCCCCTTTTGAAAAAAGCTGTTGAAAGTGAGCTTGACTTTTTCCAAGAATTATCGCAACTTAAATGTGATGACATTAAATCATTATGTAATATAGATATTTATCTTCCTGAATGGACAAATAGTGATTACTCAGTTAAGGATGAATACATAAAGAAGATTGATGCAATCAAAACAACAGGTTACGGCATTTACGCCACACATAGAATGTTTTTATATAAGGACAATGAAATTATCCCTGTGAAATACCCTGACCCTCAACGCCTTTCACAAATGAGTGGTTACGAGCTTGAAAGACAAAAGGTTATTGACAACACAATGGCACTTATCAACGGAAAGCCTTGTAACAATGTTCTTTTGTATGGTGATGCAGGTAGTGGTAAGAGCAGTACTATCAAAGCTATTGTCAATGAATACTGGGAAATGGGTCTTCGTCTTATCGAAATTAAGAAAAGTCAATTATATTCATTGCCTGATGTGATTGAAAAACTTGCTGACAGTCCGTTGAAGTTTATTATATTTATAGACGATTTAAGTTTTTCAACAAACGATAGTGATTTCGGTGCATTAAAAGCAATTCTTGAAGGTGGTGTTGCAGGTAAGACTGAGAACCTTGCAATATACGCTACAAGCAACAGAAGGAATCTTGTAAAAGAGAATTTTAACGACAGAAACGGTGACGATATCCATCTTCAGGATACGATTCAGGAAGTAATGAGCCTTTCTGCACGATTTGGTCTTAAGGTTACATTCTCAAAACCTAATAAAGATTTGTATTTATCTATTGTAGAAAATCTTGCTATGCAGTATAATATAAATATTGTAAAAAATGAGTTGGAAATTCAAGCTGAAGCTTTTGCTCTTCGTAACGGTGGAAGAAGCCCGAGAACAGCAAAGCAATTCATTGAATATTTAGCATCAAAAAGTGAATAACCTTGTTGGAGGTAAAATATGAGAAACTACAAATACGATTGGGAAAATCCCGCAATATTCAAGAGAAATAAGGAAGACGGTCACGTTATTGCTTTTTCTTATGATAACGAAGCAGACGCATTAAACAGAATTGCTCCTGCTACAAAAATGACTCTTAACGGCACATGGAAATTCCATTGGCAGAGAGGATTGAATGATTGCCCTGCTGATTTTTATAAAGACAGCTTTGACGCATCATTCTGGCGTGATATTACTGTTCCATCAGTATGGCAGATTGGTCAGGATACTGAAAGCTATCCTTACTATTATGCTTCTACATACTGCCGTGCTTTAAGCAGAAGCAAGGGTAAGATTCCGTCAATCGACCACACAATGCAGGAAATTGGTATTTATGTAAGAGATTTCCATATGCCTGAAAACTTTGACGGTCAGGAAATTTTTATGCATTTCGGTGCTGCAAAGTCAGCTATCGAGGTTTATCTTAACGGCGAATATGTTGGCTATTCACAGGGTTCAATGACTCCTCACGAATTCAACATTACAAAATTTGCTCGTAAAGGCTCAAACAGAGTTGCAGTTAAGGTTTACCGTTTCTCTGACGGTGCATATCTTGAAAATCAGGATATGTGGCTTCTTTGTGGCCTTTACAGAGAGGTTTATGTTTTCTGTGAACCTAAAAAATGTGTTCGTGATTTCTTTATCACAACTGACCTTGACAAGGACTACAAGGACAGTAATACAAACCTTGAAATTAAGGTAGTTGACTATTCAGGTAACGGCTCTGCAACAGTTAAGGCAGAAATCATTGACGGTGACCAGAGAATCACTCTCGGTGAAGCTCAGTTCAACGGCTCTGCAACCCTTAATTTCAATAAGTTAATTGAAAATCCAAAGAAATGGTCTGCTGAAAGCCCATATCTTTATAAATTACTCATAAGCATTACCGCTGATGGTAAAACAACATATAAATGTATTCGATTCGGTTTCAAGAAAGTTGAAATCATCGGTGAAAAATTCCTTTTCAACGGTAAGCCATTGATGCTTCGTGGTGTTAACCGTCACGACTTTGACCCTGATAACGGCTGGGCAGTTCCTACTGAAAGATATCATCAGGACCTGAACTTTATGAAGAATGCGAATATCAACTCTATTCGTACTTCTCACTATCCTGATGACCCATATTTCTATGAACTTTGTGACGAATACGGCTTCTATGTTATGGACGAATGTGACCTTGAAACTCACGGTGTTCGTCGTAAAGGTGTTCCAGGTGACAACCCAATGTGGACAGGCGCTGTTGTTGATAGAATGGAAAGAATGGTTCTTCGTGACAGAAACCACGCTTGTGTATTTATGTGGTCACTTGGTAACGAGGCTGGTGACGGCAACAACTTTATGGAAATGAAGAAAGCCGCTCTTAAGCTTGACTCAACACGCCAGTTCCATTATGAAGGTGACTTTAACTTTACAAAGAGTGATGTTATTTCAAGAATGTATCCTGTTGAAAGCGTTATGAAAAAGCTTTGCAACAAAGAGCCTATTGAAATCACACTTTATGATAATATTGCAAACGCTCTTGCTGCCGACTCAAAGCCAATCAAAAAAGAAGATTACTGCAGACCTGTTCTTCTTTGTGAATATGCTCACGCTATGGAAAACAGCCTTGGTAACTTCCAGGAATATATGGATGACTTTGAAGCACACGAGCATATGTGTGGCGGTTACATCTGGGACTTTGTTGACCAGGCTATCCGTAAAAAGACACCTGAGGGTGACCAGTGGCTTTACGGTACTGACTTTGAGCCATTTGAACCAGGCAGATATACTCACCTTCCAAACACAACTGCTATGACAGGCTCTAAT
>JAZQUC010000164.1:0-2404 GCA_045631075.1 Candidatus Fimenecus sp. | reverse complement strand
AACTCTTGAAGACGGTTCAAAGAACACAGATGCTACAAACGCTCTCGTTGCTGCTCTTGAAAGCTTCGATTGTGATTGTGAAGCTAAGAAAGACATTCTTGAAAACAGCGAATACCTTTCAAAGAAATCTGTATGGATTTTCGGTGGTGACGGTTGGGCATACGATATCGGCTTCGGCGGTGTTGTCCACGTTCTTGCATCAGGCTAAGACGTAAACATCATGGTATTCGATACTGAAGTTTACTCAAACACAGGTGGTCAGGCTTCCAAGGCTTCTAACATCGGTCAGGTTGCACAGTTTGCTGCTGCAGGTAAGGCAATTGCTAAGAAGAGCCTTGCTGAAATCGCAATGAGCTATGGTTACGTTTACGTAGCACAGATTGCTATGGGTGCTGACAACAACCAGACAATTAAGGCTATCACAGAAGCTGAAGCATACAACGGTCCTTCAATCATTATTGCTTACGCTCCTTGTGAAATGCACTCAATCAAGGGTGGTATGGTTAACTGCCAGGCTGAAATGAAGAAGGCTGTTGACTGCGGTTACTGGAATATGTTCCGTTACAACCCGGCTCTCAAGGCACAGGGCAAGAACCCATTCACAATTGACAGCAAGGAAGCAAAGGCAAGCTACCGTGACTTCATCATGAACGAAGCTCGTTACTCATCACTTTCTCGTGCATTCCCAGACAGAGCAGAAGTTCTCTTCGCAAAGGCTGAGGAAACAGCTAAGGAAAGATATGAACACCTTGTTCGTCTTCAGGCTCTCTATGCTCCAAAAGAAGACTAATTAAAAGTTTTCATATTAAATAAAAAACGGGACTCAATCCGAAAGGGTTGAGTCCTTTTAATTTTAATTATAAATTGAGAGTTTAGCGATGACATTGATTTGGTGATGTACTCTTGTAGGGGACGATGCCTTCATCGTCCCGTTCCAAAGCGTACCATTTATTTATTGCGGGCGGATGAGGGCATCCGCCCCTACATTTATGGTCGATTTTAATAATCAATCATCCCGATAAATTATAATTTAGCGAGGTCGCGTAGTGGCAGGCTTCCACGCCTGCGATTATTTCAAATTATAATTTATAGGGGAGCCAAGGAGTATCATAACCACTACAATTCCCCGATAAACTCCAATTTATAAAGAAAAGGCAGAGAAAAATCTCTGCCTTTCTTTGTTCATATTCAATTTATTATTTTCCTGTTAATCTGTCTTTATTTGCTTGCCAGAAGGCATTATGCTCTTTAAAGGTCAAAGAATACTTTGATTCATAAGGCTCGACAGTACCAACTATAAAATAAAGATATTCTGTTTCTGCAGGACTGATTGCTGCTTCTATTGACTCCATACCAGGATTGCATATAGGTCCTGCCATAAGTCCGTCACAAATATAAGTGCTGTAAAAGTTTGAATAGTAGTCATATTTTTCAGGATAAATAAGTTTTATAACACCATCACAATATTTTACTGTGGGGTCACATTGAATTCTCATACCTACATTTATTCTGTTGTGAATTACAGAAGAAATCATAGGTCTTTGCTCATCTAATTTTGCTTCCTTTTCAATAATTGATGCAATCGTCAATATTTCGTGAAGGGAATATCCACTTTCCTCCACCATAAGCATAAATGTATCGTCAAAAATCTTTTTTGTGCCATTTAAAAACATTTTTATAATATCCTGAACAGATGCTGTTTCAGGAATTTCGTATGTCAACGGAAAAAAGTAGCCTTCAAGATAAATACAAACATTTTCGGCACTTTGCAAGTCATTCAAGAATGGATATGCAGTTAAATCAAGCCATTCTGTATATGTCTGACAAGCCTCAATGAAATCATCAGCAACACAAAGACCTTTGTCCTCTAACAGCCAAGCAATTCGTACAAGGGTATAACCCTCAGGAATTGTCACAGTTACAGTCGGCACTTGTGTTGTGGTTTCAGTTGGCTCTGTGGTAGGTTCTTCATTGATTACACCACAAGAAGTAAACAGAAATATAAGTGAAAACGCAAAAAATACTGAAATAAACTTCTTTAACATTACAAGACCTTTCTCTTACACACATCAATTACAATATAGTATATAACAATTCTGCATAAAATACAAGACGGGAAGTGCATCCAGCACTCCCCGTTTGATTTTAATTATTCAAGAAATTAATATTTCTTTCTTGCCACATAAGATGTGTGAAGAATTTCGTGAGCCTTATGGCTACCTGGTTTACCAAGGAACTCTGTATAAAGAGTCTTGATAGCTTCATTTTCATGTGACTTTCTTACTGCGTTATTTCTGTCAGCTGTGTAAAGTGCTTCTGCACGACGAGCCTTAAGGTCAACGAAGTTACGAACAACAGCGTGCTGAATTGGCTGACCACCACCGTTGATACAACCACCTGGGCA
>JAZQUC010000163.1:0-8593 GCA_045631075.1 Candidatus Fimenecus sp. | reverse complement strand
TTTTGTTGAACGAGTTTCAAATGTAGCACCACAAGCGCACTTTACTGTTACTGTTTTATACTCTGGATGGAGTCCCTGTTTCATGACAATTGTCACCTCTTTCAGTACTTATTTACATAGCCTAATAAGTTTATCACAACACTTTATAAAAATCAAGTGTTTTTTTAAAGTTTTAGTGAAATTTCTTTCGATAAATGGAATGAATAAAGAGATAATGTAACATTTTGCAGACCAAAGCATTCTTCTGCAGCCTTTTTGTAAATGGTCATCTGCTCTTTATATCGTTCACAAAGCTCTTCTTCACTTGAAACTCTGTCTGTCTTAAAGTCGATGATTTCACCTTTTTTGCCGTTTATGATAATACCGTCCATAATACCCTGAACAATGACAGTTTCATTCTGCACACATTCAGGTAAACTGTTATCAATAAAAGAAATCGGAACTGACATTGAAAACTCCTGTTCGCGGACATATTTTTCTGCTGATAAAATCCGTTTGTAAAGACTGCTTTCAAAGAATGATTTGATTGCATTTACATTCAATGAGTCGGCTTCTTTTTGTGTGAAAATCTTATTTTCAACTGTACGGTTTATTTCCTTATCCAAACTTTCATATGCATTTGAAAGGTCACATATTTCCATAAATTTATGGGTTAATGTACCGCGTTGTGCGGGAGTTAACTCACCTGTTCCTGAAAATGCAGGATTTTCCGTTGCAAGATATTTAAGATTCTCGTCACTGTTTATTGCAGATGCTGCATATTTGACAGGAATATCAGAGAGAGTGCTGAACGGATATTTATACACAAGACGATTACTTATAATATCAAGTGTATCATTATCACATTCAAAGATTTTTTCTTCAGAAGATACTGTCAAAGGAATTTCACTCTTTTCAAAAATTCCAAAATCAATTGCAGGACATTCTGACTTTTTATGAGTATTCAGTAATGTTTCAAGCGTTAATGATGGATGATTCATCATAGAAAGTAAAATCCATTGCATATAGCTTGTGCACACAGAAACTGGTACTGATGGGTCATTGTGATTGTCATAACACTCATAATACAAATCAGTAATCTTTTTTTCAGGATTATACATTGAACCAACAAGATAAAGCTTTTCTTCTGCTCGTGTCATTGCAACATAAAGGACTCTTATATGCTCTGCCATGTCTTCCTGCTTTTCACAGAGTTTTATAGTATTTGACGGTAAAGTATTGAAATCCTTATGAAGCAAAGGAAAATATCGTGGTGTTGCAACACCCAATTTTCTGTTGACTTTTACCTTGCTTAAATCATTTATATGTGTTGATGATGAACAATTCGCAACAAAAACAACAGGGAATTCAAGACCTTTACTCTTATGAATTGACATAATTTGTACAACATCATCATTTTCTGAAATTTCGTTTGCACCGTCAAGGTCTTTATTGTTTTTGCGAATTCTGTCAAGATAACGGATAAAGCCTGAAAGACCTGAACCACCATTATTTTCATAATTCTCTGCATAATTTATAAGAAGTTCTATATTAAGAATTCGTTTTTCACCGTTTTCCATTGCACTTGCAATACTGTCATAAGATGTATTTTCAAGAATGCGACGAATAAGGCTACCAATATCCATTGTGACTGACAAGGTGCGCAATAATGACAGCAAGTCAAGAAAAGCTTTTACTTTTTCATCATTGTCATACTGCCCCTTGATAACATTATATAAATTATCATTTCTGTTATCACAACGATATTTCACAAGGTCGTCTTCTGTAAACGGAAACAACGGTGACAGCATTACAGCTGCAAGCGGTACATCCTGAACAGGATTGTCGATTACCTTGAGCATTGAAATAATTGTTACGATTTCTTTTGACTCAAAAAATCCGCCTTGTTTCTGGAAAAATGCAGGGATACCCATACTGTTAAGTTCTCGTGCAATAACATTCGCCTTATCCTTTACTGCACGAAGCAAAATACAGATATCACTGTACTTAATCGGACGCTCCTCACCTTTTTTACCTACGAGAGCACCTGATGAAACAAGTTCATTTATAACATTACCTATGTGACGAGCTTCTGCTACGAGGTCGGAGCCTCTTGAATTTTCCGATTCAACTATATGAACAGAAACATCGGGTGAATTTTCATCAGGGTAATTACCACCAAATTCAAGCTGTTCGCCATTTTGGTAATCAATTCCACAGGTTTTTCGTGTCATAAGATAATGGAATATGTGGTTAATTCCATTAAGTATGCCCTTACGGCTTCTGAAATTTCTGTCAAGATTAATTACAGCAGGATAATTATTTCCGTCATATATTTCAAAAGAATCCTTATATTCCATAAATATTTCAGGCATTGCCTGGCGGAAACGATAAATGCTCTGCTTAACATCACCAACCATAAATTTGTTGCCGTCATTTTTTGAGATAACTGAAAACAGGGTATCTTGTGCTTCGTTTGTGTCCTGAAATTCGTCAATTAAAATTTCGGCAAAATTATCGGAAAGTTCATTTGCCAACGGTGTTTTTACGTATGTACCGTCAGGATTAAATTCCACTAAAATCTTTAAAGCAAGATGAAGCACATCAGAAAAATAATATGAATTATTTTCTTTTTTATATTCACCCAACTTTTCAATAAAGTTTTTGGTGCAATTCTTTAAAATTTTCATTATAGGACGAAGATACTCAATATCTTCTTTAAATTCTGATTCACTGCAAATAAGAATTGAATTTGCAGAAGAAATATATTTTTTTATACTGTCACGACGGTTCTTGATATCATCATAATAACAGTCTTTTTCATCCTTGGGCACCCTTGGGAATGTATTGAATTTTAAGGATGCAGTAAGCATTCTTATTTCGTCCCATTTTTCTGGTGTTTCCTTAATAAGCTTAAGAATGTTATCAATTGAAATAAGTATTGGTGCAAGGTCATTTGCAATTGCACCTGCAAGAGTAGTGTTTTCAGGCGCATCATTTATAATGTCATTTGCCTTGATTTTTATATATTCTAAAATTGCTGCAAGTCGTTCCAGACAGTATTTACCCCATTTGGATTCGTTTACCGATATGTCTTCAAAATACTCAGAAAAGGTTGTCTCAAGCCAATTCAAAGGGTTTTGTGATGCCATTGCGAAATTATATAGTGAAAGAATTGAATCCTTAAGATTATTGTCATTTCTTCCGTTTGAAAAAAGCCTTAAATAATCTTCTGTTTCATTTTCAGGAAGACTGTATATTTCCTCAAGAACTTGACTGATTATCTCCTGTTTAAGTAAATCATGTTCAATATCAGACAACATACCAAAATCAGGTGCAATGTCTGCTTTTTCAAAGTTTTCTCTTATAAGCTTTACACAGAAGCTATCCATTGTAGAAATCTGCGCATTGGGTAGGTACATCTTTTGTCTTTTAAGATATTGATTTTTCGGTTGTTCATAAATAAGCTCTGAAAGTCGTTTTAAAATACGCTCTTTCATTTCTGCCGCTGCTGCCTTTGTAAATGTTACAATAAGTAATTTTTCAATATCAACAGGATTGTTTTCATCAGTAATTCTTTCAATTACACGCTCTACAAGGACAGCTGTTTTACCTGAACCTGCAGCAGCAGATACAAGAATTGTACCATCTCTTGATTCAATAGCCTGTTTTTGTGCATCAGTCCATATTCTTGCCATCCTCATCACCCCTTAACATTGTAATTGAATCTTTAAATGAAGGAATTTCCATTTCTTTTACAGGGTCATCCTCTTCCCTTTTACAAACATCTTTGTAATTGCACCATTTACATCCATCTTCCACAGGTAAAGCTGAAATATAGCCTGACTGAAGCTTTTCTGCCATATCCTTTATAGAAGAATTTACAGAAGCTTTTAATCGTTCAAAGGAAGAAATTGAAATAACCTTTCCTTTAAGTGAACCTGTTTTCTCATCAAATGATGCAGGTAAGAAAATGCCTTTATAGTTTTTATCCATAGCCTCAAAAACCTGAAGATTATTGAGAATCATACCGTCCATTTTGTGTTCACTTGAAGAACATAACTGTGCATCACCTACATCAGAATCCCTCATAACCTTATCGGACGATATCTTTGTGTTTTTTGCCTGAAAATACAATACACCTGCAGGAGTAATATTATCACCATAATACTCCTTACCATTTTCCCATATTGCAAAAAGATAAATGAGCATCTGCATATTAAGACCATAAAAAACTTCACCAAGCTGAAATTCCTTGCCACCTGTTTTGTAGTCAACAACTCTTATAAATGTATTATCCTCTGTTTTATACATATCAACACGGTCAATGCTACCAATAACGGTAACTTTTCCACCGTTCTGGATTTCCACCTCATATGGTGAAATATCACCGTCGTTATTGATTTTAAGTTCAAAGTCAACAGGAGTAAATTCGCATACCCTGAATTCATCAACAAGACGGAAAACAACACTGTATGCTGTATCTTTTATGAGTTTTATTGTTCTTAAAAATGACTGGGCTTTATTGTCGTATCCACCCATTTCGTCAATAATATACTCATCAATGATCATGTTAATTTTATCCTTAACCACCATTTCTGACATATTAAGAATATCAGTTTTCTTGTTTCTGTATAAGAACTGTTCAAGGACAAAGTGGATTACAGTACCATACAATGCAGCATCCACCTGAGCCTCCTTGCGAGGCTTGAGCTTCATACCGTATTCACAGAAATACCCAAAAGGACATTTATAGAATTTTTCAATTTTTGATGCAGACATATACATATTCTTTCCAAAAAACTTTAGAGCAAGGTCTGTATTACTAATTTTGAACTCTCTTTTATCTGCCTTTTCTATTTTTGAAAGTTCATTATCCCCATCGTTCTGACAAAAATATTCTCGAAGCGTTTCACCAAGCACAGAGCCGTTTACCGTTTCCCCTGCCATAACTGAAAATGCTGAGTTACGGCTTTCGATAAGGTCAAGTTTTGTATTTTCTTTTCTTATAACACAATTTGGGAACATTCTTACAACATCATTGACCATTTCCGACGGAGTCAATGATGAAGAATCACTGTCAACAGCAGAGTATGTAAGATAAACCTTATCAGTTGCAAGCGTAATTGCACGATATGCGATAAAGTTTTCACTAACGCTGTTATATTCAAGGTTACTTATAATAGGAAGACCGTTTTTAATGAGTTCACATCTTTCCATATCATTAAAAAGCACACCTGATGAGCTTTCCCCTGGGAACACACCTGTATTAACACCCATAAGGAAAACTACTTTTGGTGCAGATGCACGGATTCTGTCAGCACCGCCAATAACAACTTCGTCCATACCATTTGGAATAACACCGATATTTTTTGAAGCAATAAGAATGTCAAAAAGTTCCGAATATCTTTCAATGCTAATTGTATTTTTACCGATTGCGCCATAAAGTCCGTCAAGCACCTCTGTAAGAAGCTTCCATATACGACCTTGTTCAAGTGCTAAATCATTTTCGTTACTGTTCTTTAAAAATGCTGTGAATGATTTAAGGTTTTCGTCAATGTGAGCATTTCTTAAAAAGGCAAAGAGTTCTTTTGAAACTGTTTCACCATCAGTATCGGTTATTTTCTTTTTAAGAGAAAGTATAGGTCCTACTACCCTTTCACGCAGAGAGTTAATCTGTTTAAGAAGTTCTTCTGTTTCTTCGTCAGATGATTCACCTAAACCTTTAGGGTTTTCTGTCCACTCATTTTTCCATTGTGACGCAGTTACTCTCCACATAAGACAATAATCTTCAAGCAACGCAATTTCTTCAACAGTAAAACCATAAAGCTGGGTTTTCAAAAATCTCAATACAGTTTCAGTATCAAAGCCCTTTATAAGAATATTGAGAAGACATTTCAAAAACACAATAAGTGGTTGAGTATTTACAGGCTGACGATTATCGTGGAAGCAATCTATCTCATATTTTCTGAATGCTGATTCAATATGCTTTTTATAACTGTCTTCATTACGGACAATCACCGCAATATCGCGATAACGAAGATTTTCTGTTCTGATTAATTTTTTAATTTCAGCTGCAACCACCTGACATTCATCAGTCTTTGTACGACAAGGAATCACTGTAATTGCATCGGCATTTTTTTCGTAAAGTTTGCTGTCAGCTGAAAAGATATTATCTTCAAGGAAATTAAGCTCATCTTTTTTGAACTCTTTTTTAGAATACAAAATCTGTTCAGGTGCAATTTTTACATTTATTCTGTTTGCAAGTTGTTTAAGCTTCTTTATTTCAACACTTACATTATAAAAAAGCTCATATCTTTCATTATTCTTTGAGGTATCACAACAGAATGTCACATACACATTTTCTGCCTGACGAAGAATTTGTTCAATAATCTTATATTCCTGTCCTGAAAAGCCTGAAAAAGCGTCTATGAATACTGTTTTGCCTTTAAAATATTCAACTTCCCACAACAATTCGTAAAGCATATCAGGATACGCACAGCTGTCACAGAAATTTTGTGACATCAAAGCATCATAGCAAGAAAAAATCTGTGATAATTCTGAAAGCTTTGATGAAAATGAAGATTTGTTTACAAGACTTGAAAACTCACCGAGTGATTCGTTGGAAACACCACATTTTTTGATTTCACGATGAAAATCAAGTATTTCATTTATCAATTGTGGAAACTTTTTGTATCGATTAAAAACTGTTAATTTATCTTCAAGAGTTTCAATAGCACAACTCATCAACACAGCACGCACACCGTCATCTGCTGTCTTTTTTTCCATTTTTCCATAACGGGACAAAAGCCTTTCAGCAATTCGTGAAAAGCTTAAGATTTCAACATTATTAATTTTTTCGTTGCCTAAAAGCTGTAACATTCCCTTTTCAGTTTCAAAAGAAAATTGTTCAGGTACAATTATTATAACCTTGTCCGATTCTTTTATTGCAATCTCTGATGCCATTGAACGGATTAAGCGTGTTTTTCCACTTCCTGTGCGTCCTGTTATGATGTTGAGCATTTATTTACTCCCTTTTATTTCAATTTAAAGATTTTTGCTCCGTGAGAATTTACTGTGCAAGTAAAATTATCCTTTACTTTTTCAATATCTTCTTTTTTCCAAAGGTCACGAAGAACATACTCATCAATTAAGTCAAATTTATTCAGGTCAACCTTAATGTTATTTTCTTTATCTGACACATTGAAAACTGCAATTAAAGGCTTATTATCAGATGAAACAGCAGTCCAAATAACTGTATTTTCATCACGATAAGCTTGTTTACCACCATGAGAATTCTGATTTACATCAATAATTTCCTCATTAATCATAAGTGACAATGTCCACTCGTCGTTATTTCTCATTTCACCACCAAACATAAGTGGTGAACGGAAAATTGACCAGAGTGTCATAAGTGTAATCTGTTCATCCTTTGTAAATTGAGTATATCTATCCTGTGGACCGTGACAAGTGCCATTTCGTGAAAGGTTACCAAGTGGCAACATATCGCAGTCTGGCCAACAGCCTTCTTTTACGTAAGGTGACCATTTTTCGCACTTATCAAACATTTCATAAAGTTTATCCCACTGGTCCCAAAAGTCACCTGTAAGACGCCACATATTAGCGTATTCACAAAGATGGTCAGCAACTGATAATTCAGCAGGTCCAGGAGAAAGGCTGAGCACTATATCTCTGCCTGTTTTATCAATAGCCTTTCTTATCATTTCAACTTCTTCACGAGCTGAATATGGATTGTCCCATTTTCTAAATTCTGTAACGCAGATGTCATCCACTTTAACAAAGTCAATGCCCCATTTTGCGTACATATCGAAAATTGAGTCATAATAGGCTTGAGCACCTTCGCAATTGTAAATTCCGTACATATCAGTATTCCAAGGACAAACTGAAAAATGATGAGTGACCTGACGTGCTGTTTTGTCTGTACCAAGAATTGGCGTATTCTGGTGAACTGCCTGTCGTGGAATACCACGCATAATATGAATGCCAAATTTAAGTCCCATAGCGTGAATTTTATCGGCAATAGGCTTAAATCCCGCACCGTTTGCTGATGATGGGAAACGATTTACGGCAGGAATAAGTCGAGAATACTCATCCATACAAAGTTCAGTAAAGTTATTATAGTCGTTATTTCTTGCTTTTGGCTCGTACCATTGGATGTCGCAAACTACATACTGCCAGCCATAATCCTTAAGATATTTTGCCATATATTCTGCATTACCCATAAGCTGTTCTTCGTTGACAGCAGCACCATAGCAGTCCCAGCTGTTCCAACCCATAGGTGGTGTTTTTGCAAGTCTGTTTTTATCCATAATAATTCTCCTTTTAGGAATTTCATTGTTTTTTATTATTTTATCATTTTATACTTATTTTGTAAACATTACTATGGGTAAAATAACGGACAGAAATATTAATAAAAATAAATTAAATAAACATCAAAAAGTTATTGACAAAGTGTTGTTGTTGTGCTAAAATATTCAAGCATTCGAAATGCGGGTGTAGTTCAATGGTAGAATCCCAGCCTTCCAAGCTGGTCGTGTGGGTTCGATTCCCATCACCCGCTCCAGCGCTGATAGCTCAGTTGGATAGAGCATCT
>JAZQUC010000162.1:0-9076 GCA_045631075.1 Candidatus Fimenecus sp. | reverse complement strand
AGCAGTTATAAGGTCGTTTTCTTCTGCCATTTCACGAATTTCAGGCTTTGTGTATTCACCCAATGGGAATTTAATATGCTTGTGTTGCTCTTGTGTGAGCATATAGAGAAAATAGCTCTGGTCTTTGCTTTCGTCAACTGCTTTTTTTAGTTTATATTCACCATTTTCAAAGACTACCCTTGCATAATGACCTGTCACAACAAAATCAGCATCTAATTCGTGCATTTTGTCCATCATAGCACCGAATTTCAATGTACGATTACACTCAACACAAGGGTTTGGTGTTTTACCATTCTCATAAAATTCAATAAACTTATCAATTACTTGTTTCTTGAATTTTTCTTTAAGTGGATAAATATAAAAAGGCATATTGAGCTTTTCGGCAACTGCTTTTGCATCACTGCAATCCCCTTCGATATACAGCTGCATTGTAGCACCGACACAGGTATAGCCTTCATTTTTCATAAGTAAAGCAGCGACGGAGCTATCAACTCCGCCACTCATAGCAATAACTGCTTTTTTCATTTTATTCACCCAAGTTCAAGCATTTTATCAATGCATTTTTTGGCTTTCTCAATTGTATCTGCATCTAATGTGATTTCTTCGCCACCCTTGCCCTGTATTGTGTTATAAAGGTCAACGAGAGTTGTTGCTTTCATATCAGGGCAAATGAGTTTTGGTGAAAGAGCATAGAAATTCTTATCAGGACATTCATACTGCAAGGACTCTGCAATACTGATTTCTGTACCTATAATGAAGTTTTTATGGTCGCTTTCCTTTGCAAATTTCATAATACCTGTTGTTGAGCCAACATAGTCAGCAAGGGCTACCACCTCAGGTTTACATTCAGGGTGAACAAGAAGAAGTGAATCAGGATAAAGTGCTCTCGCCTTCTTAACATCTTCTGCTGTAATCTGGCCGTGAATCGGACAACCACCGTTTACAAACTTAAATGTCTTATCAGGAAGTTGTTTTGCAACAAAATCACCTAAGTTACAGTCAGGGATAAAGAGAATTTTATTATTATCTAATTTGCTGACAACGTTTACCGCTGATGCAGATGTTACACAAACATCACAAACAGTTTTAAGTTCAGCTGTTGTGTTGATATATGCAACTACTGTATAGTCAGGATTTTCTCTTTTTACTTCTTCAATATATTCCTTACTCATCTGTTCTGCCATTGGGCAACCTGCAACAGGACTTGTAATATAAACTGTTTTTTCAGGTGAGAGTATTTTTACGGTTTCTGCCATAAAACGTACACCACACATAATTACAGTTTTAGCATCAGTTTTTTCTGCAAGTACACTCAATTGAAAGCTGTCACCTGTAAAATCGGCAATTTCAATAATTTCACGAGCAACATAGCTGTGAGCAAGAATACAAATATCTTTTTCTTTTTTTAATTGCAGGATTTTTTCCTGCATTTCTTTTACTGTCATTTTAATCTTCCTTTTTTAAGGTTAGAACCACAGTGCAGACGTGGAAGCCTGCCACTACGCGTGTTGCGGGCGATTCTTGAATCGCCCCTACAATGCAGGCGTGGAAGCCTGCCAATACGCAGTAATTTTAATCTTCTTGTTATTGAATCGGGCTGCCGAGTAGTCAGCCCCTACGAATTAATGATGGTGGTCTTCGTCAAACTTAAAATCGTCTGCGTTATATTCTATACCATTTTTGTCGTAATAATCCTTAACGGCTGCTTTGATTGCCTGTTCAGCAAGAACTGAACAGTGAATTTTTACTGCAGGAAGACCATCGAGAGCTTCAACAACTGCTTTATTTGTAAGCTTGAGTGCTTCACTCAATGGCTGACCCTTAATCATATCAGTTGCAATTGAGCTTGTTGCGATTGCAGATGCACAACCGTAAGTGTTGAACTTAACGTCTGTGATAATATCATTCTCAATTTTGAGATACATTTTCATAATATCTCCACATTTTGCGTTGCCAACTTCTCCCACACCGTCAGCATCATCAAGTTTACCTACATTATGTGGGTTTGTAAAATGTTCCATTACTTTTTCTGAATATTCCATTAGTTGTTACCTTCTTTCATTATCTTTTCCCACAATGGTGACATATCACGAAGTCTGTTGATAATTGGTGGGATTTGTTCGATTATATATTCCATTTCTTCAGGTGTATTTTCTTCACAAAGGCTCAAACGAAGTGAACCATGAGCAACTTCATGAGGAAGACCGATTGAGAGCAATACGTGGCTTGGGTCAAGTGAACCTGATGTACAAGCTGAACCTGATGAAGCACTGATTCCCATTAAATCAAGGTAAAGAAGGAGTGATTCACCCTCAACACCTTCAAAGCAAACGCTTACATTACCAGGTAATCTGTGTTCACGGTCACCATTTATGCGACTGCGTTCAACTTTAAGAATGCCTTCAATAAGCTGTTCTCTCATTGAAACAAGCTTCTTTGTATTTTCTTCCATATTGTCACAGGCATCTTTAAGTGCTGCTGCCATACCTACGATTGCAGGAACATTTTCTGTACCTGCACGACGATTTTTCTCCTGTGCGCCACCTTCAATAAGGTTTGGAAGTCTTATACCTTTTTTGCAGTATAGACCACCAACACCCTTTGGTCCGTGGAATTTGTGACCTGAAAAAGACATCATATCAATGTTATCAGCCTTTACATCAACAGGAACATGTCCAACAGCCTGAACAGCGTCTGTGTGGAACAAAACACCTTTTTCGCGACAAACTGCACCGATTTCACGGATTGGCTGAACTGTACCAATTTCGTTGTTAGCATACATAATTGTCACAAGTGCTGTATCTTCACGGATTGCGTTTTTAACATCTTCAACCCTTACAAGTCCGTTTTCATAAACATCAAGCAAAGTGATTTCAAAGCCTTCTTTTTCAAGAACATTCAATGTATGAAGTACAGCGTGATGTTCAAACTTTGAACTGATAATATGTTTTTTACCTTTTTTAGCCATTAAGTATGCTGCACCTTTGATAGCCCAGTTATCACTTTCACTACCACCTGATGAGAAATAAACATCATTAGCGTCAGCACCTATACATTCTGCAACAGTATTTCTTGCATCCCTTACCTTATGAAAAGCATCTTGTCCAACTGAATGAAGGCTTGATGGGTTACCATAAAATTCTTCGAAGCAAGGCATCATAGCATCAAGTGCTACTTTTGAAATTTTTGTTGTTGCAGCATTATCTGCATAAACTTTCATATATACATCTCTTTTCGATAAAATTAAACTTATTTTTCATTTCACAGTAAATTACTATGAATTCACTTATATGATACTACTACTGTAAAAATTTGTCAATTATAACATTGTACAAATAGCACTAATTAAGGAAAATTTTTTCGGCAATTCTTACAGATGACATTGCATCCTTACCATAATAGTCTGCACCTATCATTTCAGCATATTCCTCTGTAAGCACTGCACCACCAACCATTACAGCAACATCTGTTGCTTGTTCCCTTAACAGTTTTATGGTTTCTTCCATCGCAGGCACTGTTGTTGTCATAAGTGCTGAAAGTCCCACAAGTTTTACATTATAAGTTTTAACTGCATCAACTATTTCTTGTGGTGTGATATCTTTTCCTAAATCAATCACATCGTAACCATAGTTTTCAAGTAAGACTTTTACGATATTTTTACCTATATCGTGAATATCACCTTTAACTGTTGCAATTACAATTTTACCTTTTTTTGCAGTTTCAGAGCCATTTTTAACAAGATATTCCTTTATGATATCAAAGCTTACACCTGCTGTTTCAGCACTCATTAAAAGTCCTGGTAAAAAGACTTTGTTATTTTCAAAATCCTTGCCAACAATGTCGAGTGCAGGAATTAAAATTCCGTCGATTATCTCCAGTGGTGTTTTAGTAAGAAGCTCTTTTTCGGTTTCTTGTTTTGCCTGTTCCTTAAGTCCCTTTATAACTGCAGTTTTAAGGTCAACATCTGCACTTTTTGTTTCGTTCTTAAATTCAGTAACACTTGAAATGTAGTCTTCAAAATTCTCATCATAACCCATTAAAGCGTTGTATGAATAATAGGCATTCATCATCATTTCGCTTTTTGGATTTATAATACCTGCACTCAAGCCATTTTTCATCCCAAGAGTAAAGAATGATGAATTAAGAAGTTCACGATTTGGAAGACCGAAAGATACGTTGGAAATACCGAGAACAGTATGGACACCTAATTCGTATTTAAGTTTTTTAACACATTCAAGTGTAATTTTTGCATTAGCTTTATTTGTGCTGACAGTCATACAAAGTGGGTCAAACACAAGGTCATTTTTAGAAATTCCATATTCCTGTGCTTTGTTTATAATTTTTTCAGCAATTTCCATTCTGCCATCAACAGTTTCAGGAATGCCGTTTTCATCAAGAGTAAGACAGACAACCACACCACCATATTTTTTCACAAGTGGGAATACAGAATTCATTGATTCTTCTTTTCCGTTGACAGAATTTATCATAGCTTTTCCGTTATAAATGCGAAGTGCCTTTTCCATAGCAACAGTATCAGATGTATCAATTTGTAATGGTGTGTTAAGAATGCTTTGAAGACCCTTGACTGTGTTCACCATCATAACAGGTTCATCAATTTCAGGAAGTCCTACGTTAACGTCAAGAATATGAGCACCTGCATCAGTTTGTGTAACACCTTCACGATAGATATAATCCATATCATTGTTGCGAAGTGCTTCTTTAAGAAGCTTTTTACCTGTTGGATTGATTCGCTCACCAATGATTAGAGGCTTTTCATTGAATATGACAGTTTTAGAATATGATGAAACTGCTGTATAATTTTTCTTTTCGATTTCTGTAATTTTCTCGTTTTTACAAAGGTCAATCATTGCCTTTATGTGGTCAGGCGTTGTACCACAGCAACCACCCAAAGCACTAGCGCCATTATGAAGAATTGACAACTGTTTCTGTGCAAATTCTTCAGGAGTTACATTGTAAGTTGTTTTACCATTTACACTTACAGGAAGACCTGCATTAGGCTGAATAAATATTGGTGTGCTTGAATATTTATTCATTTCTTTTAAAAGTTCAAGCATCTGGTCAGGACCAAGACCACAGTTCATACCAATGCCGTCAACACCTAAACCTTCAAGTGTTACAACTGCAGTTTTAATATCTGCACCTGTTAAAAGTATGCCTTTTTCGTCAAAAATCATTGATACAAGTACAGGTAAATTTGTATTTTCTTTTGCTGCTAAAACTGCTGATTTAATCTCATACAAGTCACCCATTGTTTCAATTAAAACAAGGTCAGCACCTGCCCTTTCACCTGCTATAACCTGCTCTTTAAAAAGATTATAAGCATCTTCAAATGGCAAATCACCACAAGGCTCTAAAAGTCTGCCAATTGGACCAATATCAAGCGCTACAAAGGTATCTCTGTCATAATTTTTTGCAGATTCTTTTGCAAGATTTACTGCACTTGTAATAATTTCATCCACATTGTTGAATTTAAGAGAATTTGCACCAAATGTATTTGTTGTGATTACATTACATCCTGCGTCAAGATACTCCTTGTGAATTTTTATAAG
This sequence comes from Candidatus Fimenecus sp., assembly GCA_045631075.1. Lineage (GTDB taxonomy): Bacteria > Bacillota > Clostridia > Oscillospirales > Acutalibacteraceae > Fimenecus. The sequence goes on along the minus strand of JAZQUC010000162.1, from coordinate 3,506 downwards.
CACATCAGGATGAGTCAAATTCATATTTTCAGGTAATTCACCTATTTTCAAACCATTTTTTTGAAGCATTGTGCCCATAGCACCATCAAAAAACAGTATTTCTTTTCCAAATTTTTCTTTGAATTTCATATTATTCCTTTACTACCCCTATAAACGCGGTAACAGTTTTTGTTGGAGTCATCATATAATTTTCTGAAAGTGTTACACCAAGCTGTGTTGTCATTGGCAGAAGCTTAAAAAAATCATTTTGTGAAGAAATATCAAGACCACCATATCCAGGACTGAAACGAGGTCTGTGTACACCTTTTATTGTGTTTTTAAGTTCATCACAAGCCTTATCGCAAAGGTTTTCAACAAGTGATGCACCAACACAATGAGCAACACTCGTCATTGCCAAATCAGTTACGCTATATTTACGCACAAGTGTATCAGCACCAACACCGATTGTTGCACCGAACAAAATAATTGAAGTGGAATTTCTGAGATGATTAAGCAACTTTTTGCTTTTAAATTCGATTCCGTCAATTATTATTCCGTCTTCTGTTCTTGTGAAATCATATTCTTTATAAATGTATTTTGGCTGAATTACTTTGCATAATTCTTCATAAGCCTCATCTACTAATTCACAGATTTCTTCACTTGGTTTTGCACCATGCTTATAGCCCATATATCGTGCTGTTTCACACAAATCGTATTTTAACAACATCCGCAATTACCTTTTTCTTTCTGCTTATCCACTAAATATTGCAAAGTGATTGAGTCAACAACCTTATTGACTGCATCAAGAACACATTGCCAAATTTCAAGTGTTACACAGTCCATACAGTTTTCACAGGTGTTTTCGTCAGTTGCAAGGCAAGCAACAGGAGCAAGGCTACCTTCTGTTACGCGAAGAATTTCACCTACTGTATATTCAACAGGTTTACGGGTTAATTTATATCCGCCCTGAGCTCCACGAATACTTTCAACAAGGTTTTCTTTTGCCAAAAGCTTTATAATCTGTTCAAGGTATTTTTCACTTATACCCTGCCTTTGAGAAACAGTTTTTATTGAGATATAGCCGTCATCCTTATGAATTGCTAAATCAGTCATAAGACGAAGTGCATATCTGCCTTTTGTTGAGATTTTCATAATTTTACACCCTTTTAGAGTATTGTTTTTTATTACTGAAATAATATACTACAAAATTAGTAGGAATTCAAGAGATAATTCATATAAATTTAGTGGGAATTGAAATATTTAATGCAATAATCAAAGTGCAGAATACAGAATATCGGAACTGCGTTGCGAATATAACAAAACCAAAACAGTTGGAATGTAGGGGCGAGTCTCCGTGCTCGCCCGTGGTAAATGTGTAAACTTGCGGTCGGGCACAGAGACCCGACCCTATAAGGTTGCATCACCATATAAACATCACAATAAATTATAATTTGATACAAAAAAGCGTGGTCAAAAGACCACGCATAACATCTTATTCTACTTTTGATTTATCTTTTTCTGCGATGTCGTTTGTGTTCATTGAGTTACGATAAACAACAAATCGGCAGAAAAGGTATTCTGTTACAAGGTTACATGCCATTGTTACTGCTTCAACTATGTAGTTGTTAATTCCGGCATTTTCGGCTAACTGGCCAAGATACAATGAAACAGGTGTAAATACACAATAGAAAAGTGCTACTTTGAGCATTGCAACAGGGACATTTGTTGCTGATTTGAATGTAAATTTTCTGTTTACTGTGAAATTGTAGAGAACTGACAAAATAAGTGATGGAAGATATGCTTTCCAATGCTCACAATCTGTAAGTTCGTGAATTATTGTGTAGGATACAATCTGTATGATACCTGCACCCATTGAAAATGCTACGAATTTTATAATCTGGATTATAGTTTCTTTAGTTGAAAGTTTTTGGTCTGACATTTATTTCACTCCTTAATTATACGCAGGCGTGGAAGCCTGCCACTACGCATTATATTTCAGGCTTGAATGATGGCATAAGCTGGAGCTTGAACAAATTCATTTTGTGCTTTCGGTCGATGAGTTCTTTCTTTTCCATATCTTCGATTTCGCCTGTTCTGATATATTTATCGAGTTCTGCATAGGTGAAACCAAGATTATCTTCGTCAGTTTTGCCACAAAGTCCGTCAATCGGTGTTTTTTCAACAAGGTTATGTGGAAGTCCTAAAATATGACCGATTTGCTTCATTTCAGCTACTGTAAGGAATGAGCAAGGACTAAAGTCACCTACTGAATCACCATAACGAGTTGAATAACCAACCCAATCTTCAGAAAGGTTACAGGTATTTGCAACTCTGCCATTTACCGACTGGCTTACAGCATAAAGAGTTGTCATTCGTACTCTTGGTGGGATATTCTGAATAGTCTGTGATGTAACTTCCAAATCAGCTGGAAGATTTTTCATAAGTCCATCAACTGTATCTTTAATATTTACAATATAATGTTTAATTCCAAGGTGTTCAACAAGCTGTTTTGCACAATCAATGTCATGCTGTTCACCACAAGGCATTAAAACACCGATTACCCTATCCTTACCCAATGCTTCAACACAAAGAGCAGCGACGATTGATGAGTCTTTACCACCTGAAATGCCCACAACTGCGTTACAGCCTTTTCCGTTTTCTTCAAAAAAGTCACGAATCCATTCTACACATTCATTTTTCACTTTAAGCGCATCAAATTTGTACATATTTATCACACTCCGATAACATTAGTTTACCACTATTTTTTGAAAGTTGCAATATAAAAAGGACTACGAAAAATCGTAGTCCTGATTTTATTAGTCAAGTGGTTTCATTGTTGGGAACAAGATTACGTCACGGATTGCCTGACTGTCTGTTAAGAGCATTGTCATACGGTCGATACCGAAACCAATACCGCCTGTTGGTGGCATACCGAGTTCAAGTGCATAAAGGAAGTCTTCGTCAGTTGTGTTTGCTTCTTCGTCACCGAGAGCTAAAAGTTCTTCCTGTGCCTTGAATCTTTCTCTCTGGTCGATTGGGTCATTAAGCTCTGAATAAGCATTTGCCATTTCCCAACCGTTCATAAAGAACTCAAAACGTTCAACATAGTTAGGGTCTTCAGGCTTTTTCTTTGTAAGTGGAGAAATCTCAATTGGATGGTCCATAACAAATGTTGGCTGAACAAGATGTTCTTCAACAAATTCTTCAAAGAAGAGATTGAGAATATCACCTTTCTTATGATGCTTTTCAAATTCAACATGATGCTCTTTTGCTACTGCGTGAGCCTCTTCAGTTGAATTGATTTCGTTGAAGTCAACACCTGAATACTTTTTAACTGCATCAAGCATTGTGATTCTTTCGAATGGCTTACCTAAATCCATTTCAATTCCGTTGAATACGATTTTAGTTGTACCAAGAACTTCCTGAGCAACATAACGGTAAAGATTTTCTGTCAAATCCATCATACCGTGGTAGTCAGTATATGCCTGATAAAGCTCCATAAGTGTAAATTCAGGGTTATGACGAGT
>JAZQUC010000161.1:0-14675 GCA_045631075.1 Candidatus Fimenecus sp. | reverse complement strand
CGCAAGAATGAGTTACTATGACTACCTGTCAACATCGGATCATCAGGATTTCGTCCCGCCAACCAAGTCAAAAAGAATATTGCAATAGTTGTTTTTCCCGAACCGGGCGGGAGAGAGATTGCCAACAGTTCAAGTTTGCCGTCTGCAAGCTCTTGTAAAGCATCAACCACAACTTTAAGCTGCTTTCTGCGTGGCAAATAAAACCTTTTATCAGCGGCTCTATTCCATTCCAAATATCTGCAATAACTATCAAAGTCTACAGGTGCCGCAAACAATAATGTATTCTTATATAACTGTCTGTACTGCTCGGCGTGTTCAGGGCGGTCTTTTTTATATTTTTGAGATTTTTCTGCACATATACTTCTGACCTTATAATTCAATTCCATATCATTTGTGGCATAGGCTAAATCCCATAGTGCCTGCACGTTCTTGAAAATATCGTGGGACTTTTTGTTCAGCAGCTCGTTTTTTAACTTCTTTATTTCTTTTTTATCCATATATCTACCTCCGGGAAAATAAAAAAAAGAGCCAATAATAACCGAACTTAATCGATTACTATTGGCTCAAAGGCTCTGTTTATATTTAATTTTTATTTATTGGCTACCAAATCAAGCAGCTTATCGCAGGTCTGTCGCATATCGGCTATGCGCTTATCACAACAATCGTGTGCATCAGAAATTCTCAACTCGCAAAATTTTTCTATATCTGCAATTCGTGTTTCATAGGATTCTTTAATCGAAATAATGCTGTTTACTTCTATTTCTTTATGTTTTTCATACCCCACGGCTTCATTCAGGTCACCATCTAATGATATGATGATTTTTGCAATGGTTGCAAAGCCTGCATTCTTTGATGTCTTACCCGTCAGAATGTTCTTAACTGTTTCTAACGGTACTCCACTCATATCTGCTATATCCTTACTTGAAAACTTGCAAATCTCTTTAAGCTTCAATATGTATTGACGCACATTATCCATTACAACTTCCATTTTTTCATCACCTTATGTCAAATTTAACACTTTAATATATCAAAGTGGCACAGTATTAAATCATTTTTGACCGATGTAACATCATTTTTAACATCACAAAAGTCAATTTTGCATACTATTTTTTTTGATAATTGTACCTTATAATCCAATCAAGACAAAATCGAAAGGATGCTTACTATGACTATCGAACAGCTTAAAAAACTCATCGCAAATCTCCCCGATGAAGCCTATCTCTTAATAGACCTTGAGGATAAATATACCGATGTCGAAACCGTCATTGTCGAATATCACTCTGACGGAAGAACCCATATCGTGTTCTCTGCGGTTGAATAACTTGTCCTTATGCTACCATATATCCCCTGCTTTGGCAAGGTTTATTTTTTCAGCTTTCGATAGAACCTTTTATACATCTCGTCACCGCTATTGCAAACTTGCGTTGTAACATTACCATTATTCCATAATACCCTAAATGTTACCCTTTCGCCAACCTGAACATTTTTGTACTTGTAATGTTCTCGATATGACAAGCTTTTGCCATAGCCAATTGTATATCCCGTATTCTCTGCACGTTTCCCCATAATCGGCTCTGAATTTATTATTTCTGTTTCAACTATTTTTTTGTTCAAAACAATTGACACAATAGAATATGCGATTAAGCCAATTGCCACAGCAATTAATATAATCGGCAGAAACTCTAATACAACGATTGCCAAAGCGCATACTACTACAAACATAGCCCCATAAATTATCGTTCTCATATTTAACCCTCCTCTTATACCATTACGCAGCTTTAGTCTACCAATATCGGCTCGTGTTCTCCTTGCACCCACTCACCATTTTTTCCATACTTATAAAAACCACGGTATGTTTTTTCATTTCCTAAAACAACCTGCACAGAGCTGATTGCCCACTTGCTGCCACTCTTATTGACATAGCCTTGCTCATTCAAAGCATCAACAACCTGCTGATATGTTTTTCCGCTTCCTTTAAGTTCAAATATCAAACGGACAACTTTTGCTTGTTCTTCAACAACAACCATTCTGCCGTGCTTTGCTTCATAGCCATAAGGTGTTCTTCCTCCACTATATCCACCTTTAGAGGACTTCATAATTCTGCCTGCACTTGTACGCTTGTTGATATTCTCCCTCTCCATTTCGGCAACGCACATTGTAAAAGCTTCAAGCATACTTGAGAATACTCCAAACTGTCCGAAATCTTCAGCTATTGAAATCAGTTTAATATCTTTCTTTATTAGGAGCATTTTGTAATAGTAGTAAACATTTATATCTCTTGCCACTCTATCACTTTTAGCAACAACAACAGCTTGGTAAGGTGGATTGCTTATATCCCCATATACAATTTCATCAAAGCCCGGTCTTTCTTTCGCTCCTGATTCTCCCTCATCTGTGTACCACGCAACGATGTTCATATCGTTTTTAGCACAATATTCTATTATTTGTTGTTTCTGAACATCAAGACCAAACTTATCATCTTTGCATTGTCCGTCAGTTGAAACTCTGATATAACCTATAACACTTTTCATAATATACCTCCGCTTTCTGATACCATATTATCATATTTACGATAAATAGTCAAGAGGTTATCGTAATCTTTTTTAATTTTTCGGATATTGAGAACAGTAAGTGGGTGGGGTGGGCGGTCCATTCTGCACCCCTCCCCCGGTGCCGTTGTTTTTGTCTTGCTTCACATATAATGTAATTAATATAATATAACATACTAAAAATATAAAATTTTACGACAAATCTTGATTTGCCTATTGACTTTTACGATAAATCGTTTATAATAGTAATCGTAAAGAGGTTAACACCCTTTACAAAACAAATTAAAAGGTAGGTAAAAACAATATGAGAGGTAAACAGATTATGAGCAACAAGCAACTAAATAGTTATTTAGAAGCAATTAAAATTATTGTTAAAAACTCGGCAGACAAAGAAAACATAATAAAAGCAATAGAACAGTTGCAAAAGAAGTTAAAAGAATAAAAAAATCCCCTTGATAGAGCCGTCAAACTAAATCAAGGGAACAACCAAAGCGGGCGAGGCGGTACACCTACCGCCGCCACGCCTCTATTATAGCAAGGTGGGTTATAAAAATCAATATGCAAAATTCTATCAATAATGGAGGGAATGCAATGTTAAAAACAAACAGTAAAAAAGCGAGGGGAAATATACAACAGTATATAATTGATAATTTCACCCCTGAAAATTACACCGATGAAAAAATAGAAGGCTTTGAGAATGCAGCAAGATTTATTGTTGAAACGTTCAGATCTGAAAAGTACAGCAGGGCAGAAGATTATAGATATTATAAAGGCTCTGAGTATGCAGCCTTTGCTGATTGGTGCAGCGGTTTGCCTTCTGTATTAAATACACTTTATTATTATAACCGTTCAGCCGTTGAAGATTTGGCGGCTATATTAGAAGAAACAGAAGCCGAGAAGAGCCGATACACAGAAGAACAAGCCGAAAACACTTTAACGGCTCTAATATATAGAGAGTTAACAAGGGGGTTAAAATGATGATTAAAATAGCAACAAAAATAAATAATTGCGGTTGGCGCTATCAGGCAATTATAAATTTAACTGATAAAACGGTTAAATCGGGGACTTTTCTTTTTCATAGTGCAGATATAAGCGACTTGACAAAAAAGCAATTCAGGGAATTTATAGAAGCTTTTAAGGCTTCAGGATTTACGGAGGTTGAACAATGATATATATAATACTTGTTTTATTTCTGCCGCTAATGATTATATTAGCAGCTTGCTAGTAATTTAATAACCGGGTTTTTCCCAGTTTTTTAGTGTTCAAAATATTAATATAAAGGAGTATAAAAAAAATGATATTGCAGATCTTACCATTAATTATAATACTTGAAATTCTTTTAAGCGCCTTTATAGTATGGGGCATATTAAACGAAGAAAAGTTAATAGATTTTGAAGATCAGATCATAAAAAAGATATTAAAAAAATAACAAAAAAGCCCCGGAGCCGTTCCGGGGTTTATTTTTTAGTGCCGTAAATATACGGCTTTTATTTTTGCCCTTAAAATGCCCCAAAAACAGGCTTTATATTTTATAGTATAATTTCACCTATAAATATATACGGCTTGAAACAGGGCTATTTTTACGCCATTTAGGGCTATTCTAATTCAATGCATATATTCGGGCTGCACCCATCGGAGCGCCCAACGAACACTTGTTCGCTTTAATACAGTAAATCGATGAAGCAAACCTGCATTATATGCACACGCACGTATATATGCAATTTTCGGGCAAAATCAGGGTGAAAAATATCAAAAATTTGTCATAAAAATTGCAAAAATTTGCTCTTTTTTATATGAGTGTGTTATCAAAACTTCTACATATATGCAAATTCCCATCAAAAATAGACACCCGGTTATTCCGAGTGCCTATAATTATAATGTATATGCAATTTTCTGTCAAATATTTGCTACCGACACGAATGTCACTACCAAATTAATCTTCGACAATATCAGCATCAATATAATCTGCAATTTCCTCAACAGTTTTCGGCTGACCGAGCAAGGATTCAGACGGCTCAATAATGTGTTTTGTTGTTTCCACATAATCATACTGCGATTTAAGAATAAACATAGCAGATATGTTATTAACAGCATTGACAAGAGCAGCCTGCTCAAGATTATCCTTAATAGCATCCTTTATTTGGTCAAGATAAATACCTTCAGGGGATTTCTTATCAATACAGTTATAAAGAGTTTTATAAGAATATCCGAACCAATTAGAAAGCCTACGAAATGAAGGCATTATCCCACGCTCACGGCAAAAGTCAAAATAGCCTTTGGTAGAAGCTATAAGCTCATCTATATTGTGAATATTGGTTTTTGGTCTGTCAAGGCTCTCAAAAAGCAAAGCATTTGATTGTGTAAGAATAGCAGATATTTTCTTTGCTGATTCTGTCTTATCAGGAACGTCATAAAGTGCATTTTTTGCACCTGTTTGCTTGGGAACAATGGATTTATCCACCGGGTGAGCAGGTACATAGCCTTCGCTCTTATCAACAGTTTCACAAGAGAACTGCGAAAGCCATTCTTCACGCTCTGAATATTTCGGTAAAGGCAAAGCGTTAATAATGCCATTATATTGTTCTTCTGAAAAACGGATAATACCTCTTTCATCAAGTTCAGCAGGAGAGAGCCATCCGTTGCTCACCCAATTCCTGACAGTTTGTGTAGTACAACCAATGCCCTCGGCAAGTTGTTCACACGAATATAACATAAAATCACCTCTTTGTAAAATTTTAATTAGTTAACTGACAACCTCAAAAACAAGGTTGACATCCCATCAAGCCTTGATACATAAGGCGTGAAAGCATTTTTGCCGTTCTGACAACCTCTCTTGCCCTATTCCCCTATATATATTGTTTTTTTATTGTTATTTTTTTCTATATAAAGAATATATAAAAAGGTTGTCAAGTTGTCATAAAGGGAAACAAAGCCTTACATATCAAGGGTTTTGAGTATGACAACCTTTCAAAAAAGGTTGTCATTAGGTTGTCAAGGTTGTCATTACAGGTCTGTAACCACGCCCTGTTTCATTTCTAAACTGCTCAATATCAGGTCTGTATTCCTTAAAATACTTCGCAGCCGACATAAAGAACGCCCTTGAATTTATCGGCTTAAAGTTATTCACATCACACCAATACTTATAGTCACTATAAAGCAGGGCATTAGTGTAAGTGCCTGAAAGCTCAAGCTGTTTCACATAAGTAACAATCGGATCGGATTCTTCCTTAAACACATCGAGCTGCTCAATATGTTCTCTCGTTTCGGTGAGATAACCACACCTGCGAACCATAATATATCCGTCAAGCACCCAATTGAGCATACCCGATAAATGCGAATTTTCGGCAAATTTTGATTCAAGGGTACGGTCAATAAGGCGTTCATTGGGTTCTTTCGGAACTTCCACGAATTTAAGGGGAAATTCACAGAAAGCAAATCTACGGAGCAAACCATCCGATTTATCAGAGGACCTCGGCATATTGTTAAGAGATATAATCATCTTGGCACGGGGAGTAAAATTGATATAGTCCTTGCCCTTATGACAGGCAGAAATATCATCACCCGAAACAACCTGCTTGAAGGTTTCCTCTGCTCCATAAAATTCGGTTTTATTTTCCGATGAGATATTGAGCATCGAGCCGAGCAGATTAATAGCCTGAAAGTCCTGCGTTAAATTGGTAACGGTAATTCGGGACACGTTATCCTTGCCGAAAATATTAGCAAGGGCATTGAAGTAGATTGACTTACCATTTGCACCCGAGCCGATTAACGCAGCACAACGATGCAAGGAGTTTGACGGATATAGCACATAGCCTGCAAATTCCTGAAGGAATGACATACGTTTTTCGTCATTATCGGTAACAGATTCGATAAAGTGTTGCCAATCCTCCGAAACTGCATCGGGGATATAAGGGTACGATAAACAGTAAGTGCAGAAATCTGCTTCGGAATGTTCCCTAAAAATGAAATAAGGTTCTTCCTCAATAATTTCAATGGCACCGTTAATGAGGTTCAGCACAGGCTTCATATTGAATAACTGATCTGTAACTGTGGCTGCTTTAATGATGCGTGAGATTGAAGAAAGCTTCTGCCCGGTTGCATACGGTCCGAGTTCTTCACGGATATAATTTTCTATTGCTTCATTGGCTTTCTTTTCCCAAAACTTGCCGTTATACTCAAAGAATGAGATTTTAGGGTTATACAACAGCCTATGTCGGGATAAGATTTCATTGGCAATAAAATCATCATTGGGAGCTTTCTTGCACTCTTTATGCAGGGCTTTAAGAATGTCCGTGTCAACAGATGAATGTTTCATAAGGGACTTAAAAAATATTTCAATCTGTGTCCCGGTCATAAAACGGCAGACCTTCTTAGCAAAGGTTTCAAGACCTTCCGCATCGGTGTACTGCTCTGCCATAAATTCAATTCCGTCTTTGGCAGAATCAATAATGACCTGCAAATCTCCACCATCAGCATAATACTCTGAAATGTCCTTATACAGTTTCGGTACAGTACCGACAATACACGGTATGCGATTTTCTATCAAAAATTCTGCCGATTTTCGGGTAAACTTATCACCTGCCTTGGTGATTTCGTCATTGTCATACACAATAAACACTCTGTTGAACATTCTTGCGATTGACAGAACTGTAGGTATCTGTGCGCCTGAGAATATGCCTGTAATTGCAGATATTACGGGATAGCCTTCCTGCTCAAAGGAAAGAGCATCGAAAGCACCCTCAGCAATAATAAGTGTATCTCTGTCGGGGTTATTCTCAATTGAGTGCAATCCCCAAACAGTATGCTCATTAAATTCATCTGTGGGGGCTTTCATCCACTTCTTATCGGAATATGCACCGCCGGGCAAATGTCTGTTGGCATAATAGCAGATATAGCCATTCTTCCAATAGGGAAATGAAAGTCTGCCGTTATTAGTTCTGCCGAGTTTAACACGGGCAATTGTTTCATCTGTGATACCACGTTTGTGCAGATAAGTGTAATCTTCCTCTGTGAGCTGTTCGTGCCAATACTGAATCTGCTTGCAGAGATTCTGAGTGTAGTTTACCCAATCCTCACTCTCTGTGCGAAAATCCATATTGACACCCGTGAGTGCTGCAAGCTCTCTTATGGCTTTGGATTTATCACCACCGTGGTTAAGTAAGGCTGCAAGATCAATGACGTCACCGCCATTACCACCACCCCAATCATACCAATGATCTGTGAACACCCAAAAGGATGAATTATTTTTTGCACCGGGACGGAGTGGAGAAGTGCATCTGTCACCCGACCTGCGAATATTAAGTCCGTTGTTACGAGCATAGTCAACACAGGTTATTCGGGATTTTATATCTTGGATTGCAGATTTGAAATCAGACATTGGTATCACCTACAACCTGACCACAATATTTGCACACATAGTTATACAGATTATCATAACATTCTGTACACAAATCAACAGTTATCCATTCACAGCAAAAATAGAGCGTTGTTTCGCAATAATCTGTTTTTGCATCAAGTATTTTTTTGCAATGGTCGCAATAAGTTTTAATCTCCGTCATATTCACTCACCCCTCTCACTCTCAAGATATTTTATAAGAGCTGAAAAATCGTTATACAAAGAATCATTGGATAACTTGCGGTTAATGCCATATACTGCAAGAGCATCTTCAATGATTTTCTTTCTATCCATAGCAATAAACATTGCAAGGGATTCAATATCCATATTTTTAATGTGTTCAAAGGCTGTTTTTTTATTAAGCTCATAAGTTTCCGCCCAAAAACAAGGACAACGCTTCGCTGTATGCTTTTTCATTTTCTTTCTTGTTGCGGGGCAAAATCCATAAAATGCCCCCTTTCGATGAATACAATATTCACAAAGGGGATGCTCATCTCTATAGTTATTAACGGTCATTTTTTATCTCTCCTTTCTCCGTAACTGCAATAATCATTTTCGTACACATCAACTGTCCACCTTTCGTATATTCTGTCGTGAGGTTCGGAATGACAGGTACACTCGCCGTCATCATAATATTTACAATCCTTGCACCTTACCACTTCAACAAGGTCTGCCAACTTCTCAAGAGCAGAAATAGCAAGCTCAAACGCTTCTTCTGTTTTTTCTATATCTTTCTTGTCACAGAAACGAACATCAATTTGCACTTCGTTCTTGATAAATTCAATTGATTCTTGTGGTGTCATTCTCGGAATATCATCATCAATATGCCCGTTAATAAGACTTACGCTACTCATTACACATCACTCCTTCCTCTATTTTAGTAATCGCATAGCCCTTACATTTGCTGCCTTTACGATAACAAGATGCAATTGAGCATTGTGCAACACCCATATATTTACAGGCTTCTTTTTCTGAATCAAAAATCAAAACATCGTCACCTTTTGTAAGCTTGTACTTCGTTTTGTGTGCTTCGTGTAATCTTTTGATGTTTTGTGGCTTGCGATTATGTATATCACGAATATTATCAGCACGAGAAACAAAGCAACATTTATCGGGGCTATAAATTCTATTGCCGGGCTTGAGCGTATCTTTATCCAAGCAATAATCATTGTTGCATACCCAATTTTCGTAACCCGACAATAATGCGATGTCCTGTGCAAAATTCGTGTAGTCAAACCACCTGTCGCAAACCTCACAGTTTGCATAATTTTTACCTCTGCTACGCTTGTGTTGTTCTGTATCATAACACCTGCGAAGCATACCATACCAAAGTTTATATATTCGTTTGTTTGGGTTATTTTCATTGCATACGCCACCATATTTGTTAAGCGCCATTCCCGTCACCTCGCATCGAAGCCCCACATTCGGGGCAATATTTTGACATAACACCGTACTCGGGGATTTCCTTGCAGTTTGAACAGTAAGGATAATAACCATCGGAGTTGATTATCCACTTGGCGTGAATTACTTCAGCAACATCAGCTCTCGGAACAATTCTATTATCCGATAACGCTCTGCACACCACCTTGATTGCGAAATTTATGCCCTGTTGAAATGTTTTCTTGTTTGAATTTTTATATTGCCTTATATGCTCAATAACCTTGTCAGCATCAACGTAATACCTTGCCATTATCCTTCACCGCCTTTCAATGTATCGGTCTGCAAAATTATCATTTTGGCAATGGTTTCTGCATCAAGTTCTCGGCAAGTTTCGTGTCCATCATTGCAAAGTTCAATAATAGCTTCGGCAACCTTAAAATTAGTTATCTTATCGTTTCCATCATCAAGGTGATATGCAATTCTCATTACTCCGCACCGCCTTTCAGAAGCTCGGGGTTATCGTGAATGTTGCCGATAATCGCTGTTCCCGTCCACAGCGATAAAGGACAATCCCCATTTATGCAAAAGCTGTCCACGCCAAATTCAACAACATTTCCTGCGTTACGCATAATATCCCCCTCAAAAATCTTCTTGCCGTTCTTGTCGGTCAAAACTGTGTACTGTCCTAATGTTTGGATGATTATGGGTTCACAACAAGGATTCTGCCCTACAGTCTGTATACAGAAGTCATCGTAAATGTTATAACACGGCAACCCGTACACCCACTCGCCATCACTTTTTCTTTTTCCTCTGAATAAAAGTTCTCTCATCCATTGCCACCTCCAACTAATTCCGGGTTATCAAAAATATTGCCGACAATATTAATGCTGTCTGCTTCCGAGCCGTCCATAGCAAAGCATTGATTATGCTTATTCTTAATATGCCAACCAAACATATTCTTTCCCGTTGTGGCATCTATAAATTTGCCAAGCAGCACCACATAATAATTACCTCGGTTTTCGTGAATATCCCCTTCGTGGATTTTTGTTCCGTTCTTATCGAGATAACCACGAAATTGCCCAACTGTTTCAGGGGCAACTTCGTGAAAAGTCCAATTAAGAATGTAGTGCCTAAGATCGATTACAACATAAAACCCCTCAACCCATTTATGTTCGGGGTCATTAACTGCCTTACCTCGATACATTAATACTCACACTCCTTCGGTCTGCCCTGCTTTATTTTTTTTGCTTCAGACATAATATATAACCTACGTTCCGTGTCGGTAGAATCAAGAAAATCAACAACAAGAGTTTTAAGAAGAGCCGAAACAGAAACACGCTCCGAGTTGCAAAAATCCGACAAAACTTCAAAATCGTCAATATTCAAATTTGTTTGGATGAGCATTACACCACCTCCTTTCTTCCGACAACATCAAACTTAACCTTATCAATAGGATTTGTGTCATATATATTAAATACATTATTATTATGTAAAGGGCAGACAGAAATCTCCGTTGTTCTTTTGCTATGTGGCTGACAAGACACAAATACAAAATCACAGATGTTGCCATAGTCCCCATATTCACAACGGAAAATATCTCCCGGTTTAATAGTTTCGGCAGTTTTTATTGCCATAGAAATCATCCTCCTTTGATTTTCATAAATCTTCCACAATGGCATTCGCCCTCTGTCTGCTGTTCCCGGAACTCTTTACAAGGGCATTTTGTGTCCTCGTTCTTATCCCACAGGCAAGGACAGAAGCCACCGTTATTGAACACCGCAACTGTCATTTCGGCATATTTTTCTTTATCGGGATTCGGGATAATTTTCATTTGTTTTCTCCTTTATAACAAGGCTTCATTTCGTGACATTTTCCACCGTGATATACACACATCGGCACAAGCAAATTTTCAAACTCAGGGAAAACCTTAAGAACCTCATTACACATAGCCTGTACCACTTGGTGTGTTTCTTCACTTGCTTGTTTGCAGAGCCTTTTGTTTGCAATAATCATAAGTTCCTCTGCATTCATAGACCATATCATTCTGACAGGTGCATCCTGTGGTGCAGAATTTCTGTCATAATCTGCCTGTCTGTCATTTCTCTGTGACCTTACAAAAGGCTGTGCGTGAATATGTCTGCAAAGGTGAACTGAAACCCAATAGGGAATCTCAAGCTCAAACACGAAATTAAGCACTCTTATAGGCGAGTGTCGAGCTTCCAATATAGAATGTTTCCACTTTATGTCGGGTTCTTTTACGGCATCCTTGCCGATAGTAACCAATGCACATTTTTTACATAACATCCAATCTTCGGATGTGGGGTATTTTATTAATTTAATATTCATATTTACCTACCAACTTTCCACCTATGAACATTTCTGCTTCGCATTTATCTTCTGTTTCTTTCTTCCACGGTGTATTCACCATTTCGGGGTGATTCGCCCTCATTTCGATTGCCCATAAGAGATTCCAAGCAGCAGCGAGAAGGTGATCTTCATCTGTATGCCCGGCAAGATATTTTGCAAGATGCCTTGCAGCACTATCACATAATGAGCTTGTAGGTATGCCCTTATCTACATTATGCTCACCATACTTTTTAGCACCATTCTCACAATGCTTTGAAATTTCCATTATTGCAGACCACGGAAGCAAGTCCATTCTGCCCTTGCCCTCTGCCATATCACGGACGCTCCCTGTTGAGAATGTTCTTCTGTTGCCTGAATCCTTAATCATCACATTCAACCACCTTTCCATTAACAAGGCTATAATATGTGTCTGACTTAATTTTTTTGCCGTCAACCTTAACCATTTTTGCCCCTATAAAGGGATAATTGTTGCCGTCCCAATCGTCCCACTCAGAAAGAACAAGAAAACTGCCAACAGAGCCTTTGCATTTGTTGTCTTTGCCCCAACCGATGCAGATGTTCCGTTCACCCTCACCATTATTAGAGCAATCTAAACCTGTTGAAACATTTGCAGACCCATAACCCGTAGCAGAGTTTGCAGACCAATCACCCGTAGCAGAGTTTGCAGACCCATAACCCGTAGCAGAGTTTGCAGACCCATAACCCGTAGCAGAGTTTGCAGACCTTGAACCCGTAGTGTGATGTTTATTGCTTGGTTCTGATTTTTCTGTTACGTATTCAATAGCTGCTTTTACAAGTCCGGGAATTCCTATTTCTGCACCAATTTTTATTCTTTTGCCGCACACCTTTGAATCTCTCGTTTCTCTTTCGCCGTTATCGTCAATATCAACTTCACAAAATCTGTTTTTCGCAGGTTCATAATATCGGAAGCAATCAAGGGGATATTCACAAGCGTGGAATCCGCTATTACAGAGGGATGCTAATTTTTCTTCGTATTCCTTGCCAATCTCATATTGAAAATCACGGCACTTTAAGTCTTTGTCAAAACCTTTATAAGCTTTCATCTTTCGTTTCCTTCTTTCGTTAAATTTTGTAATAAGTTATTATAAATTTCTGTTTTTCTGTAGTTGAAATACTTGTCGCAAGTATCTGTTTCCGATACCTCTTTTGAAAATCTGCAACATCTTCTTACACCTGATGTAGTTATCCGGGAGAAATCACAGTTGCCGCAAAGGTTAGTTATCATTTTTTATTGTCCTCGCAAATTCCTGCATAGCCTTTGCCATTCGCTTGAGTGATGTTGTCATAGCATCAGCACAACAGGATATTCGTATGGGAATGCAATACCATTTAATTGCGTTTGCATAGGTTTGTTTATCTTTCTGCACCTTCGCAGCAATATAGTTGGCATCATTTCTCTGATAACCGTGGGACATTAACAGTTTTATAAATCGCTTACGTGTCATTTTGTTCAACCTCCCTTTACCATTCAGGCTTCAGTAATTTGCTTAATTCACTTAATTCTCTGCGAAGCCTTATAATGTCATTCATTATCTGTGAATGATTGGGGATTACGTAACAAAAATCTTTTTTAATATTTTGGTCAACAGAATCAGCAAGTCTATTCATCAATTCCTTGCAAAAATCACTCTGCTTTTTTACTTCTTTTCTGCTGTCTTTCATTCGACATCACCTGCCATTTCTTTTACAAGGTTGTCGATATCGCTTGATGTAATAAGTGGCATTTGACGTAATTTTTTCAACCTCTCCGCAAACTCTTTTATTGCTTCGGCTTTTATCTGCTTTACAATGCTATTCTTTTCATTTTCAAGAATAGGAATGAGAGAAAAATCTGAGGTGTCAATATTATGCTTGTTTTCAAAAATATTTATTTCTCTCACAAACTTCAAAAGAATAGATTGAAGCCTTTCAATTTCTTCTTTTTGGCATTGTATTAATTTTTTATATTCCGAATATCTTTTTGCCGCATCGTGTATCGTTACTGCTGCTTCTTCAAGGTCTTTTTGCACCCTCTCAATCTCTGCCTTTTGGCGGTTGATAAGGTCAAGGGATGCTTCATTAAGTTTTTTAAGACAATCACAGCCATAATTTGTAAAGGCACAATGCATACACCCTGCACCTTTATAAACTCCTGTGTGACACTCCAAAGCCTTTATAATCTCTGCATCGGTCATTACTTTTCCCCCTTTCCGAAAGCTTCTTCGTAACTCATACCCGTCAATCTCAAAATACCTTCAATGAAACTTTTGTGGCAATCAGCACCTCTCAATGCTCGATATACTGTTTGATATTGGCTACTGTTTGAATTTCCGTACAGTAATGTTGTCAACTTTGATACGTTGATTCTGTTGTAATTCATATATTCACGAATATTGGGATATACACATTTTTCAGCCGTTATGTTTTTAGAGGTGTGATTCTTCGCACCAAGAATCTGCCAAACTCTCTGTTTTGATACTCCCATTTGATGCCCGATTGCAGTATAGGACATTCCTTTTGCCGCCAACTCTTTCATCTGTTCGGCTCTATCGATCTGTGATGTCATATTAGTTCCTCTCCATTCTGTTTTTGATAATTGCTGCTGCGAACATAAGTAAAAAACTGATGGTTATTAGTATTAAATATTTCACTATTTTTCACTATTCCTTCCTATAATCTTTAAGGCATCCGAAACGGAGCGGGCAATTCCTGCCCTTATTCCGTATCGATGCATAATGTTTATGAATTTTTCCTGCTTCTCTCTTGCGGTGCCTTTATCATCCTTGCATTCAATAAAGGCTACATTGTTGTTTTCACCGAGGAATAACAGGTCAGAAGTGCCTTCCGGGCATCCTTGAATGTGTCTTAAATTAATCAATACATACTGATTAAACTCGTTACTCCAAACTCTTTTGCCTTGCCAAAATTTTCCGCTGTTAAGCCTTAATACAATGCCGTGTTCGGACAATGAAAGACGGATGGAA
>JAZQUC010000160.1:0-4064 GCA_045631075.1 Candidatus Fimenecus sp. | reverse complement strand
TATTCTTATTGCTAAATTCGGTGCGCCGTCATTTGGCGGATTACAGAATGTGAACAATGCATTAAGCAGAGCAAGTGCGGGTGGTTCACTTTCAGCGGGTGAACTTCTCAAAATTGCAGTAACACTTAAAATCATTCGTGGTATTACCATATGGCACGAAAAATGTGCAGGTATGGAAACAGCCCTTGATGACTTGTTTAATTCACTTTATCCGAATAAATATCTTGAAGAAAGAATTACAAATGCTATTATTTCTGAAACTGAAATCAGTGATAACGCATCACCTGAGCTTAAAGAAATCCGTCGTAAAAAACGCCACTATGAAAATAAAATCCGTGAACAGCTTGATTCAATGATTCATTCTTCACACTACTCAAAAATTCTTCGTGACGGAATTATTACACAGCGTAACGGACGATTTGTTGTTCCTGTCAAGGCAGAAAACAGAAGTGAAGTTGCAGGTATGGTTCACGATACATCTGGTAGTGGTGCAACAGTGTTTATCGAACCTGCTGCCGTTGTTGAAGCTAATAACGAAATCAAAGTTCTTGAAAGCCGTGAACAGGACGAAATCGAAAGAATTCTTACAGAGCTTTCTGCTTTAGCAGGTGAATTTGAAGATACAATTAAAATAAGCTTTGAATCAGCGGTAACTCTTGACCTGATTTTTGCAAAAGCACATCTTGCTTATAAAATGAAAGCAAGTCGTCCTATTCTTAATAATGACGGTGAAATTTTACTTAAAAAAGCAAGACACCCGCTTATTGACCCAAAGACAGTTGTTCCTGTAAATATTTCATTGGGAATTGACTTTGATTCACTTGTAATCACAGGTGCAAATACAGGTGGTAAAACTGTTTCAATCAAGACCATCGGTTTACTTACTCTTATGGCAGAGTGCGGACTTATGTTGCCTGTTACCGATAACAGCAGAATTTCAGTGTTTGACAATGTTTTAGCCGATATTGGTGATGAGCAGAGCATTGAACAGTCACTTTCAACATTCTCTGCACATATGTCAACCATTGTTGAAATTTTAAAAACAGCAGATGACAGAAGCCTTGTGCTTATTGACGAGTTGGGTGCAGGTACTGACCCTGTTGAGGGTGCTGCACTTGCAGTTGCAATCCTTGAAAATTTAAGACAAAAGGGTGCAAAAATAGCATCAACAACCCACTATTCTGAACTTAAGGAATATGCGCTTAAAACAAATCGTGTTGAAAATGGTTGTTGTGAATTTGATGTTGCGTCATTAAGACCCACATACCGTTTACTTATCGGTATGCCTGGTCGTTCAAATGCATTGGCAATTGCAGGCCGACTTGGTATTGACGAAAGTATTACAGATTTTGCAAGAGCCTTGATTTCAGAAGAAGATACACGCTTTGAAGATGCTGTTGATACGCTTGAAACTGCAAGAAAGGCACCTGAAGACGACCGACAAAGATTAGAAGAAGAAAAAATTCATATTCTTCGTCAAAAGGAAAATGCAGAAAAGAACCTTGAAAAAGCAAAAGCACAAAGTGAAAAGGAAATTCAGAGAGCAAAACAGGAAGCAGAACGAATTGTCGAGGGTGCTCGTCGTGCAGGCAATTCCTTGCTTATGGAAATTGAGCAACTGAAAAAAGAACAGGCAAAGGAAAAAAATCTTCAGGAAATTGCAAGAAAAGCAAAAGCTGCAATGGGAAGACAACTTGACAAAATGGATGAAATTCAGAACGGACTTTCTGAAGATGACGGTGATTACACATTACCACGACCATTAAAAGTCGGTGACAGAGTTTTTGTAAAAACACTTGGTGGTGAAGCCGATGTCATATCTGTTGATGAAAAGAAAAATACAGTTCAGGTTCAGTCAGGTATGATAAAGATGAAAGCAGATATTGCCGATATTCGTCTTTTAGGTGGTCAAAAGTCACAGAAAAAGCAGACGGGTGGTATGCGTGCTGTTCATACAGGTTCAGGTAAAACAACTGCATCATCAAATTCGTCTATTGACATTCGTGGCAAAACTGTGGAAGAAGCAATGCTCGACCTTGACACATTTATTGATAATATTCTTCGTACAGGCCTTAATGAAATCACTATTATTCACGGTAAGGGTACAGGTGCATTAAGAAAAGGTATCCATATTTATCTTCGTAAGCATCCTAATATCCGTACATTCCGCTTGGGCGTATTCGGTGAAGGTGAAGACGGTGTCACAATAGCAGAACTCAAATGATAGTTGCAAAATAACTATAATTATGATAAAATTAAGAAAAAGTAAAAGGAGCTTTTATATATGAAAAAATGGATTATAGCATTGGTAGTAATTCTTGCAGTTGTAATTGTTTTTGCTGCTTGCAAAGGTAACGACGGTGATGAAACAACAACACAGCCGACAGAATCTACAACAGAGCCTGTAAGCAATGATGATGAAATTGAACTTATCCCTGGTGATGACATTATTATTTCTGACGAAGACTTCAATGATGAGAATACAATTATCATCGGTGGTGGCTCAAATGATGATTCAGGTGAAGACAGTATAGATTGGTCAGAAATTAAAGGAAAAAACTCTTGACAAATAAATAGTTATTTAGTATAATACCGTTCTGTAAAGTGAATATGCTTTACAGAACGATTTTTTTGAAAGGAAGGAACTGTGCGTGGCAAATAGTCTTGAGATTACAATGTTGCTCGATTTATATGGCGAGACATTGACTGTCAAACAGCGTGATTATCTCAACTTTTACTACAATGACGACCTTTCACTTTCCGAAATCGCAGAAAATGAGGGAATAACGCGTCAGGGTGTCCGTGATGCCATTAAAAGGGCAGAGGCATTGCTTTTCGATATGGAATCAAAGCTTAAATTTTCACAAAAGCTTGAAAAGTTCCAAAAAGGACTTCAGGATATTGTGAAATATTCGGACGAGATTAATGAATATAATCTTTCTCATGACCTTTCCCGTGAAATCAATGATAAAACAGTTAAGATAAAGTCAATTGCACTTTCCTTGACAGAATAGGGGGAAAACATGGCATTTGAAGGTTTATCCGACAGACTTGAAGCCGCTTTTCAAAGACTGAAAAGCAAGGGCAGTCTTAATGAAAAAGACGTCAAAGAAGCAATGCGTGAGGTTCGTCTTGCATTGTTGGAGGCTGACGTTAACTATAAGGTGGCTAAGGACTTTACAGTAAAAGTAACTGAGCGTGCAATCGGTGCTCAGGTTATGGAAAGTCTTACACCTGCACAGATGGTTATCAAAATCGTTAATGAAGAACTCACAGAGCTTATGGGTGGTACTCAGACACGACTTGCTTATGCCAGTCATCCGCCTACAATCATTATGATGTGTGGTCTTCAGGGTTCTGGTAAAACAACTCACTGTGCAAAAATTGCCAGAAAACTTAAAAATGAAAATCACAGACCTTTGCTTGTAGCGTGTGACATTTATCGTCCTGCTGCTATTAAGCAGTTGCAGGTTGTCGGTGAACAGGTTGGCGTTCCTGTTTTTGAAATGGGACAAACAAATCCTGTTACAATTGCTAAGGAAGCAATCAAGCTTGCAAAGGATAAGGGTTATGATTATGTCTTTATTGATACTGCAGGTCGTTTGCATATCGATACAGAGCTTATGAATGAATTGAAGAATATTAAGGGCGAGGTTCATCCTCACGAAATTCTTCTTGTAATTGATGCTATGCTTGGTCAGGACGCAGTTACTGTTGCAAGTACATTTAACGATGAACTTGGCATTGACGGTCTTGTGCTTACAAAAATGGATGGTGATACCCGTGGTGGTGCTGCTCTTTCAGCACGTGCTGTTACAGGTAAACCAATTAAGTTTGTAGGTATGGGTGAAAAACTCGACGAGCTTGACTATTTCTATCCTGACCGTATGGCAAACAGAATCCTCGGAATGGGTGACGTGCTTTCTCTTATTGAAAAGGCTGAAATCGCTCTTGACGAGAAAAAGGCAGCAAAGCTTGAAGAAAATCTTCGTAAAAACAGATTTGACCTTGAAGATTTGCTTGACCAATTTGAACAGATTAACAGAATGGGTAGTATGAAAGAT
>JAZQUC010000159.1:0-8791 GCA_045631075.1 Candidatus Fimenecus sp. | reverse complement strand
GGTGATGAGGATATGGATGTAATGATAGAGGAGCATTATGCACAGAATTATGATGTTCTGGCTTTGACTGACCACGGAATTGTTTCAAAGGGTTGGAAAGAAGTTAACTCAAGAAATTACTTCAAAATTGCAATGAGTATCTCAAATGGTGAAACAGTGAAGGTTACACCACTTACTGAAGAAAGATATAACGAGATTACAACCGGTGTTGGCAGAAATGGCAGACCAATGATTGAAGTACCTTTTGGCAACGAACAGAACCCAACATCTCTTAACAGCGCTCACGTTAATAGCTGGTTTGCAGATTATGGTGATGGTGTCGTTGGTGGCACAAGTAACTATGAAGAGGTTGTAAAAAATGTTGAAGCAGCAGGTGGACTCAGTGTAATCAATCATCCAGGTGAATACACAAAGGCAAAAGAGGAAGAATGCCAGGCAGATGCTTACAACGAAGATGATATCTGGTATGGTTATGTCATAAACAAGTTCACAAATATTCTTACAACTTATGAGTCTTGTATCGGTATTGATATTAATTCAAAGAAAGATGGCAGAACAAAATATGACAGAAAACTCTGGGATATTCTTCTTGGTAAAGTTGTTCCAACAGGCAGAAATGTTTTTGCCATTGCCACAACAGACGCTCATCAGCTTGACAAGGTAGGCTGTGCTTGGACTGATTTATGTATGCCTGAAAACAATGCTGAAAACATCCGTACTTGCCTTGAAAACGGTGCATTCTTCGCAGTAAGCCGATACATTAAAAACGCAGAAGAGCTTGCACAATTCTCACTTGAAACTGGAATTGACTGGGGTACAGAATTTGAACAGGAAGACCGTAATGATACTGTCCCTGCACCAAAGGTAACTGACATTACGGTTGACGAAACAAAGGATACAATTTCACTTTCAGTTGATAACGCACTTACAGTTCATTGGATTGCTGACGGCAAGGTTATTCACGTTGGTAACACAATCGACCTTGACGATTATTCAGACGAAATTGGTTCATATGTAAGAGCAGAGGCTTTTGGTCACGGTGGTGTGCTTTATACACAGGCATTCACACTTGAATACGATAACGCACCTGAATCAGAAAGCAGCTTCTTCTTTGATTTCGGTAACATCCTTACAGAGATTAAATATTGTCTTATCGATATGTGCAACTCAATCCCAATTGGTAAAGCTGTTTACGAATTCCTCACAGCACCTGTAACTGAATAAACTAAAAACCCTCCAGGTAGCAATTACTTGGAGGGTTTTCTAAATTGGAGTTTGTTGGGATGAGTGCAGAACGCAAAGTGCAGAGTGCAGAACGTCGGAACTGCGTTGCAATTATAAATATAACAAATTTGGTGTGTTGTAGGGGCGATTCACGAATCGCCCGAATAAAGTTTTATACCACACTTTGGAACGGGACATTCGTGAATGACCCCTACTAGGTTGTATTACCATATAAAAGACACCGATAAATTATAATTTATTTAATTACAAAGAATATCGGTTTCCATATATCTGATGCCCATATTGTAGAGCATTTGCGCATCTTCGATAGTATCTACTGTCCAGAAGGAAATTCCAACACCTGCATCAGTAGCAAGTTTTATTGTATCTGTGTTATTTACACTAAAATTTGCTGAAAGCCATACATTGTTGCTAATAGCCTTTGCTTCTGCGATATTTTCAGGTGTAATTTCGTCAACCAAGTACCACAATTCGATGTTTGGCTCAAGCTGATAAACATATTTTAACTGTTCAATATTAAAAGAAATAACAATTGCTTTTTCGGTAAGTCCTTTTGCCTTAATTGCATCAACAACTGTATCAAGATAATCAAAACCGTCTTCCTTGATTTCAATCTGTGGTCGTGTTTCTGCATTAACAAAAACATCGAGATACTCTTCGAGAGTTGGTATTCTCTCTTTCTTATATTTCCAAAGATTTGCACCACTTTTATAACTGAAAGTCTTTAATTCTTCAAGAGTATAGTCACGCACTTTACCCATCTGACAAAATCTTGCATTTACTGTGCTGTTGTGTATAACAACCCATTGATTGTCCTTTGTAAGATGAATGTCACATTCAGCAGAGTAATAATTATGGTTTACCGCTTCCACAAAAGACGGAATTGAATTTTCAGGTGCAAGTGCATGTACACCACGATGTGCTGTAAGATAAATAGGGTCTTCCTGTGTGCCAACACTGTATTCAGATAGTGAAACTAATTCTTCAGGCTTGTTAATAAGCTTTGAAATATAATATGGTGGAAGAAATGTAGAAAAATAAATAGGCACAAGAACAAGTGAAATAATTTTATTAATAATTCCAATCATTTTTATTTTCTCCTTTTTGATATTTAACAAACCTATTTTATCATTTTTGATTTTTCATAGCAATAGTATCACATTAAAAAAGAACCTGCATTTCTGCAGGTTCTTTAATTTTTCATTTACTGTTATCTAAACAATGCATCAAGAATTGGTTTAATTGCCATTTCGCTGAACGCCTTTTCACCGTAGATGAAGTAAAGAACATCACTTACTGTTCTTGTGATGATGTAAAGCGCACGATTGATGCCCTGTGTTGTCTTAGCAGAATCACCACTTGTAATCTTGTTGTAGATATCGTAGAAACGGTCATTTGCTGCCTGGAATTCTTCAACATCGATAGCCTTAACCTTAAGCATTTCGTCAACCTGTGCAATTGCTTCTTCGAGTTCTTTTGCATCTTCAGCAGTGAGAGTACTTGTGTCATAATCTCTCATTGTGTCAACATCTTCTCTTAAAGTCTTTGTTTCACGACTATAATTGAACTGAGGGAATGTGTCAGGATATGAATGAACACTTGTGAAGCTTTCGTCAGTAGCAAGCTGAATGATAAGTGTCATAATAACGTCATTTGAAGCTGTTGTTGCGTGGTTCTGTCCGCTGAAGTAGAATGTTGTTTCAGGAAGAAGACCTGTGCAAACATCCATAATGCCTTCTGGGTCAGTATGGTCGTGATTTTTAGGGTCTGAACAAGTATTTCTTGTTGGAACATAATCAGCAGGAAGCTTTGTTCCTACATTCACGCTATATGCACCCATTGATGTTGAATCAACATGGATGATACCGTCACAATTCTGCTTATCGTGTGAAACTGCAAGCTGATAAAGTTCAACATTTGTATCAACGATATCAAATACCTTTACGCCATCCTTGATTGCTTTAGTGATATAGTTTTCAGAATTGAGCTGTGCATCATAATACCAGTCAGCCTGTCTGCGGATTTCCGCCATATCGTCACCCATAAGGTACTTTTCACGACAAGCAGGATAATCGCCTGATGTCACAAGACCCCACATAAGAGTTGAATATTTAAGGTAATCATTAATCAATGTATTTGCAATTTCATCAAGAAGAACATCAATATCAGTCTTTGGCATAAGTCTCATTGCAATATTGATTATGTAGCCAAGATAGTTTTCATAACCAATAACTGATGGCATTGCTGTTGTGTAAAGAGCCGCACTGTTCTTGTTAAAACCATATCTGTAACAATCGCTGAGAAGTGCAGCACCGTCAAGTGCAGGAACTACATAAATAATTCTGTTAATATCTCTTGCAACAGAAATTTTCTGTTCATCATAATATTTCAAAAGAGCGTTTGAAATTGAACCGCCCTGGCTTACAGGAACAATGTTAACCTTGTCAGAACCACTATCCTTCTTAACAAACTGAATGTAGTCATAAAGTCCCTTTGCAGTATCAATCATATTACCTGTTGAAACATAGTTGAAAACATACATATTTTCCTTACCAGCAATATCAAAGTATTCCTGAATTGGGAACTGACTCAATACATGCTCTAATTCTGCATCTGTAACATCTGCCATACTACCTGGATAAAGAACTGCACGAGTATCATCAATCATTTTACCGTTAGCGTCTGAACGCTGTTTACCCATAAGAATACCTGCAAGGATTTTTGAAACTTCCTTAGCTGCCAAAGCATCCTTATCTTCCTGTGTAATAAACATTTTTGTGATAGGAAGAAGTGCTTTTGTAACAATATCAGTAATTTCTTCTTCACCGATTGACACATAGAAAGGTCTTGCAAGTGGTGTACCGTTTGCATCACATGCAATTTCACCATTTTCATAATAATAAGTTTCACTCTGGAAAAGTCCAGGAATGATAATTGTAGGAACATATTCCTCTTCTGTTGAATAGCCAAGAACAGACATACATGACAATGTAAGAACAATTGCCAACATAACTGCTAAGGCTTTTTTCATCTTTTTCATAAAGATACCCCTTTTCAAATTTATATGAATAAATTATATCAGTTAATAAACATTTTGTAAACAAATTCCAACTATTAAAACCATACAAAAAGGACCTGTGCATTTTTAACACTTTGCACAAGTCCACATTTTTATTGTGTTATTTTATTTCTTATCAAGGAATTTTGAAAGTTCATCCATAAATGCGTTGATATCCTTAAATTGCTTGTAAACAGAAGCAAAACGAACATACGCAACTTCGTCGATTTCCTTAAGCTTTTCCATTACAAGTTCACCAATATGAACGCTTGTAACCTCACGGTCAAGAGAATTCTGTAATGTTGTTTCAATTTCAGTAACTGCTCTTTCAATTGTTTCGATTGAAACAGGGCGTTTTTCACAAGCTGTAAGCATACCCTTAATGAGTTTACTACGGTCAAAGACTTCACGATTTTTGTCCTTTTTCACAACAACAATCGGAACATTTTCGATAATTTCATAAGTGGTAAATCTTTTTGCACACTTGATACATTCGCGTCTTCTACGAATCTTTTCACCTTCGTCAGTAGGACGAGAGTCAATTACTTTACTTTCTTCAAACCCACAAAAAGGACATCTCATAAGGAACACCCCTCAATTCATTCTATATATAGTATTCTATCATATTTCAAAGCACAATGTAAAGGGTTTACAGCATTTTTTTGAGTTCATTTACTGCAAAAGTCAACTCTTTATCATTTTCAAAGCCATTTTCATATAATTCAATAATAAAATCACCGTTATAATTATAACTTTTCATTAACTCAAAGAATTTCTTGAAATCAAAAGTACCGTTTTTACACGGAACAATACAATCAAACTCATCATTGTGGTCACTTATATGAATATGACGGATATATCTGTGAAGTTTTTCGGCAAATTCAAAAGGATTTATACCTGTTCGAATTGACTGTTTAATGTCAAAAACCATATTGAAATCATCACCGATATACTCACCCATACGAAGAAGAAAATCAGGACTTTCACTACGATAATGAACCACATTTTCCTGACAAACCAAAAGCCCTTCGGCTTTTCCCATTAAGGTCAATTCACCAAATCGGTCAAAATATTCTTCATCAGAAATACTGCCTGGCTTTTTAATTCCATGAAGTACAAGATGCTTCGCACCGAGAGTGTGCATAACATCAAAATGGCGTTTGAATGAAGTATCCTTTGCTTCAAAAAATCTTCTTTTATATGAACTGAAAAGATGATATGACTCGGTAAATGAACCCATAGTGTGCACAGAAGAAACTTCCATACCATAGGAATTACAAACGTCTGCCATATTCTTTACAAATGCAGGTTCAAATTCCGAATCGGCATTCATAAAAATTTCAATTGTTTTTACGCCTGTTTCCCCTGCTCGCACAATAGATTTTTCTGTTTCAAGAGGATAAAAACAGGCAGATGATAAACCTATATCCATAATTTCAAATTACCTTTTTGTTACTTTAAGTGCAACTGTCTGTGTCTGCATACCGCCACCTGTCAAAAGTCCACGATTAATGCCACAGTCGGCAAAATCTCTGCCACGACTGATAATAATATAGTTTTCATCAGCAAGACGGTTGTTAGTAGGGTCAACACCGTGCCATGAGCCTTCGTGATAAACCTCGACCCATGCGTGAGTTTCACCTTCACCAACCATCATACCAACAACATAACGACAAGGGATTCCTGCTTTTCGTAAAAGTGCCAATAAAATGTGAGAAAAATCCTGACAAACACCTGCACCATTTAAAAGTGCTTCTTCTGCCGTTGTAATAACACTTGTTGAACCTGATTTATATACAATATTGGCACGGATTGCTCTTGTGAATTTAAGTGCTGTATCAACTGCATCATCTGAAATACCAACCTGAATGCGGTCAAACATTCTGTCAAGCTCTGCACCACAAGTTGTATAGTGAGTCGGATATCTGTAAACAGGATTAAGGTCATTTTCAGGTGTTATGTGTGCTCCTGTGGTTACTGTACCCGTAACATCAACTGTGAATTCGTTGTGCATAGTTACAATTCTGTCTGTTACAAGGATATTTCCAAATCCATCGTTTGAATATGTCAGTTCATTTTCAGGAAAAACTGTCACTTTAATATCTTCGATATGTTGATTTTCACATTCAAGAGGAATACAGCGAAGCGTGTAACAATGCTTTAACACAGGAAGTGAAAATTTGATTGACATATTATATGTAAAATCTAAAACTGCCATACTACATCACTCCTGTTACAAATAATTGTGCCAACTCATTCTGAATTGAAATACGATAAGGCACGTAATCGTCTTCTTCAAGAATCATTCTTGAAAGACGCTCAATTGAATGAGAATTAAAGTCAATTCCCACTTTGTAAAGTCGGTTAAGCATAATTGAGAATTCTTTTCTCAACATTTCAACGGGATAATCAAGTCTTGTGTACAAGTCAAGTCTTTCAATGCTTCTGCCAAATTTCAAAATATTTCTTGAAACCTCTGCTTCAATATTATCGTCAGCACTTCCCCAAAATGCAAAAATCCAGTCAGTTACTTCCTGAACCTTAAGAAGCGGTGCATTACTGCTACTGCTTTTCTCCATAATATCAACTGCAAGTTGAAGATATGCAAGTGTTTCTGAACTGATTAAATTTCTCATTTCAACAGCATTGTCGTATGCATGAAGAAGACTTGAATAAATTGACGCAGGGTCATTTGAATCAAACAAAAATGAGCTTATAAATTCCTGACGACAGGAATAATTGTTGGCAATTCCCAATCTGCGGCAGAAATTTATGTATTCTTCATCATTTACATCAATCATAATGTCATAGCACTCGGTGAAAGCTTTAAGAGTAGTGAAAACTCGTTCAACATATCGACCAAGCCAGAAAAGATTATCACTTGATTTTATCGAGATAACACCCATGTGTCCTTAAAGCCTCCTCCCTGTGAAGAATTAACTACGAATGAATTTGCATCCTTTGAAAAACGTGTAAGACCACTTTTCCATACAACAGGCTCTTCACCTGTCAACACGAATGCTCGTAAATCTGCTTTTCGTTCTGTCCAAGCACCATTTTCAACAACCTTTAAGTCGTTAAACTGGATTACTTCTTGGGCTATAAATCGTCTTGGTTCTTTTTGTATAAGTTTCTTGAGTTCATATACCTTTTCCAAGGATAATTCACTACCGAAAACAACACCATAGCCACCTGATTCAGCAACGTCCTTAATAACAAGTTTTTGAATGTTATCAAGCACATATTTCATATCGTCAGGATAGAAAGGCAAATATGTAGGTGCATTTGATAAAATTGGTTCTTCACCTAAATAATATTTAATCATTGCAGGAACGTAATAATATATACCCTTGTCATCAGCAACGCTGTTACCAGGTGCGTTGACAAGTGCCACATTACCTGCTCTGTATGCATCCATAATATGCGGAACACCAAGAAGTGAATCAGCACGGAATGTCATAGGGTCCATATAATCATCGTTTATTCTTCGATAAACTGCACCGACTCTCTTTTTACTGCCTGAATATTCGCTGTAATAAAGCACATTACCCTCAACAAACAAATCCTGAGGCATTGCAAAGACTGCACCTGTTTTTTCTGCAAGATATGAATGTTCGAAGAAAGCAGAGTTAAAACGACCTGGTGTAAGCACTACATTTATGCCACCCGTATTGACATAATCAAGAGCATTACGAAGCAAATCACCGTAATTACGATTATCAACAACTGTGTTTGCACGGAAAGTATCAGGACTTGCTCGACGGCAAAGTTCACGAGCAATCATAGGATATGATGCACCCGACGGCACACGAAGATTATCTTCAAGCACATACCAGCGCATATCATTTCCCTGCACAAGGTCAATACCTGAAATGTGAGCAAAAACGTCTTTTGGTGGCACAGCACCTTCACATTCCATCATGTATCCTGCCGCACCATAAACAAATTCTTCAGGAATAATCTTGTCCTTGATAATCTGCTTTTTAGTGTAGATATCTTTCAAAAATATATTCAATGCTTTAACACGCTGTTTAAGACCTCGTTCAAGATAGTCAAATTCATCCTTTGAGATAATGCGTGGTACCGCATCAAACGGAAAAAGGCGCTCATTGAATACATTATTTTTGTAAATACCAAACTTAACACCGTATCGTGCTAAAAGTCGGTTTATTTCATCTGTATGCTCTATAAGTCCGTACAAATTTCTCACTCCCAATTACAAGTTGGAATTATACATTATAATTATAGACTTTTTTATTTGTACTGTAAATGCGAGAAATCAACAAATATATTGCTGTTTTTTTGGTAATATAGATATTGTATAGAATGCAAATCAACAAGGTAAATTATAATTTATCGGGCCCCTCAGTCACCTTACGGTGACAGCTCATTACTCGCCTGTCGGCTCAGACAGCGCTAATTCGGCATCCACTGGATGCCCGCGCCCCATCAAGTGGGGAGCCTATTTTTTGCCTTCCCCCTTGAGGG
>JAZQUC010000158.1:0-16186 GCA_045631075.1 Candidatus Fimenecus sp. | reverse complement strand
TCAAGGTCAAGTGCTTCAAGAACGCCCTTCATACGAGCAACGTGACCGTGGTGGTCAGCACCCCAGATGTTGATTGCCTTATCAAAGCCACGAGTAACGAGCTTATTCTTGTGATAAGCAATATCAGCTGCAAAATATGTTGGGTTACCATTCTGACGGATAAGAACATCGTCTTTAAGCTCAAGCTTGTCGATTTCTTCCTGAGTTTTACCCTGACGAAGAAGCATTTCTGTCTGCACTTTAATGTTGTTGTACCAAACAGCACCATCTTTTTCGTATGTAAGACCTTTGTTTGTAAGGTATTCAATAACTTCTTTAACAGCACCGCTATCGTGAAGAATACTTTCCTTGAACCAAGTCTTATATTCAATACGGTATTTTGCCATATTAGCTTTCATATTTTCGATGTTCTTTGGAAGAGCGAATTCAACAAGTGCTTTTCTTCTTTCGTCTTCACTCTTGTTTATAAATTCGTCACCGTAAACATCGGCAAACTGCTGTGCTCTTTCTTTGATATCTTCGCCATGATAGCTGTCTTCAGGTAATTCTACTGCATCTTCACCCTTATAAATCTGCTGATAACGGATATCAAGTGAAAGACCGAATTTTTCAATCTGGTTACCTGCGTCATTAATATAGAATTCTCTTTCTACTTCATAACCAGCCATATCAAGTACTGCTGCAAGACAGTCACCCAAAGCACCACCACGAGCATTACCCATGTGCATTGGACCTGTTGGGTTTGCAGAAACAAATTCAACGTTGATTTTCTTGCCCTGACCATAATCACTTCTACCATAATCCTTGCCAAGAGCCTTAACATCAAGAAGAATATCAGCATAGAAATCCTTTGAAAGTGTAAAGTTTACAAAACCTGCTCCTGCAACTGTGCAAGAATCAAAATATGTTCCGTCAAGTTCAATATTTTTTGCAACGATATCTGCAATCATCTTTGGTGCACGACGAAAAACCTTTGCACATACAAATGCGATGTTTGATGAATAATCACCGTTATCACGATTTGCAGGAACTTCAATGTTGAATGCAGGAATTGGCTCAGCAGGGATTTCACCATCTGCTACTGCTTTTCCAAGTGCATCAACTATAAGTGTATGTAATTGGTCTGTTGCCTGTTTAACTAATTTTGACATACCATTTTCTCCTTATTTTTCCTCAATATATATAATCATTGTGTTTTCTGATATAAGTCCGTTATTGAAATCAAGTGAATATCTCATTTTAAGAGTTGCGCCCTTGTCATCCCTTGACCACTCAACCTGATTTCCGTAAATGCCCATTGTCAACTCACCATAAGGTGTTCTGTAAAATGTCAGGTGACGATTATTCTTTTCAACCATCATTTCCGAACTGAATTGACCATTACGGACAATGCTTACAGCATCATTTTTAAAAACTGTAATAGTTGTTTCTTCAGGGCCTGTTTCTTCATTGTTTTCAATATATTCAATTATGCTTTTGTCATCATCACAGGTCAAAGTACCTGCGACCGTCATTTCACCTGTATTGTCACCATTTTCTGTTCTTTGTTTGCTGACAATTCTTATTACTGCATCTTTTTTCACTGTGCAAATTCCTTTTCCCATTTTTCAATAGCAAGAGTACAAAGCTTATCAATCAAATCACCATATGAAACTCCTGCTTTTTCCATAAGCATCGGATACATGCTGATATTTGTAAAGCCTGGAAGAGTGTTTGGCTCATTAAGTAAAACTGCACCGTCAGAATATCTTACAAAGAAATCTACTCTTGCAAGACCTGAACAACCCCAAGCCTTATACGCTCTGATTGCTTTTTCCTGTACTTCCTTGATTTTTTCTTCACTGATTCTTGCAGGGATATGAAGTCCGCTGTCAGATTCATATTTAGCTTCGAAATCGTAAAACTCATTACTTGGTTCAATTTCACCAACCGCACCTGCAAAAGGCTCGTCGTTACCCATAACGGCGCATTCAACCTCTGCACCAAGAATTGCTTCTTCAACAACAACTCTTGAATCGAACTGTAACGCATAGTCGAGACCACGCTGAATTTCTTCAAGTGTTTTTGCCTTAACAACACCAACTGATGAACCAGCGTTTGCTGGCTTAATGAAAACAGGAAGACCTAAATATTCTTCACATTCTCTTGCGAATTCTCGTCCACGACGCTCAAAGTCATATTTCGTGATATATTTCCACTTTGCTTGTGCAATTCCATTCACATCACAAATCGCGTTTGTCATTGCCTTATCCATACAAACCGCTGATGCCATTGTGTTGCAACCAACATATGGAATGCCTGCAACTGTCAAAAGACCCTGCATTGTTCCGTCTTCACCATTTTTACCATGCATAACAGGAAAACAAACATCAATTCTGATTTTTTCATATCCGTTTTCGTTAAAAACGATAATTCCACGGTCAGCACGGTCAGTTGAAATAACCGCCTTTTTAAGATTTGACTTATTCTGGAGCCAACCGTCTTTTTTAAGGTTATTGTAATCACCGTCATAAATGAACATTTCGCCTTGTTTTGAAATGCCCATCATAATTACATTGTATTTGTCCTTTGGGATATTTCTTATAAGTGATGTTGCAGAAACGCAAGAAACATCATGTTCAGAAGAAACACCACCAAAAATAATAAGTGCATTTTTCATATTTATCACCTTATAAATTTGCATACTACCACATTTAATAATATTGTACTATATTTTAATTCAATATTCAATTATAATATTCACAAATTTTTGATGACAAAATGAAATAAATGTGTTATATTATATAGGATATATTATTTTTTGATTTGAGGTATTTAAAATGCTTGAAAGAAAAGAAGCTCTCGCACTTATTTTAAAAAATTGTTCAGAAAAGTTTGAACAGATTGGTTTTATATCTGCTTCTGTTTGTGAAAATGGTGACGAAGCATATGTTGACTTTACAAAGGACGATATCACAATCCGTCTTTTAAGCCACGACAATCTTCTTGATGTTACAGAAAAAGCAGGTGAAGGTGACTTTGTAAAGGTTGAATCAAACCTTCTTGACCTTGCCACTTATGAGGACAGAGATATCAAATCACTTTCTAATGAAATTATTGAAACAGTAAGCTCATCATATGGCAAGAAAGCTCGTCAGGCTGTAAAAAAAGCACCACAGACAATTTCAAAAACTGCTGCTAAAAACGGTACTGAATATGATGCAAACACACTTGCAAGCCGTATTTCAGCTCTTTATCCTGAGCTTAAAGATGCTTACAAAGAAAATTTCCAGACTTATGACGAATTTCTTGGTGAAGATTTCTTTGTAAATCACGCTAACAAATATATTATGGATACTATCCGTTCAAATGACCATCAGACAATGAAAAAGCTCTTCAAAATTTTGAGTGACATTTATGAAAATGGCTCAAATGATGTTCAGGACCTTGTTGTTGTTACAATTCTTGGTGAAATTGATAATGACCAGGCACTTCTTGATAAATGTCGTCAATATATTGAAGATAATGATTTCTATGACACACTTGTTGCAGTTAACAAGTATCTTGCATCTTCTGCGGGTAAAAAAGCAAAGGAACTTATGAAAAATCCTCCTGCTTACAAGCCACCTAAAAAGAAGACTGGCGGTATGATGAATTCTCTTATGGGTATGCAACCACCACAGCAATAAAACACACAATTAAAAACCAAACAAAAAAGGGACGAATTCGTCCCTTTAATTTTTTATTTAACTGTCTTTGCAGAAATAATTTCGCCCTTTGCATCCTTGTCTATTGTAAATGTGATTTCATCACCAACATTGAGAATTACGATTTTTTCTGCATTCTTCACAGCAACCTTGTAATATGCGTTATTACCAACGAGTTTGATATAGAAATAAGTTTCACCACCTGTGA
This sequence comes from Candidatus Fimenecus sp., assembly GCA_045631075.1. GTDB lineage: Bacteria > Bacillota > Clostridia > Oscillospirales > Acutalibacteraceae > Fimenecus. The sequence continues at coordinate 12,292 of JAZQUC010000158.1, read as the reverse complement.
TAACACTTCTGATTTCTTCTACCTTACCCTTAACATCAACAGTTTCATCCTTTGGTGCATCAGTAGTATCTTCCTGACCCATTGAATCAACATCAACATTAACATTTACACCGTTTTTCTGAAGTTCTGCTGCATAACTTTCTGTACATTCTGCAAGGCTTGTACCAACACCAACAACTGTTGACTGTTCAACATTTACCATTGCATACATCTTAACAAGCTGGCTTGAGTCTTTAAGTGCCATAAAGTATGTTGGCTGACCGCTTACATTAAGAAGAATTGGGAATGTTGCACTGTAACCATACTGCTGAACCTTACCCTGAGCTGACGTTCTTGCAGTTTCTTCGAGAGCACCCGCTTGTTTGTAATAAACAGCTTCCTTTGTTCTCTGGTTAATAAGAACAAAGCCGATAATTGATTGGTCAGAGCTTATAGATGTTACGCCTGTGTACATATAAACGTCATCATTGAGTGCAAGATAGTTTGAACCCTGACTTGTTACACGAACATTTTCCTGACCGATAATTGAGTTCCAGAAACCGTTGTTGTATTTACCATAGTAGTTATACTGCTGATTAACAATTGTTGCAGAATAAACTTGATCAAGCCACTGGAATTCCTTATCAGTAACAAACTTGTCAGTAGGAAGCTTTGTGTTCTTGTCAAGGCTTGTTGAAACAAGAGTTGTGTCACCATTGATTGAATCAACGATAATAGCACCGACAACATCTGTACCACCGAAAAGACCGATTGTCTTATCAAGTACAGGAACAATCCAATATGGACGGCCTGATTCATCAATTTCAAATGATGGGTCACCAAACATAAGTGAAGGATATTTGAAACGAACATGACGGATAAGATATTCACCGAAATGTTCAGCAGGTGAATATTTCATACCTTCTTCCAAACGAACTGTTTCAGCCTTCTGTGTTGTCATATCAACAATGATATATGCAGGAATACCCTCTTTTGTGTTCTTGAGCCATTTGAAAATATCACCGTAATCAAGTGACTGAACACGAACAGGAGTACCCTTGTAGTTAATCTGTGTTGAATAGTATGAGTTAACAACAAACTGTGAAACATAGTCAGAAAGTTCACCAAGTGCACGAGTCGCAATCATATTTGATGAGTCCTTGTCAAGACGAGGAACACTGCTGAAATCAACTTCTGCAATTTCTTCTGCAAAATCGCCTTCTTTTACATCAATAAGTTCAGCATAATCCTTTGCACGGAAGAACTCTGCGCCCGTAAGATAACCAACAGCCACAACAGCCACAAGCACACCGATAAGAATAATAGGAACTTTCACCTTGTTTTTTGCGTATTCCATATATTCAGGTCTGAAATATGCCTTTGAAAGCACACCAAAGATACCGATATATGCAACAAGAAGAACAGCAATATAAATATAAAGTTCCATTGCCTTAAAATTAAGTGCAGGAAGCATAAAGTAATATGCCACAGCACCCACAACAAGAGTAAGTAAAAGGCTTACAATAACTCTTTTAACTGTACTGCCTTTTGGTGTTTCGGGCATAACACTTTTGTTACCGAAATCAACATTAATTGGGTCCATAATTTTACCTCTTTTCCATATTATGTTAATAGTATAGCATAAAAGCAGTATAAAATACAATATGTAATACAGATTTACAAATCAAATCGTAAATTATCGTGATACGTGACAACACAACAATAAAGCAAGACAAATATTCTATATAATCAAAAGAACTATACAAGATTATTAATTTAGTTGGAATGTAGGGGCAATTCAAGAATCGCCCGAATAAGGTTACCAACACACTTTGGAACGGGTCGTCGAGACGCCGACCCCTACGAAAAACTCACCTATAAATTGGAGTTTGTCAGGGAGATACCCCCCTCAGTCAAATGCTACGCATTTGCCAGCTCCCCCTCAAGGGTGGAGCCTATATTGGCCTTCCCCCTGGAGGGGAAGGTGGCACGAGCAACGCGAGTGACGGAAGGGGGGGTAAAAACATCCCTACAAATTATAATTTGAACACAAAAAAGGAAGCTCACATTTTGTGAACTTCCTTAATTTCTTTATTTTATATCAATTATTATTTCTTAAGTGCTGATTTTGCGTTCCAGATATTCTGAGCATATTCATTAATTGCACGGTCTGCTGCAAAAACACCTGCACCAGAGATATTCATAAGTGACATCTTGTTCCAGTTATCACGGTCAAGGAAATCCTTTGAAATTCTTGCCTGAGTATTTCTGTAATCCTCAAAGTCAGCAAGTGCCATATATGGGTCGTGGTGGATAATTGAAGCTGTTACTTCGTGGAACATCTTGCCACCGATTCCGTGAGCATTTGCAAAGTCAAGAATCTTATGAAGCTCTGCATTGTTATTGTAGAATACTTCAGGATTATAACCACGCTTTTTGAGTAACTCAACTTCAGGTGTGCTCATACCGAAGATATAGATGTTTTCGTCACCTACTGCTTCGTAAATTTCAACGTTAGCACCGTCCATTGTACCAAGAGTAACTGCACCGTTAAGCATAAGCTTCATATTACCTGTACCTGAAGCTTCTGTACCTGCAAGTGAAATCTGCTCTGAAATATCAGCAGCAGGCATAAGCTTTTCAGCAAGAGTAACGTTGTAATCCTCAACATAAACGACCTTCATTCTGCCCTTAACGTCAGGGTCGTTGTTGATTACATCAGCAAGAGCGCAGATGAAAGAGATAATCTTCTTTGCCATAAAGTAGCCTGAAGCAGCCTTTGCACCGAAAATATATGTGTGAGGGATGAACTCACCATTTGGATTTTCTTTGATTGCAAGATACTGTGACAAGATATTAAGAGCATTAAGCTGCTGACGCTTATACTCGTGAAGACGCTTAACCTGAACATCAAAGATTGAATCAGGGTCAAGCTTGATGCCGTTATGCTTAAGCACATACTTTGCAAATTCTTCTTTATTTGCTCTCTTAATCTTACCAAGTTCATCAAGAACAGCCTTATCGTCCTTGAACTTTCTTAAATCAAGAAGCTTATCTGCATTCTTAACAAATCCGTCACCGATAGTTTCTGTAAGGAAGCTTGTGAGCTTTGGATTAGCCTGACAAAGCCATCTTCTGTGAGCAATACCGTTTGTCACGTTTGTGAACTTGTCAGGAGTAAGCGCATAGAAATCAGAGAAAACTGTATCCTTAAGAATGTCACTGTGAAGAGCAGAAACACCGTTTACACAATGTGAACCTGCAACACAAAGGTTAGCCATTCTTACAACACCATTTGAGATAACAGCCATTCTTTCAACTGTATCAGCGTTATATGTGCTGTTCCATACATATGAACGGAAACGATTGTCAATTTCCTTTGTAATCTGCCAAAGACGAGGCATAAGTCTCTTGTAAAGGTCTTCTGGCCAACATTCAAGTGCTTCCTTCATAACTGTATGGTTTGTATAAGCAACTGTATTTGTAACAATGTTCCAAGCTTCGTCCCAACCATAGCCACATTCATCAAGAAGAATACGCATAAGTTCAGGAATAGCCATTGTTGGATGAGTATCATTAACGTGAATTGCAACTTTATCAGCAAAGTTATCCATTGTGCCGAATTCACGAAGGTGATGCTGAACAATATCCTGTACTGATGCAGAAACAAGGAAATACTGCTGACGAAGACGAAGTGATTTTCCTTCAGGATGATTATCTGCAGGATAAAGAACCTTACTGATAACCTCAGCCATAGCGTTTCTTTCCATAGCTCTCATATAGTCACCCTGATTAAAGAGTGCCATATCAAGACCAGGTGCTTTTGCAGCCCAAAGACGAAGAACAGAAACACCCTTACCATCTTTACCTGCAACGTGCATATCATAAGGAATAGCCTGAATTACTGTTGGGTTGTCAATTTCAACGTGGTGATAGTCATTATCCCACATATCACGAACTTCACCCTCAAACTTGATTTCCATTGACTGTTCTTCGTGAGGAACAAGCCACACATCACCGCCAGGAAGCCAGAAGTCAGGAAGTTCAGTCTGCCAACCGTCAACAAGCTTCTGCTTGAAGATACCATATTCATAAAGAATTGTGTAACCCTTTGCAACATAGCCCTGTGTTGCAAGACCGTCAAGATAACAAGCAGCAAGACGACCAAGACCACCATTACCAAGACCAGCATCAGGCTCACAATCATAAATTGAATCCATCTTGATGCCGTAATCCTTTAATACGCTTTCAAAAACCTTTGTAAGGTTAAGATTGTAAAGATTATTTTTAAGAGAACGACCCATAAGGAATTCCATACAAAGATAGTAAACTCTCTTTGTACCCTTTTTTGAGCCTTCTTTTGAAAATTCAGCTCTACCCTGACTCATCATATCTCTTACAATAAGAGCAATAGCCTTATAGAACTGTTCATTTGTTGCCTCATTAGGATTTACACCGATAAAATGAGAAAGTTTTGACTCAACAAGCTCTTTTGCTTGTTTCTTTGTAAGTGAATAATTCATACAAAACCTCCAAAAACATTTATAAAAATCATTAAAAATTAAACTCTGTTTGTATATTTTACACTAAAAAAAGCTTTTTTTCAACTATAATAAGAAACTTTTTTAAATATATTTACACTATACTTATATTATACATAGAAAACGCCCTGCATTTTCAACACAGGGCGTTCATTTTATTGCTTATTACTTTTATCCTTCTATATCAGGATTTTGCGCTGTGCTATAGTTAACATAACCAGCTTCCTGCCATACAACAGAGAATCTGTTGCCGTTTCTTATGTAGAAATCCTTTGCTGTTGTGCCTGATTTATAAGGAACAAAACCTTTACCTGTAAGCTTGTTGTTGCCATCAGTAAGATTCTGAAGACCTGCTTCAATACCGTCAGCCATCTTATCATCAAATGCATAAAGAGTTGCTCTTACAACACAGCTCTTTGGATTAACCATACCAAACTTGAAGCCTGTAAGCCACCAGTGTTCCTGTTCAAGTCTTGTGAAGAGTCTGTTACCATCCTGATAATCAGCCCAGCTGTGATAGAAGTCCATTGTCATCTTGAGAAGCTGGTCATCTTCAGCACACTTGTAGAATGTTGACTGGTTTGCAGGATTCTTTGTATAAACACCTAATTCAGCACCTTCAAGAACACCATACTGACCTTTCCACCACTGAAGTCTCCAAAGAAGGTTGCCGTATGTGAAGTCTGCCTTAAGTGTAAGATACCACATATTTGTAAGTGGTGCAGCCTGGTCATAAATATCTGCAAAGCCCATTGAACGCTGCCATGGATTAAGGCTGGTATAGTAAATATCCTGTACAGGGTCATATTCATAACCTGCAAGAGCGAGCATCTCGTTTCTTTCTTCAGGAGTATCAATATGTGTCATAAAGTGCTCGATTTCATACTGCAAATCGCCCGCAATTCCAGTTAAACCTGAAGAAGAGTTTGAGTTTGAATTAGAATTTGTATTGTTATTTGTCTGACCATTATTTGTCTGACTTGAATTGTTGTTATAATTTGGTGTTATAGTTGATGTGCCGCCATTAGGAACATAGCTATTGTTACCATTTGATGTGCTGTTATTATTTCCGCCCACATCGTTACCTGTTCCATTTGGGTCTTCACTTATAAAGCTGTCGTCTGAACCCATATTGCTTGGGTTTGTTGGCATTTCAATATCATATGTTGGTTCTTCGTCTTCACCATTGCCGCCACAGGCAGAAAAACAACAAACGATAAGGCTGAGTGCCAAAATAATTGATAAAATTCTTGTAATGTTCGATTTCATTACATCACTACCTCCATATTCCAAAATTACTTTTATACTTCCATCCATACACAGATATTATGCCACAACTTTCATTTAATGTCAATGATTTCAAATAGGTTATTTTTGGATGTTGTTGTATTTTACACTTTTACTCTTGAAACATTAAAAACTATGTGATAAAATTATATTAATATAAACTACATAAATTTGAAGGTGATTATATGCATAGATATTTTGGTGACCAATGGTCGTACGGCTTGATTAACTCTTATGCGACTCCGGTTACACTTGTTTTCTGTGTCTTCTTGTACTTTTTAAAGAAAGACTCTATAAGCCTGTACTCAGAAAAATTATTATATGTTCTCGACAAAAAAAATATTAAAAGTAAAAATATTGTCAAAGTTGTTTTAGTATGTGCCGAATTATTATTAACAACAAGGCTAACCACATTATCCTCTAATGTCAACAGGGCTTTTGGTGAATTAGTTGGAACAGGCGCTAACTACTTTGGCTTATTGATAGTCGCTCCTATCGCCTGGTTCATTATTTCTTTAATCATTCAATCCAACCTGTTAAGGCTGGCTGACATTGTAACTTTAACCTTGCCACCGTTCTTATTTGTTGTTAAAATTGCTTGTTACTGTCAGGGTTGCTGTTGGGGCATCCCATGGGAACACGGTCCATACAATCATCACATTGACCATCCGGGAAATCAGGTTCCTGTCCAGGCAATCGAAGCAGCTCTTGCTATCTTAATATTATTTTTCTTGTTCTTCATCAGAAAAAAAACAAAACCTGGACAGCTTTATCCTGCTTACCTTATAGCATACAGTGCAACGAGATTTCCTGTTGAATTTTTATCAGAGGCACATGAAAAGATTTTAGGACCATTCAACACATATCACTTCTTGTGTATTGCAGGTGTTGCGATTGGCATTATTATGTTAATCATAGTAAAACTCTTTGGCGACAGAATGATGGAATTCTTTGAAAAACCGCATAGAAAATTAGAAGAAAAAGAAAACGCATTAAAATGTCTTGAAGAAAAATCTATGGAAGATAATGAAATCGCAAGAAAAGAAAAAATAAAACTTTCAAGGGAAAAAGCAAAAGCAAGACGCAAAAAATAAAATCTATTTAAAATCAAACACCGAAGAACTTTTAAAGTTCCTCGGTGTTTTTTCATTGGATAATATTAAGAAGAAGCTTAACAAGTGTATCACTGTTGTCTGATTGGAAATAATGTGAATCCGTTTCAATAAAGTGGACATCATTGAAATTACCTGCACTCAAACTCCAAAGCTTTTCAGCATCCTTAAAGTTTTTTGTGAAAACATCTGTCTTGCTGATGATAGCATCCGTCTGTACATTAACCTTCTTATGATTATTGTAATAATACCATGTCATAAAGTCCGTATCTTTACGGAAATTATCAATCATATTAAGATTCTGTTCATCAGAGAAACTTTCAAGTGGTGCACCTGCTGAAACAAGTCGTTTTTTGATTTGCTTATCTGAAACTATGTTCCATCCATTCTTCTTAGGAGCCTTCTTTGGAGGAATATATCCACCTGCAACATAATGTGATATCTCAACATTCTTTTCTTCAAGAATATTAATCAACTGCATAGCAACTGCCGCACCTGCACAATGAGAGTAGATGTACATTTTTTTATCTTTTCCAATTTGTGCAAGAATTTCTGATGCTTTTTGACACTCATAATAAGAACGAAGATATTTCACATAGTATATTGCCATATCTGTTGACTCATTTGACATGGATTCTACAAATTTGGCATAAGCAGTAGCATCACCACCCGCATAAGGCACTACAACAAGCACCTTTTCTGCGTTTGGCACATCTCGTAATATTTCTACGACTTCTGTTAATGAAACAGTATCATTTAAAAGAATTTCCGCCAATTTTTTCGCTGTTGGATTAGCAATAAATTGTGCTGGTGAAATATCCTTCATTTCACTTTCTGACAACGTAGCAATCATATCGATACTTGTACCACCAAGTGCGAAGAAGCTTTCATTTGTACCAATTTCTTTTGTATGAAGAATTTTCTCAAAAATGCTGCAAATCATTTTTTCAGTTTCATTTGTAGGTTTTTCCTTAACAAATTCGTCTTCAAACTCAACCTTAATTGATTTAAGTTGCTTACGGTCAAGCTTACCACTTGCGTTAAGTGGCATTTTTTCAAGCATTACAAATGCACTTGGAACCATATAGCGAGGAAGTTTGCTATCGCAATATGATTTTACTGCACTTTTATTAATATTGTTTCCAACGCAATATGCCACAAGCACATCTCTACTGTTATTTTTTGAAACCATAACAGCAACCGAATCAACGCCCTCAACCTCATTGATAGCGTTCTCTATTTCACCCAATTCTATTCGTTGTCCGTTAACTTTCACCTGGAAGTCATTTCTGCCACAATAGATTATCTGTCCGTCTGCTCTCCAGTATGCCAGGTCTCCTGTTTTGTAAAGCTTGCCTTCTCCGAATGGATTGTCTATGAACTTTTCGTTTGTGAGTTCTTCGTTATTAAGATAGCCTTGTCCTACATTTACGCCTGCAATACAAAGCTCACCCACTACTCCTATTGGTGTTGGGTTAATATATTTATCTACAATATGTAACTGTGTATTGTATATTGGTTTACCTATTGGTACTGGGTCAATGTCTGTTGGTACACATGGATAGTAGCTTACGTCAACTGCGCATTCTGTTGGTCCGTAAAGATTATGTATCTGTACCTTATTGTAGTCATAGATATTGTAGAATCTCTTTATACTATTTGCTGTTAATGCTTCACCTGACAAGAACACATATTTTACTGTACTGAACTTGCTTTGTTCTTCAGGATTGTTCTCAAGATATGTTAAGAACAAGTCAAATACTGATGGTACAAAGTGTAAATGTGTTACTTTATGATTCTTTGTTTCATTAAGTATCTTTGCAGGTAAGAAATGTTCATCTGGTTTTGATGCACATAATGTTCTTCCCTTTATACCCCACCAGAATAACTCCCATACTGATACATCAAATGTATATGGTGTTTTCTGTAATATTACATCATTATCTTCAAGTGGATAGAAGTCATGCATCCACAATATTCTGTTTACTGCAGACTTATGGCTTATCTTTGCTCCCTTTGGATTTCCTGTACTACCTGATGTATATATTACATATGCTGTATCATTTTCATTTGCAAGAACAGGTGTTTTTTCTGTTGTTTTCTTATTGTTAAGTACTTCAGTTGCATCAATACATGGAACTGATGTTACAAGCTGTGTAAACTTGTTTTGTGCTACTACTGCTTTTGCACCTGAATTAGATAAAATGTAGTCTATTCTTTCCTGTGGATAATTTGGGTCTATTGGCAGATATGCATTACCACCACGGATAATGCCATACACTGCTCCATACATTTCAAAGCTTCTTTCACAGATTACTGCTATTACGCTCTTTTCATTGTTTGTGATTGCTCTTACCTTGCTATCAAGTCTTTCTGCGTAATTCTTGAAATCTTTAAATGTGATTTCTTCATCATTTGCGATTACACATACTTTATCTTCATTCTCGTTTGCTTTTTCTTCAAACAATGAGTAGAGTGTTGTGTTTTCTGCAATTTCATAGCTGTGGTCTGTTTCATTGAAGCTATTGATTTGAGATTGTTCTTCTGGTGAAAGAACTGTAATATCCTTGATTTGTTTTGTTCCGTCAAGAGCACTCTCAAGGATAGAAATATATCCATTTGTGAAGCTATTTGCTTCTGCTTTTGTATATATTTCTTCTACATATGATGTTCTGATTGAATAACCGTCGTTATCCTTCATAATTGTTACAGTAAGATTGAACTCTGTCTGTTCTTCAAAAGACACTACCTCAGGCTTCAGTGCTCCATTTGCTATTTCACTTCCGTCACCTGTATAGTAGTTTTCAAATACAAACAATGAATCTATACTATTTGCTTCTATATTTGTCTGTTTGTATATTTCTCCAAGTGGTAATATTCCATTTACATTTGCAGCAATTGTCTGTTTCTGTGTTTCCTTTAATGCTTCTGTAAGTGTTGTGTTTCCTTCTGTTTGCATTCTTACAGGTACTGTATTTATGAAAAGGCCCACTGTATTTTCAATATTTTTAAGTGGAATACTTCTACCCGAAATTACCTTATCAAATACTACATCTTCACTACCTGAATATTTCTGTAATGCTATTCCGAACGCACATTCAAATACTGAATTTGCTGTTACCTTGTTTTCCTTTGCAAAGCTTTCTATCTTCTTTGTTATTTCTTCACTTATCTGTGTTTTGAATGTGATAATCCTTTCATTCTTTGCATTATCCTTCTTTTCCTTGCCATATATATGTGTGATTTCACTGTCTGCAAGAAGATTCTTCCAATATTCTGTTAATGCTTCTGTATCCTGTTTCTTTATCCAGTTTGCATACTGGGCATATGATGTACTTTCTTCTGCTTCCTTCTTGATTTCTTGTCTTATCTCTTCTACTGTTTTGTTGTTTTCGAGTGCACTGTAATATCTCTGTAAGTCACTGATAATTACAGGTAAACACCAACCATCAAGAATAATATGGTGTGAATGGAAGAGCATATATCTTTCATCTTCAAAATCTATTATTGTTACCTTGAATAATGAATCCTTCTGTAAATCAAGTGCTGTATTTAAATCTTCTTCTACTATTTCTTGGAGTTTTTCCTGTGAAAAAGGCATACCTTGTTCAAGAACAGTAAACTCTGGTTTTCTGTTCTCTAAAATTACCTGTTTAATTGCTCCTGTTGACTTAAGCACTGTAAATGCTGATTTAAGTACTTCATGTCTGTCTGAAAGCAACTCTACACTCTTACTTATCTTTTCAAGGTCTGTTTCTTTCTTGATTCTGCACAGACTTTGTAACTGATATGTCTTTGTTTCTTTACTCTGGAAATATTGGGCATAGATTCCTTCTTGGGAAGGGGTTAAGGAATATACATCCTTGATATTACTACTCTTCATCATCATCTATCCAATCAAATAATTCTTGCAATTCATCCAATTCACTCTCAGTAAGTTCATCATCTGAGAAGTCTGAGCGCGATTTGACCACCGTGTCTGTTTTTGTACAAACACGAATAATGTCATCGATTTTTTCTTTCATTTTCAAACCGAGTTCTTCACCTATATTTGCCTTATGCACACCTTCGGGAATTGAAATGTTTACTGTCAAAATATTATCAACATCAGAACAGTTAACATTAATTATACCTGGGAAAACAGAATTACCACTAAAGAACACACTCTGTTTGCCTCTGGTTTCTTCTGCAAGACTTGTTTTATAGAAATTAAACATAACGTCTGCATTTTTATGGAAGCCATCTGACAAAAGAAGATACTCTATACCACTTTTAGGTATTTTTCTCATTGTATCCTTTACCCTTATCAACTCTTCTGCTACATCTCCATCATTGTTAACAACAACCGGATAACAGGATGTAAACCAACCAACAGTGCGTTCAATAGCAATCGGCTTGTGAAGTTCTGTTCTACCATGACTTTCTACGATAACACCAGCATCTGTTCCTGTAATTTCAGTCACAGCAAGGCCTAACGCAGCCAACATAACTTCGTTAGTTCTTGTACCATATGCGCCATTAACACCGTTTATAATTTTTTCCGATGTTTCCTTATCATATGTAAAGCTGTATGCTTCTGCACCATTTACCGTTTCGTCTGCTTTAAGAGATTTCGCATTATCAAGCTTTTCAATAACATTTTCCCAATATACTTTGTTGATTTCAGGCATTGTTTCTGCATACTGATTGAGTTTATTATTCCAAAGCTTAAATGAAGCTGTTTTTGCAGGAAGAGCGATTGTTTCACCATTCTTTAACTGCTTAACAACTGTATTAAAGTCTTTTATAAGAACTTCCCACGAAACCAAATCAATAAGGAAATGGTGAATTGTAAAACTTATAAAGTTTTCTTTTTCTGTTTTACAGAAAACCACATTTATAAGCTTATCATCTTCGAGTTGAGTGTTTTTTAAATGTTCTATTGCTTCTTCTGTATCACGAATGGTAATTGTATTAAATGAAAATGCTTTTCTCGCATCAGAAGGATGAATTTCTATTCCGCTATCTGCGAATGTACCCCTTAACATATCGTGGTGAGATACAAGAATGCTTATTGCTTTTTTTGATACAAACTCATCACAATCCGTTGACACAATACAGGTATGAATAAAGTCTCTTGGAATTTCTTTTACTTTCTTTAAGAAAGCTCTCATAATCGGACTGTATGGAATAAATCCGTTTACCTCATATTGGTCATATATTACCTTCACACTACTTGATTCCATTGTCTTTGCAATATCCATGAGTGTATCACTCTGCATAATATCTGCTACATGAAGCTCATAGCCCTTTTCTTCAAGTTCAGATACTACATAGATTGCAAGAATTGAGTCACCACCTAAATTGAAGAAGTTATCAAGCATATTAACATTT
>JAZQUC010000157.1:0-6273 GCA_045631075.1 Candidatus Fimenecus sp. | reverse complement strand
ATCAGCACTATCAATGGCAAGCTGTGCCTGACGACGCATCTGTGAAAGGATAATATCGTCTGAATATGGCTCGATACCACCTGTATCAATCAAAAGCATTTCGTGACCAAGCCACTCGCAATCACCATAAATTCTGTCACGAGTGACACTAGGTGTATCGTCAACGATAGACAATCTTTTACCGATAAGTTTGTTAAAAAGTGTACTTTTACCTACATTAGGACGACCAACAATCGCCACTACGGGTTTTGCCATTATTCCACCCCCAGAACATTTCTTAAAAGTTGACCTCCGTCACCTTTGGTCAGGATAATTTTTGTATTTAATCTTTCTTCCAACTCCTCGACTGTCATATCATCAAGGAATTTGTTTTTATTTTCAGTATGATTTGTATAATCACTAATCATTGAGCTTGGCAACAACAAGTATTCACCTAAATCATCATTTTTAAGTTGCTCATAAAGGTCGATACCTGTTATAAGCCCTGAAACTGTAATAGTTTCACCAAAGAAATTATTGATTATCTTTCGTACATTGATTTCGATATTATATTTTTCTTCCGCCTTTTTGCAAAGGTCATAAAGATACGGATAAAAGTCGGCACCTGTTGCAAGTGTCACTTTTTTGCGAGTTGGTTTTTCGTTGCAATACTCGATTTCATCAAGAAAATCGTCATAAAATGAACGAACGAGACCAACGCCATTATCAAGCTGAGGATAACCGTCATAATAATCGGCAAACGGCAAATCTCTTTCTGCCTTAATGAAAAACTCGTCGGCAGGATAACAAAGACCAACACCTAATTCCTCACGGAATTTTTGTGAATATTCTTCGATTATATCGATTGTATCCCCTGCTGTCTTTTTGTTATAAGGTTCAAGTTTTTCCAAACCATCACGGAATTTTGTAAGTCCCACAGGAACTGCTGCTATGCTTTGAACTGCAGGATAAAGTGCTGACAACTGCTCAATGCTATATTTCAATTCGTCACCGTCGTTAATACCCGGGCAAAGCACAAGCTGAGTATTCATCTGGATTCCTGCATCAGCAAATCTTTTAATAATATCAAGACATTTACCTGCGTTTTTGTTTTTCATCATCTGAACTCTAAGCTCAGGGTTCATTGTATGAACTGAAATATTAACAGGACTGATGTGCATTTTAATAATACGCTCAACCTCATGTTCTGAAATATTAGTAAGCGTAATATAATTACCGAAAAGGAATGAAAGCCGGCTATCGTCATCCTTAAAATAAAGACTTTCACGAAGTCCTTTTGGCAACTGGTCGATAAAGCAGAAAATACACTTGTTTTTGCAATGCTGTTGCTTGTCCATAAGATATGTCTGGAATTCAAGCCCACAATTTGTGCTCTCAGTTTTAATCACCTTGTATTTTCCGTCTTTGCACTTGAAAGTAAGTGTCAAATTCTGTTCTGTCATATAAAAATCATAGTCCAGAACATCCATTATTTCATTACCGTTGATTTTAAGTAATTCATCACCTGCTGTAATACCCTTTAAAGCGCACACAGACTTTGGGTTCACACCACAAATTTCAACTGACAAAACATTCACCTGCCTTCAATTGTTTTTAAGCAAGACTAAAAGGCGGAGAGAAATCGTTCTTTCCGCCTTACTTAAAACTGGAATAAATTATGCTTCTTCCTTAAGAGCAACAACCTGTCTACCCTTATACTGACCGCATTCACCACATACTCTGTGAGGTCTCTTGTAACCACCGCAATTTGGGCACTTTACAAGTTCAGGAGCTGTCATCTTCCATACGTTTGAACGTCTCTTATCTCTTCTTGTTTTTGAAACTCTTCTCTTAGGTACTGCCATGTGGGGCACCTCCTTATTATAATAAAATAAATAATTGATTAATCATCAAGCAACTGTAATAAAGCTGCCATTCGTGGGTCAATATCCTTTTTACAATCACAAGGACCGTTATTAAGGTTTTTACCACACTTGGAACAAAGTCCCTTACACTCATCATCACACAAAAATCTTAATGGTAATGAAAAGATAACATCTTCACAAATCAATGAAGACAAGTCAAGCATGGAATTTTCAACAACGATATAATCGTCATTATCTTCGTTAATGAGATTGTTAGCAAGTAAATGCTCTATATCCACCTGAAAATCCTTCTTAAAGCTCTCAGCACATCGACTGCAAACCACGGTTGCGGAAAACTTAGCACTTGCTGACAACGACACAATTCCCGTGTTATTCTCGATTTTACCACTAACCGCAATACCGGGTGCGTCAAGTGAAATATCGTCAGAAAGAGAGTATTCCGGTTCAAAGCAGAAATCGAATTCTTTTTTTGAGCCTTCAAGATTAAAAATCTGTTCAAGTTGGATATTCATAAAACATTCCTCATCACATGCGTTAAATATTATATATTTATATTTCGTTTTTGTCAACAAAATTTATAAATATTTTTTATACAAATTTACATAAAATCGGCGGGGTCAAGACCCCGCCCTACCGTTTTGTTAACGATTAGTTGAGTTTTTCGCAGAAAGCAAATATTGATTCAGGAAGTTCTTCAAGGTCTGAAGAAATTGTGAATGTGAACTTTGTATCAGAAATCTTTGAAAGTTCGTTAACTTTTGCGAGGAATGCTGCAAGAGCTTCACCAGTTCTTTCATTATCTTCTGCAATTCTGTATGTAGCATCAACAAAAATGTCAGTAATGTCATGGTCACCTGCACAAATACCGCTTAAGAAGCCATAGAATGCATCATAACCTGCAATTGCAAAAACATCTGTTGCAATAAGTCTTGCACGATAGTTTACGTCGTATGTAAGTTTTGTTTCTTTTTCAACACATACAACGTTACCGCTTGATACATGAACAGCGTCATTAACGCGTTCTACAAGTACCTTTGTTTTTCCTGTTCCTTTTTTACCGATAATAAGAGAAATCATATTATCTCCTCCTATATATTTATTATCCATCCCTATTAAGAATGGTCATTTCCCTTTTTTGTTTTATTTAAGTCTTGCTAATAATTCTGCCTGCTGTGCTTCATAACCTGGTTTACCAAGAAGCGCAAACATATTTTTCTTGTAGCTTTCAACACCAGGCTGATTGAATGGGTTAACACCTAATACATAACCTGAAACAGCACAAGCTTTTTCAAAGAAATATACAAGATAACCAAATTCGTATTCGTTCATTTCAGGAACTTCAATACAGATATTTGGAACGCCACCATCAACATGAGCTAAAAGTGTTCCTTCATATGCCTTACGGTTAACAAAATCCATTGTCTTTCCAGCAAGGAAATTAAGACCATCAGCATTTACTTCGTCTTCTTCAATAACAACTTCTCTCTTTGGTTTTGTGAACATTACAGATGTTTCGAATAACATTCTCACACCATCCTGAATATACTGACCCATTGAGTGAAGGTCTGTTGAGCAAACAACGCTTGTAGGGAAAATGCCCTTGCCGTCTTTACCTTCGCTTTCACCGAAGAGCTGCTTGAACCATTCGTTCATCATTGTGAAATCAGGCTCATAAGCAACCATAAGCTCGACTGCCTTACCCTTACCGAGAAGGATATTACGGATTGCAGCGTATTTGTAACAATCGTTTTTATCCATATCACAAACGCTATAAGCTTCGCGAGCATCAGCAGCACCCTGCATCATTTTATCGATGTCAATTCCTGCAACTGCAATAGGAAGAAGACCAACTGCAGTAAGAACTGAATAACGACCACCAACATCATCAGGAACTACGAATGTTTCGTAACCTGCTTTGTCAGAAAACTCTTTAAGAGTACCCTTTGCCTTATCAGTTGTAACGTAAATTCTCTTTGCTGCTTCTTCTTCACCATACTTCTTGATAAGAAGGTCACGGAAAATACGGAATGCAATAGCAGGTTCAGTTGTTGTACCTGATTTTGAAATAACATTGATTGAGAAATCAATATCCTTAACCATATCAACAAGTTCACTGAGTGAATTACCGCTGATAGAATTACCGCTGAAATAAATATTTGGTGTATCCTTTGATACGAGATTATAATTCTGAGATTTACAGAATTCAATTGCAGCACGTGCACCAAGGTATGAACCACCGATACCGATTACAACAAGAGCTTTTGAATCGTTTTTGATTTTTTCAGCAGCAACCTTAATTCTTTCGAATTCTTCCTTATCATAGTTTACAGGAAGGTCAACCCAACCTAAAAAGTCAGAGCCTTCTCCACTTTTGTCTTCAATTTTCTGATGAGCATCTGCAACAGCACCAGCCATAGCATTTAATTCGTCATCAGTAATAAAACTCTTAACATACTTATCGTTAAGTTTTAATGCCATTTTTAATTAGTCCTCGCTTTGTGTTATACTTTTTTAATATTTTAACCTAATTTCTCAAATTTTTCAATAGATTTTTATGATTTTTTTGTAAAAGATGACCATAAAAGTGAAAAGATAAACCACACAGACCTTCGCTCGACTTTTTTCTCGTTAATAATTGGGCACTCGCCTACTATTTTACCGTCAATTTCAAAGTAAACCTTACCAAGAGTCTGATTTTTTTCAACAGGTGCTTTCACATCAACGCACATATCAACACGCTGTTCTATTGAATCTTTTTGATTTTTTGAAATTAAAATTGGCAAAGGATTTTTAACAACAGGTTTTATTGTGTCTTGTTCACCATAAAGCACGGTAACATCTGTGATTAAGGATTTATCTATTTCAGGTTGGTATATTGCATAATTTAAAAATCCCCAGCTGAGCATTTTCTTGGCATCTTCAAATCGTTCACTGCTGTTATCACTACCGAGTACGACGGCAACAAGTTCCATACCATCTCGCTTTGCAGTTGCACTTACACAATATCCTGCCTTTGATGTTGTACCTGTTTTAAGACCTGTTGCACCGTCATAATAACGAACAAGCTTATTTGTATTTACAAGCTGTGTTTCACCGTTACGCAATGTATCCATCCATATTGTTGTGTATTCCTTTACATTTTCGTGTTTCATAAGTTCACGGCTCATTATGGCAACATCTCTTGCAGTTGAATAATGATTAGTAACTGTATCATCAAGTCCTGAACAGTTTTCGAATGATGTATTATTCATACCGAGTTCTTTTGCCCGTTCATTCATCATAGCAACGAATGAAATTTCGTCACCTGCTATGTATTCACCAAGAGCTGTACAGGCGTCATTGGCACTTGCGATTACAGTTGCTTTTAAAAGCTCGTGAACAGTCATAACTTCGCCTTCTTTAAGCCAGATTTGCGAACCGCCCTTTGAAGATGCATTTTGACTTGCTGTTACCTTATCTTCAAGTGCAATCTGACCTTTTTCCAAGGCTTCAAATGTCAAAAGAATCGTCATAACCTTTGTAATTGATGCAGGTGAAAGCTTTTCGTCAGGATTATGCTCCATAAGCACTGTGCCTGTTGAAACTTCCATTAAAATTGCGGATTTTGCCGACAAATCACCTGCCACGGTATTATTATCACCATCAACTGCAAAAGCCGTCACGGACATTAACAACACAAATACAATACTAACTACAACACATAAAAACTTTTTCATTCATATCCCTCCAAAAAAATATATGAATGGGACAAATTAGTATATGAAAAAATTAAAATATGTGTTATAATTATTTTTGGTGATTTTATGAAGGTATTTTTCCACACTCTTGGGTGCAAGGTAAATCAATACGAAACCCAGGAAATGCGTGAACAACTGAATAAAAACGGATATGTCGTCACAGAAGACGAGAATGAAGCTGAAATTTTTGTTGTAAACTCTTGCACCGTAACAAGTGAAAGTGACAGAAAAACAAGGCAATGTGTCCGTCATTATAAAAAGAAATATCCTGATAGCACAATAGTGCTTACAGGATGTATGCCACAGTCATTCCCACAGATGGCTGAAAAGCTTACAGAAGCCGATATTGTTCTTGGCAACAAGAATAACAAGTTACTTACAAAAGCCTTGAATGAATATTTTTCTGCAGGTTGCAGGACATTATATATGGAACAGCATCAAAGTGGTGAACCCCTTGTATCATCAGGCATAAGCAATTTTGAAGAACGCACACGAGCAATTCTTAAAATTGAAGATGGTTGTGACAGATTCTGTTCATACTGTATTATTCCGAAAGCCAGAGGCAGAGTCCGTTGGAAGCCTATTGATGATATTAAAAACGAAGTAATTGCTTTGACTGAAAATGGTTATACTGAAATTGTACTTGTGGGCATTAATCTTTCTGCATACGG
>JAZQUC010000156.1:0-9244 GCA_045631075.1 Candidatus Fimenecus sp. | reverse complement strand
CTGTAACAGTTGGTTATGCAACTTCAAACAGAAGTGCTGTTATCCGTATTCCTGCTTATGCAAAGAGTCCTGATAAACGCCGTTTCGAGCTTCGTAATCCCGATGCTACATGTAACCCCTATTTCTGCTATGCTGCTATTCTTATGGCAGGTCTTGACGGTATCAAAAACAAAATTGATCCTCATGCAAACGGTTGGGGTCCCTATGACTTTAATCTTTATCACCTCAGCGATGAAGAAAAAGCAAAGCTCACTCATCTTCCTGCATCTCTTGACGAAGCACTTGATGCACTTGAAGCAGATTACGAATTCCTTACAGAAGGTGGAGTATTCCCAGAAGAACTTATCAAAAACTTCATTAAAGGTAAGCGTGAAGAAGTTCGTCAGCTTTCAGCAATTCCTCATCCAGCAGAATTTGATAAATACTATAATCTTTAATAACAACCAAAAGCCGTTGAGTAACATCAACGGCTTCCTTTTTGATAAAATAAAACCTCCGATTTCTCGGAGGTTTTTAATCATATTAGTTTGTATGATATTTTCTTGCAATTTTCATTGTTGTTGTTTTTGGGAATTCCTCGTCACGAACAACAATATTACCGATTCTCTTGAACATTGGCATCATGGCATTTACCTTTTTAACATCGGCATCAAGATTATCTTGGCAATCAGGGTAATCTTCAACATTCAAGAAGAATTCACCTGTAATCTTATCACCTTCCTGATAAACAAGAACTTCCTTAACATATGGAATTTCATTTATCATTTTTTCTTCGATTTCTTCAGGAGAAACATTCTTACCGTTTGAAAGAATGATAAGATTCTTCTTACGACCAACCATAAAGAGGAAGCCGTCCTTATCGATTCGACCAAAGTCACCTGTCTTGAACCAGTCACCGTCGAATGCTGCTGCAGTTGCTTCAGGTTCGTTATAGTAACCAACCATAACATTTGAACCTCTTACATAAATTTCACCAACACCGTTTTCATCAGGGTCAACAATCTTGATTTCATTACAATCAAGTGGAGTACCAACGCTACCGAATTTGAATTTTCCAGGATGGTTACAAGTGATAACAGGTGAACATTCTGTAAGACCGTAGCCATTAAATACATCAATACCGATTTCGTAAAGTCCCTTTTCGTATTTAGGGTCAAGGTATGCACCACCACAAACAATCATATCAAGGTTGCCACCAAGATTATCGTGAACCATCTTGAAAATCTTACGACGCTTGTCGATACCGAATTTCATAAGCACATTACTGATTTTGATACCTTTTTTAAGCAATTCTTCCTTACCCATTTTACGAGCAGTTTTCCAGATTCTGTCATAAACTGTTTCAACAACAAGTGGAACACCAGTAAAGTTATATGGCTGGAATTTCTTGATATCTCTCTGAATATCCTTAAGGCTGTCACAAAGATAACCCCATTCAGAAACAATATATGTTGCATAAAGACCACTTACCCATGAAAGAGTATGGTGTAATGGCAAGAAAGCAATAGCATGGCGTCCTGTAAGTACACGAAGTGATGCAGAACAGTTACTTGCAACATTTTTATGTGTAAGCATAACACCCTTGCTCTTACCTGTTGTACCTGATGTGAAAACAATTGCAGCAAGGTCATCAGGCTTGATTTCAACAGTGTCAAATGTATCGTCACCTGCTTCAATCATCTTTTCGCCTTCTGCATAATATGTATCAAATTCGTCCATAAAGAAATATTCCATCTGTGGAACTTCAGGATTAGCCTTAATCTGTTCAACGAATTTTGAAAACTTCTTTGAATAAACAACTGCATCGCAGTCACAACGGATAATCTGGTCCTCAATATCTTCATAAGAGAGTTTTGCATCCATTGGAACGCAAACATTACCGCCAACGATAATTGCGTAGTATGCAAATCCCCAGTCAATAAGGTTTTCAGAAACAATAGCAATCTTCTTACCGTTTTTTAAACCCTTGCTATAAAAATATGTGCTGAGCGTTCTGATTCTGTAGAATGTCTGGTTATAGTTTACTTCCTGAAGCTGTTTGTTTCTGTCAAGGAACATAAACTGCTTGTTGTTACCACCACGAGCAGTGCCTTCAAATACGATTTCTCGTATTGTCTGGTATTCAGGAATCTCTACCTTAACGGCATTCTTGTGTTTTTTGTTCATCATCTTTTTTTATTATCCTTTTCTTTCACAGTTGATAATTGGCCCACAAACTTGCAAAAAACAAAGATTTCTTACAATAACCCAATACTCAACCATTTTACTATCCTTTACATTATACAGTTTATTTGTTGAAAAATCAAGTCTTTTATGATATAATACACACAAATCGTAATAGGTGTTTATTGGAAAAGGAGGATTACATTATGGGTAACAGAATAATTGTTGCCGGCGGTGGACACGGTGGTATCGCTGCTGCTATGCTTCTTGCACAAAGAGGTTATGATGTAACTGTATACGAAAGAAACGCAAAGGGCAAAATGGGTTATGATTGGACAGATATTTTCGACAGAAAAGGTTGGACAGCAGTCGGTATTCCAATGCCTGATGTAAGCAAATACAAATTAAAGCAGGATATGACATTCTATGGTCCTGCCATGGAAACTGCACTTACACAGCATACTGAAGAAGATAAAAAAGAAATTCAGATGGAGCGTAGTGATATCTATGCACATTTGATTGAACACGCTGAAAAATCAGGTGTAAAATTCGAGTATGAACAGAATATTGAAGGTCCTGTTTTCTTTGGCAATCGTGTTGTCGGCATCAAAACTGATAAAGGTGAATATCTTGCTGACCTTGTTATTGATGCTTGTGGCCTTAACTCTCCTGTAAGACGCAATATGCCTGCTTCAACAGGAATTCAGAACAATCCTATTGAATACGAACAATTTTACATATACAGAGCCTTTTTCAACAAAGCTTGTGAAGTAGATGAGCACGAAAAATTTAAGGTTATCCTTCTTCCAAACAACGAATTGGGTATTTCATGGGTTGCTACTGAAGAAGAACACACAGACGTTCTCATTGGTCGTTTCCGTCCGTTTGACCGTGAATACGCAATGAGTCAGATTGAGATGTTAAGAAAAGATAATCCAAGCATCGGCACTGAAATTCTTCGTGCAGATGACTTTGCAAATATTCCTGTTCGTCAACCATTAGGTGTTCTTGTTGCTGACGGATACGCAGCAATCGGTGACAGCGGATTTATGACTGTTCCTGTTATCGGTTCAGGTATTGCAAACTCACTTAAAGCAGCAAAAATACTTGCAGATGCCGTTTCAAACGATTGCACCGCTTCATACAGTGCTGAAACTCTTTGGACATACCAGAAAAACTTCTACAAAGAAATCGGTGCTGCATTAGCTCCCCTTGCTTGTGTTAAACTACTTCTCACAAGACTCGAAGGCCCTGAGCTCGACTACATTTTTGCAAAGGGTATTCTCAACGCAGAAGATATGACTATTGACGCTGATTCAACAAGCCTTGGCGCAATGCTTGGCGGAATGTCAATGGACGATATTAAAACAAAACTCAACGGACTTGTTAACAACAAGGTTATTCTTGGCAAGGTTGTTAAGATGGGCTTACAGTTAGCAAAAGCAACTGCTGTTACCGCTGCAATGCCGACTTCATATAATCGTAAGACAATTTTGCGCTGGGTTGAAGAATATAATTCTTGCTTCAAGCACTAAGCTAAAAAATTTAAGGACAAGGTGAAATCAAATTCACCTTGTCCTTTTTTGTTATCATATTAATCAATTATTCCATATGCACGAAGTCTGTCAAGAAATTCCTTAACATCCTGTTGTGCTGTCTCTCTATCAACATCATATTCATCAAGCATTTTGTTTACAACATCTTCTTCATTTTCTGCGTCAGGAAGAATGCTCCATATAAACGCTCCTGTTTCTGTCATAACAAAAAGTCCGTTCAAATCAAGCACTGCATTCCCACCAGGGACAAGTATATTATCCCCTGCCAACTGACGATGTATCATTTCTTTTTTTATTTCCATTGTTAATCACCATTCGTTAAAATTAACTTATATGTTACTTTTTCCCTGATGTTTTCTTGTGACTATGATGGCTACTATGATGACTGTGGTGGCCATAATGACTGTAATTTCCACCATAACGACCATATCTGCCATAATGGCCATAATGACCATAACTGTATCGTCCGTAATGACCATAGTTTCCGCCATATCGACCATATCTACCGTAACGACTATATCTGCCGTAACGACCATATCTGCCATAATGTCCATATGAACCATATCCGTATCCATAACCATGACCAGTATGTGACGCCATTGAGCCGTTAAGCACACATCCAAGAATTCTTATATCCGTTGCAAACAAGTTATTGAAACCATTCTGAATTTTTGAAACTCTTACAGAGTCCTGCAATACAACATAATATGCAGCATCAGCAGCCTGTGCAAAGAACAAAGCGTCAGAAACAAGTCCACAAGGAGGTGTATCAACAAGAATCAAATCATAATCATCTCGAATAGAATCAAAGATATTTTTCACATATGCCGAATTCATATACTGAAGATTTTTACGACCTTCTTTATTGAATACCATAAAGTATATTCCAAATTCTTCAAGATAAGCAATCTTGTATTTTTCAGTTACAATATCAAAATCCATTGTATGAACATCAAGTCCAAGCAACGGTGAAACTGAAGGGTGTCGGATATCACCGTCAACAAGTAATATCTTCTTGTCCTGTTCAGCAAGTGACAATGCAAGGTTAGTAATAACTGTTGTTTTACCTTCACTTGGTGCAGTACTTGTACCCATAATGATTTTATCGTTCTCTTTAAGAGAGTTTTTAAAAACATTTCTCAGAATTCGTATTGATTCGTAAAAGGCTTTATCAACTTTTTCATTTGTACACAAAATTGTCTGGTCAATTTCTTTTCCATGTCGTTTAAAGCTGACATGAGGAATTACACCAAGTGTTTCTGCATTAAGATTTGACTTGACATCTTCTCTTGTTCTTATAGTCTTTCGGCTATATACATATATTACAATAGCTGCACAACCTAACACTGCACCAAGGAACATAGCCTTTATTACAGATGAAAGATATTCAAGGCTGTTTGATGGTTCAACAGGTATTGTAGGCTCTGTAATAACCTCAAACTGTATGTTACCAATAACATATTTCGCTACCTCAGGATAGTTCTTCATTGTTGATACAAGAACATCATATGCCATTTGTGGGTCTCTTGAAGTACAGTAAAGCGTAAGCATATTAGAACCCGAAACAACATTAGCACGAAGACTCGCAGGAATACTTGTAAGTCCCATATCCTCTGAAACTGCATCAAAAAGCAATGTGCTGTCCAATAAGTATGGGAAAGTAGTTGATAATCGGTTAGCTGTTGCAGTATCGTAATAAAATGTATAAACTGAAACACCGCCTACAGACGAAGATTTCTGTGTATTAACGGTAAAGGTTGCTTCTGCCGTATAATAAGGAACATAATCAACATGCTCCTTAACAAATACAATACCACCAAAAATCAATGCCAGCAAAACACAAACCCAGCTCAATTTTCTGATACCGATGGCTGCGTCTTCAAGCTTCAACTGTATATTATTCTGTTTTGATGAATTACTTTCAGTCTGATTCATTCTGATATCTTTCCTTTTGATTTATATCTCAGTTTCTTCCTCTTCAAAGTTTTCATAACGTCCGTATTTACCATACTTACCGTACTTGCCGCCTCGGTTGTATTTGTTATACTTTCCATTTCTTCCATATCTGAAACTATACTGGAATCCGCTTTCATCAAGACCAGCAAGGGTAAAGAAGCTAAATTCCGGATAAGTATCGTTAAGAATACAACCTGTAACCTTCGCACCAACTTCCTTGAGCGTTGTCAATGCATCATTAACATCTGTACTGAATGCAACGTCAGTTCTTACTACAAAGAGTGTTTCATCAGCAAGCTTTGATATATCTGTAACATAAGCATCTGCACTTACAGCAGCTGTGTCGATAATTATGTAATCAACCTGATTTTTGAATACTTCAAGAACCTTTTCAAATCTTCCACTTGCAATCCATTCACCATATTCTTCGTGAGGCTGTGTATTAAGTGCAAGATATAAAGATGAATGTTTGTATCTTTTTAAACGGAATTCATTTGTTTTCAATGTTCCGTTCATAAGATTTGCAAATTCTGCTTTTTCGTTATGCTTCTTTTCAAAAATAGTGAAAAGTTCCGGCTCAGTACAATTCATATCAATCAGTATAACCTTGTGTCCGCGGTCAGCCAATGATATCGCTATATTTGAGGCAGTTGTTGATACACCCTCATTGTCTATAGCACTTGTAATAGAAAAAACCCTTGACCCGTTACGACGAGTGCTGTGTTCAATTTTTGCAGCAATTTTGTGATAATTTTCCACAAAGCCCAAAGTTATAAATGCGTTGTTATGAATAATGAACGCCTTATCCCTGTTCTCGGCCCTGTTTTTAAAGTTAAATCTTATTCTTTCGTGTGGTATTGTACCGATAAGCTTAGACTCAATCTTATTGTTAAAATCTTCCTCATCCTTAACTGTATCACGAAGAAGTGAAACAATAACAATACATCCCGCTACAAACACAGTACAGATAGCAACAACCAATAATTTGTTAACACTTGAAAGGCTGTTTGACGGGCTGTGTGGAACCTTAGGCATTTTAAGTATCGTTATAACCACATTCTGGAAAACATTATCTGAAAACTCAGGATATGACTCAAGGACAGACATCAAAAGCTCATATGATTTCTGCGGACTGTCACTTTTCACTGAAACATCAACAAGGTTAGTATTCTTATTGATTTCCGCCTTTAATACTCCGTCAAATTCATCAACACCAAGTTTTTCTGCTGCCTTTTCCTGTACAGAATTATCAACAATGACTCTTGAAATAACCTTTGCCATTTCAACTGACGATGAAAACAATGCGTATGTACCTGTTGTTGAACCCTTTGCATTAACAACAATTATCGCTTTTGCAGTATATTCAGGAGTGTAAAAGCTATTTGAGGCAATATAAATACCCATAAATCCCATAAGTATTGCCATAAATATTGCCCAGATATTCTTAATTAAATCTCGCACAATACTGTGCACTTCAACTCTGACATTTAATAAGTTCATAATCTCATCCTACGATTACATTAAGTATTGTATGACCCGAAACCCCATTGGAATCTGTTACATAATAGTGAACACTGTATGTGCCCGGAGCATTCAAATTAGCGTTTGTTTCAATTCTTACATCATTTGTGATATCTTTTTCCAACCTATCCTGAGCTTTTACAAGATATTGTTGAAAATCGATTTCTTCACCTGGTTTTGTATATATAAGATATTGACTCAATTCGATTTTAGGTGCCATAACACTTCTATCCTCAACAACAAGAGGAAGATTTATAATTGATGTATCACCCTTACTGTTTGCTACTGAAACTTCAAGTTCAAAAACACCTGCAGTAGAAGAACTAAAATCCTCCGATGTAATAATAATGTTCTTTGTTATATCACCGTCAATGCAGTCAACAGCACGAATTGCTTCTGCAATATCAATTGTTTCATAAATTGAAAAACATAATCCTTGTGTTAAAGAAAATTTTGGTGATTCGTAATTTTTATATTTAATTTTTCTTGTAGCATTTGCAACATTATTATCGTTGTCACACACGGCATAAGTTACCTTGCAGACACCTTCATCAATAAATCGTGATACAGATTCAACAATAATTTTATCTGTAATATCCTTATCCTTTTCATCGTAAGCTGTTACACCCTGTAACAATTCTTCTCGTGTAGTTTCAAAGCTTACTTCAATCAATTCACCCTCAATGCTGATTACAGGCATGGTATTATCTTCTGTAAGCTTTTCGTTCACATAATACATAGAAAACAATGCTGTTGTAATAAGGAATAAAACAACAATAATGATTCTTAAAATTCTCATAATTATATAATCTCCCACAAAAAGGCATATTCGCACATAATAATTAATTGTATTATATCACTAATTGAAAAAAAAGTCTATAAATAATCAGAATTTTTATAATTTGTCTGATATGCCAATATATTGCAAAAAACAGGACAAGAAAAAACTTCCTGTCCTGTATAAATTATGACCAATCGGGCAACTCGTCCAATGTAATCACATATTCATCATTGTAAATATTTTTCAAATGGTCAATTTCGTTTCGGTCAACCATATATTCCGTATGCCATGCCATAAACCATACCCAATTTGCTTTCGTAGAGTGTAATTCCTCTACTGTTGGTATTTTCCCACATTCGTGAAAACACACAGGCATCTTTTTGCCAACAACATTTTTCACTTTTTTATAAAGATTCTCATTTGGTCCGTCAATGTAGGAATCCGCACCTGCAATATCCACATATTTGTCACCTGGATACCACTTCCCATAGTCTTCTCCCCGTTCAGAAAGACCTAAAACCCAGATAAGATTATCCAGTTCCCAATATTCCGTGTATCTTTCATACATAAGCTTCCATAACTTCTTAAAATTTTTGTTTCCGCCTTTACCCCACCAGAACCATTGACCATCTGTCTCATGGAATGGACGCCAAAGAACAGGTATGCCTTTCTCTTTAAGTTCAAGTAAAGCCATTGCACCTTTATCCATTCCTGCTATAAGTTTTTCATATTCAGGAGTGCCTTCTGTAAGTGCCTTATCCCAATCGACAATTTCGGTATTCATACTTTCAGCCCAGCTACCGCTGAAATCACTGCCACAATGCCAACAGATTGTGACAATGCCACCTTTTTCGTGCCATTCAATAGCACGACGATTAACGCCCTGGAAATCGTCATTCATATAGTCAAGACCACGAATCGCAGGATATTTCCCTGTGTTTTCATAGATGTATTCAAATTCGTACTGCTCACCATCAACCCAGGTTGATTCCTGCTGACCCGAAATAATGTATTCACCGTACACATCGCATATATATGAATATAACTCCACAGCCTCAGCACTTGCATCAGAATTTGACAATTTCTGCTCACCAACAGGAATTCCAAAAAACGATAACACTGCACATATAATCGCAATAATTTTTTTGAACATCACAGTCACCCATCAAGTATTTTTTCACATTGATGTTAACATATTTCACCACTCATTTCAAGTCGGTAAATTGGAGAAGTCGGAGGCCAAAGCGGTCTTAGGAAGACAATGACT
>JAZQUC010000155.1:0-5160 GCA_045631075.1 Candidatus Fimenecus sp. | reverse complement strand
CTTAAGCTTGAAGGATGCAGGTGACATTAACCCAAAGGCGATAACACAGATGATTATTGAAATCATACCGTAGTTCATACCCACCTTTTCACTGACAAGAACAGTTGCAAGAGTAGATGTAATACCAACACCTGCATAAGTAGCAATACTTTTATATGACTGAATTGTGTTTCTTTCGTCAATACTCTGGCTCATTGATGTAAGGATTCCGAAAATCGGAACATCGCAAAGAGTGTAAGCGGTATCCCAGAGTATGTACGCAATAGCAAACCAAGCCAATTTAACCGTCTGTGAAGAACCTGACGGAATTATAAAGGTCAGTATTGTTGCAATTGGAATAAGTATAGTTGAAATCCGTATCCAAGGAAGATATTTTTTACCACTTTTGAACTTTATTGAGTCAAAAATCACACCAAAAAGAGTGTCATTAACAGCATCCCAAACCTTTACAATCAGCATAACCGTTGCTGATTTTATTGGGTCAATGCCCAAAAACAAAAGATATGTAGTCAGGCACACATTGAAGAGAGTGTAAATCATATTCTGTCCTGCAAAATATGAATAATAGCTTGCTCTTTCACCAGGTTCCGTTGACCAATCATCACCTGTTATAAAAATCTTTTTTGTTAATGAAGAAATCGCCATATACATATTCCTCCTTGATATTATTTCTTAATTATCAACGCGACAGATTCTGTATGTGCTGTTCGTGGGAACATATCAACAGGTGTTACTTCTACTGTTTCATATCCTAATTCACGAAGTACTGCACAGTCACGAGCCTGAGTTGACACATCACAAGAAACATAAACGATTTTTTTAGGATTCATTTCTGCAACATATTCGAGTACTTCTCTGTCACAACCCTTTCTTGGTGGGTCAAGAATTACTGCGTCAGGCTCGATATTTTTATCTTTAAGAATTTTTACTGCATCTTTTGCGTCACCACAGTAAAACTCGCAGTTTTCTATATTATTTCGTTTTGCATTTTCCTTTGCATCTTCGATAGCTTCAGAAATAATCTCAACACCGATTACTTTTCCTACACTTTTTGCCATTGAAAGACCGATTGTACCTGCACCACAATAAAGGTCAAGGACAGTTTCGTCCCCTTTTGTCTCCACATATTCCAAAGCTTTTTTATAAAGCAATTCTGCACAATCGTGGTTGACCTGATAAAATGACAATGGTGAAAGTCGTATTTTCACACCACAAAGCACATCTTCAATATAATCTTCGCCCCAAAGTGTTGTACAATTTTTACCGAGAATCACATTTGTCTTTTCTGTATTTTCATTTATAACAATACTCTTGATACTTTCAAATTTCATCAAATCATCACAAAGTTCGTCTGCAAAAGGCAAAATATTTCCGTTAATTACAATGCAGACCATAATCTGACCTGTAACAAATGCTTTTCGTATGTAAATATGACGCACAAGGCCAGTATGATTGATTGAATCGTAAGGCTGTACACCAAATTCAACCATCCAAGCTTTGATTATTTTCACAATTTCTGCAAATTCTTCAGGTTGTAAAGCACAGTCCACCGAGTCAATTATTCTATGACTTTTCTGTGCATAAAAACCTGCTACAATGCCTTTTTCAAATCCCACAGGATACTGTGCTTTATTTCTGTATCTTTCCGTTTCACAGGTAATTATATCCTTTACAGGCACATCAATATGTGCAAGACGAGTAAAGGCATCAACCACCTTTTGTCGTTTAAGCTCTTTTTCTGCTTCATAAGAAATATGACGGAAAACACATCCACCACATGAGCGGAAACAAGAACAATCAACCTTAATTCTATCCTTTGACGGCTTGACAATCTCTTTTATAATGCCGATTGCATAAGTCTTTTTTGCCTTGATAATATGAGTAATTATTGTGTCACCTTTCGCAGCACCTGAAACAAACACAGCCTGTCCGTTATAATGACCCACACCATTACCCTCGGCAGTATAGCCCTCAATATTCAATTGTATATCCTGATTTTTCTGAAGTGACATACAAACACCTTATAATTTCAAAATAATACCTGCAACTGCACCGACTAAAAGCCAGAATGCAGGGTGTAACTTTTTAAGTTTCTTTATAAACATAAGTGCAAAAAGCACGAGTGCAATTGCGATTACATAGATTGCAAATTCACCGTTTACATAGAAAATCGGCTTGATAATTCCAAAAACTGCAAACAAAACAAGTGCTGTAACTACAGGACGAATGCCTGAAAATGCACCCTTTACATACTTATTCTCTTTAAAGGTCTTTAAGAAACCTGCAACAAGAATAATTACAATGATTGATGGTGTTACAAGTCCCAAGGTTGCGATTATACCACCAAAAATTCCACCTGCAAGACCAAATTCACTAAAACCTGCATTGTAACCTGCATAAGTTGCCATATTGATGCCAATAGGTCCAGGTGTGCTTTCTGCAATAGCAACCATAACACCTAATTCTTCAGGATTAAACCAGCCGTAATCACTTCTTGCTAAATCCTGTAAGAATGGAATAGTTGCAGGGCCACCACCAACTGCGAAAAGTCCAATTTTAAAAAATTCTAAAAACAAATACAAGAAGGTCATCATTTCTTTTTGCCCTCCTTGATTTTACTGTAAATAACACCCACAATACCGCCAAAAATAACAAGCAGAATTGGTGTTATATCAAATACAAAGCAAGCAACAAGTCCGATTATGAAAAGCACAACTGAAATCACATTAACAAGACTTTTTTTAGCAAGTGTGATTACTGTATGAGAAAGTAATGCACAAACAACTGCATTGATACCTGAAAGTGCTGACGCAACTATTGGGTAATCCATAAAATTCTGCAAAACAGATGCTACAATCGTGATAATTATTACAGATGGTGTTACCATTCCAAGTGTTGCAAAAATGCCACCTAAAACTCCCGCCTGATAATAGCCTATAAATGTTGCTGTATTAACTGCAATAATACCAGGTGTACACTGTCCCACAGCGTAATAATCAAGTAACTCTTCTTCTGTTGCCCAGTTCTTTTTCTGGACAATTTCTCTTGTAAGTAGTGGCAACATTGTAAGTCCACCACCAAATGTTATTGACCCTATTTTTGCAAAGGTCAGAAACAATGTTAATAATTTTTTCAACATATCTTCATCCTACTTTTACTGTTTATTTCCACTCCAGAAAATATAATCTGAAATGAGAATTGCTCTTACAGGTGCTGCCTCTGCACCTGCTATTTTTATTGGTGTTGCACAAAGGAAATATTCTCCTGACCTAACGTTGCTTAAATCAAGGTTTTCCAATAATGCAATATCATTCATCATAAAAACTCTGTGAGTTCTTCCGTCGCTACTCTCTGGCTCAACAGTCATACTGTCTGTTCCTACAAGCTCATAGCCAAGATAATAAAGCTCTGACGCTGCTGACTCATGAAAAACGGCT
The DNA here is from genome assembly GCA_045631075.1 of Candidatus Fimenecus sp. Taxonomy (GTDB): domain Bacteria; phylum Bacillota; class Clostridia; order Oscillospirales; family Acutalibacteraceae; genus Fimenecus. Next base: position 1,723 of record JAZQUC010000155.1, on the reverse strand, counting down.
TTTCCGTTACTTTTTACAAGTATTTTCTTCACATTTCTTGGAAAATATTCCTCAACCATTGCACCTGTGATTACGCTCACATTTGTTTCAATTACAGCACAAGGACCAATGAATTTCTCCATATCCACTTCTGTAATATCACAACCATTTGGTAAAAAATGCAAAGGTGCATCCATATGTGTTCCGTTATGAAGACACATATCGATTTTACTGAGGTTGTACGGAGAATCGTCACCTATATTTTTTATTGTCTCAAGCCTTGCCACAGGGTCACCAGGAAACACAGGACAGGACAAAACTTCTCTTGAAATATCAATTATTTTCACACATACTCCCCCAAAATAATTTATTAGATTATTTTATCATATATTTACTGCTAATTCAATATATGACAAAAATAAAGAAGAGAACAAATTGGAGTTTTGTCGGGATGATATGAAATTAAAATAAACCGCAAATGTAGGGGTAGCTGCCCACAGCGACCCGCAGTAAGTGGACGGTAAACTTTAGAGCGGGACGATGAAGGGTGCGGGTGTCCGGTGGACACCTCTGCTAGAAGTAAGCACCGACCGAGCCGGCAGGCGAGACTCATCGTCCCCTACAATATTATTAATTTGATTGTAATGTAGGGGCGATTCATGAATCGCCCGAATAAAGTTACCATCACACTTTGGAACGGGTCATTCGTGAATGACCCCTACAAGGTTTTTGTTTCTGTTTTAATTTGATGTCATCCCGACAAATTATAATTTATCTTTTATTTTACAATGCAAAAAGCCGAGTATTCATTACAAACACTCGGCTTATATTTTGAGTTTTTATTTCATTCTGCACTTTAATATGCTTTGCCCCAATAGAGCATTTTGTCAGCAGGCTTGCCACAGCAAACGCACTTATCACCGATTTTTTCCTGAATGAAAGGAATACAACGTGATGTAACACCTGCCTGTTCTTTAAGAGCATCTTCACATTCACGGTCACCGCACCACATAGCCTTGATAAATCCTGGCTTGTTTTCTGCGATTTCAACCATTTCGTCCATATTATTTGCAACATAAGTCATATTGCTACGACGCTCAAGTGCTGCATTGTAAAGACCATCGTGAACCATCTGTAAAAGTTCTGGAATCTTTGTTTCAAGCTCATCAAGAGATACAAAATACTTTTCTCTTGTATCACGACGAACAACAACACACTGATTATTTTCAATATCGCGTGGACCCAATTCAAGACGAAGTGGAACACCCTTCATTTCATATTCAGCGTATTTCCAACCTGGTGAATTGTCTGATAAATCAATCTTTGCACGACAAATCTTCTTAAGGTTTTCGTAAACCTCAGTTGCCTTTTCCTTAACACCTGCTTTATGAGATGCAACAGGAATAACAACAATCTGTACCGGTGCAACATGTGGTGGTAATACAAGACCGTTGTTGTCACCGTGAGTCATAATAAGAGCACCGATAAGACGAGTTGTACAACCCCATGATGTCTGGAAAGGATGCTTTAACTTATTATCCTTATCCTGGAACTGGATACCAAAAGCTTTTGCAAAGCCGTCACCAAAATAGTGGCTTGTTGCGGACTGTAATGCTTTACCGTCGTGCATAAGTGCTTCGATAGTATATGTATCTTCTGCACCTGCAAAGCGTTCTTTCGCAGTCTTTACACCCTTAACAACAGGCATTGCAAGGTAGTTTTCACAGAAATCAGCATATACATT
>JAZQUC010000154.1:0-8584 GCA_045631075.1 Candidatus Fimenecus sp. | reverse complement strand
ATGGTGTAATTAAATCAAGAAAAAAGGTACTTAAAGTAAAGGAAAAAGAGTTAAAGTGACAGAATTAACACACCATCATTTGCCTGTTTGTCGCTCACTTGCTAATATTCTGCTAATTTTCATTAGCAAAACTGCTAATTATCAGAAAAAACCGAGAGTGACTCTGTTAACACCGCAACACCCGCTAACCCTAGTAAAATAAGGGTTTGTGAGGGTTTTTAAGTGACAAAAAGTGAACATAATAACACCCCTTGGGGCAAACTCCTAAGGATTAGATGTGGGTTCGATTCCCGCAGGGGGTGCCAGATGCGGCAAGATAAATCTTGCCTAAAAGAAGAAAGAATAGAGAATAAATAATAATTAATAAATATTCGGTTTTATCGCATAAGTTATTCTTTATTCAATATTCTTTTTTCTTTATTCTTTAAAGAGGAGTTTTACTATGAAAAAAGAAAACCCACTTATAGACAAATCTTTATTATTCGCTGCCAGAATTGTTAAACTTAATAAATACCTCAAAAAAGAAAAGCACGAAACTGTTATTGCAAAACAGATAATTCGTAGTGCGACATCTATTGGCGCAAATGCAAATGAAGCAGTTTACGGTATAAGTAAAGCAGATTTTATTGCAAAGCTTCAAATTTCTCTTAAAGAAACTGCCGAGACAGAATATTGGTTAAGACTTTTGATTTTATCGGAATATATAACTGAAAAAGAGGGTGAATCATTACTTGATGATTGCCTTGAAATTAAACGAATACTTATTTCTACACTTAATACTGCAAAAGAGAATAAACAATAAAAAACCACTGGTTACCCAGTGGCTTTTTATTATAATATCTAATTTTATTTTTTGTTTGTGTGTTGACCGTAGTGAGTGTGCTCTCTGTTCTTTGCTTCTTCGAGCATATCCTGACGACGGTTGACAACTTCTTCAGATTTTGCCTTGATGTCGCCTGCAGCTTTCAATGCTTCACGAGTCATAACAGGGCCAAAGAGTTCGTAGATAAGAACTGCGAAAAGTGTGATGTTACGGATAAGGTTTCCTTGTTCACCTAACTGCATTGCAGTAGCGCACATACCGAGTGCCACACCAGCCTGTGGGAAAAGTGTAATACCAAGGTATTTGCAGATGCTTGGACTACACTTTGTAGCCTTTGCACTGATTGCAGAACCGATATATTTACCGAAGCAACGGAAAATAATATAAACAACACCAATTATGATAATAGCACCGTCAAGGAAGACATTAAGTTCAAGTTCAGCACCGCTGATTACAAAGAACAACGCAAAAAGTGGTGAAGTCCACTTGTCAGATGCATTCATAAGGTCGTGTGAAAGAGGACAAAGGTTGCAGAAAACTGTACCGAGCATCATACAAACAAGAAGTGATGAGAAACCGATATGTACAGGTCCGATGTGGAAATCAAACATAGTAAGTGCAACTGTCAAGAACACAAATGCGATTGTAAGATTAAGACGATTTGTTCTTGAGTTGAAGAGTTTTTCAAGGTGAGTCAACAACCAGCCCATTACTGCACCGAGGATAAGTGAAACTACAATTTCAATCAATGGATTTACGATAATAGAAATTATATCCACTTCACCGCTAACCAATGTTTTTGAAATACCAAAGCAGATGGCAAATACAATAAGACCAACAGCGTCATCCAATGCAACGATTGGAAGAAGCAAGCTTGTCAAAGGACCTTTTGCCTTGTATTCACGAACAACCATAAGTGTTGCAGCAGGAGCAGTTGCAGTTGCAATTGCACCTAAAGTAAGTAACTGTGGAAGTGTTAATTTGTCAGGCATAATGAAATGTACAACCAAAAGTGCAAGGTCTACAAACACTGTGGCTGCAAGAGCCTGAAAAATACCGATAACAGTTGCCTGTTTACCTGTTTTCTTCAATTCCTCAAGACGGAATTCATTACCGATTGAAAATGCGATAAAGCCTAATGCAACTTCGGATATGAGAGATAATTTTTCAATTCCCTCTGCCGAATTGAAGCCTAAACCGTCAATTCCTATTCTGCCAAGGAAATAAGGACCAACTAAAACGCCTGCGATTAAGTATGCAGTAACTGCAGGAAGATGAAAACGTTTGAAAATACGTGTCATCAAAAGTCCTGTCAGAAGTGCAATTGAAATTGATAATAAAACCATATATTTTTGCTCCTTTTTTAGGAAGATTATAAATAATTCAAAACCAAACGAAATTATACTCCTACCAAACTCAAAATGCAATAACTTTTTTGTGCAAAACAAATATATTTTAAGAAAATTTTTTGTGAAAAATGCTTTTCATAAATTATCCACTTTTTATTTTTATAATAGTATGATAAAATAGACATAATAATGCAACACAAAGGATGTGAAACAAATGAAGATTGTATTACTTACTGCACTTGGTGTTGGTGGTGCATCCGTTATAGGCGCACTTTTTGGTTTTGCCTTTAAAAAGGTCAGTCATAAATTCAGTGATATTGTGTTGTCCTTTGCTGCAGGTGTTATGCTTTCGGCATCTGTAATTGGTCTTATTCTACCGTCGTTGGAATACGGTGGAAAATGGTCTTTGTTAGTAACGATTGTCGGTGTTTTCTGTGGTGCATTTTGCGTTAATCTTATTGATAAAATTGTACCGCATCTTCATAAGCTGACAGGTGTTGATACTGAAAAGCATCCTGATAATCAGGAACAGCTTAATAAAATTCTGCTTTTCGTAATTGCTATTGCAATACATAATCTTCCTGAAGGAATTGCTGCTGGTGTTGGTTTTGGTACAGGCAATATTGCTGATGCTATTGTAATCGCAGGTGGTATCGCGTTACAGAATATTCCTGAAGGTATGGTGATTATAGCACCTATGCTTACAGCGGGAATAAGCCATAAAAGAACATTTTTGATTGCAATAGTTACAGGTGTTGTTGAAGTGATTGGTACTTTGCTCGGATATTTTGCGGTTTCCGTTTCAACAGCAGTTCTGCCATTTGCACTTGCCTTTGCAGGTGGTACAATGCTTTATGTTATCAGTGATGAAATGATACCTGAAACCCACGCTCATGGAAGTGAACGAGGAGCAACATATTCATTATTGGCAGGTTTTTGTTTAATGCTTGCATTTGATGTTTTATTAGGATAAGTAAATAATGTTAAGGAGATAAAGAAAAAATGGAAAATTCAAAAATTAAGTATGTTGGTGTAAACGACCACAATGTTGACTTGTTTGAGGGTCAGTATATTGTTCCTAACGGTATGGCGTATAACTCATACGTAATCTGTGATGAAAAAATCGCAGTTATGGATACTGTTGATGCGAATTTCAAGGATGAATGGCTTGAAAACATTAAGAAAGAAATTGGTGAAAAAGCACCTGATTATCTTATTGTTCAGCACATGGAACCTGACCATTCAGCAAACATCAATGAATTTGCAAAGGTGTATCCAAATGCCGTAATCGTTGCAACTGACAGAGCTTTTGTAATGATGGATAAATTCTTCGGTACAGATTATGCTGACAGAAGAATTGTAGTGGGTGAGGGTGATACATTAAGTCTTGGTGAGCATACACTTACATTTGTAGCTGCACCAATGGTACATTGGCCTGAGGTTATGATGACTTATGATGATGCTGAAAAGACACTTTTCTCTGCTGACGGATTCGGAAAGTTTGGTGCTCTTGATGTTGAAGAGGACTGGGCTTGTGAAGCAAGAAGATATTATTTCGGTATTGTTGGCAAATATGGTGCACAGGTACAAGCAGTCCTTAAAAAGGCAGCAGGACTTGATATTCAACGAATTTGTCCTTTGCACGGACCGATTCTTACTGAGAATCTTGGATATTACCTTAATCTTTATGACATTTGGTCATCTTATGGTGTTGAAAGTGAAGGTACACTCATTTGCTACACATCAGTTTATGGCAACACTAAAAAGGCAGTTGAGATTTTGGCTGACGAGCTTAAAAAGGCAGGTTGTCCAAAGGTTGTTGTGAATGACCTTGCTCGTTGCGATATGGCAGAAGCAGTTGAAGATGCTTTCAGATACGGTAAAATTATTCTTGCTACAACTACATACAACGGTGATTTATTCCCATTCATGAGAGAGTTTGTAAACGACCTTACAGAGCGTGGATACAGAAACCGTAAAATCGGTATTGTTGAAAATGGCTCGTGGGCACCTGTTGTAAAGAATAAAATCATAAAGGCATTTGAGCTTTGCAAAAATCTTGAATTCGCAGAAAATGTTGTTACAATTCATTCAGCGGTAAAAGACGATACAGTTGAACAGATAAAGCAATTAGCCAAAGAAATGGCATAAAAAAAACGGAGCAATTTGCTCCGTTTTTTTATGTTAACTTATATGTTTTATTATTTTAAATAGTTTTCAACCTCGGTTAAATCTGAAATAGTATTTATATTGAATTCGCGTTTTGCAACAGGGAAAACCAAGCCACGATACTTTAATGCTGTTAAATAGTTAAAACAGTCACATAAATCGTAAAGTGTATTGTTTTCGGATTCATATGTTTCCTTAATGATTTTTTGTGTTTTATCATTGAAAATGCTGAATCCTGTACCCTTTACATTGTCGGTAACAACCTGTGGCTTTTCTGTACATTTTATAAGTAAAGATTCACTATCTGTTTCCACAGAAAAATTGTTTTTGATTTTTTGTTGATTTTCCTCAGGTGTGACACCGCAATAAAAATCAAAATTTTCTTCTTTTATCTCTTTTTTAATGAATTCGGTATTCAAATCTATAAATATTTCGTCAGATAACTGTAATATTACAGATTCATCACTATTGTTTTCCTTCAAGGCTTGTACAAACGCATCAACAAGGCCTTTTTGCTCATATTGACGAACATAATGAACAGTCAAAGTTTTATATTGATTTCCAACAAACTCTTTGATTAAGTCGCCTTGTTTTCCGATAACTATGTAAACCTCAGTTATTTCCAATTCAATTAAATTATCAAGTGCAAATTCAATTAAATGCTTACCGTTTATTATTCTTAATGCTTTACAGATGTCCTGACCGGTGCTTATCGCTAAACGAGTGCCATCACCGGCAGCTAATATTACACCAATCATAACATCCCTCTTTTCTAACTTAATTTATTTTAATAATTAATTCGTTTTTCCTCAATAATAATTGGCTTTTCCTCATTGTTGCGAGGAAGTGAAATCAAATGCTCTGCACAGAATGACACCATCAACAACAATAATCCAATAAAAATGAAAATCAATCTTAACATAATGCTGTTAATTGCAGCGTCAAGGGTTAAATTCAATGCATTTGGTATGCAGAAAATGAACATTTCAAGAATACTTATTACCATTGCAATTATAGAAACAAAAATTACTCGTCTTGGTAAAATTTTGGAAGCATTTACAATACCACATACTGCGAAGTCATAGTATTTTGAAAGTGTAAATTTGCTCTTGCCCTTTTTACGCTTGTCCTGAGTGTAATAAATCTGGTCAAAGGATGAGCCGTATTCATAAATAAGTCCACGAAGGAAAGGTTCGTTTGTGTTGATTTTTTTGAGTACATCAAGAAAACTTTTGTCAAACAACTCAAATTCAGTTGCGTGTGGAATCATCTTTACACCGAAGACATTGTTAATCATCCAATAGAACAATGTTCGGAAAAGATAGACAAGCTTGTTTTCTCGGCTCTGATTTTTTATACCAAGAACAATCTGAGAGCCGTTTTCCCACTTTTCGACAAGTCGTGGAATTTCCTCAGGTGGATTCTGCAAATCAGCGTGTAAGATTACAGCACAATCACCCTTTGCTTGTTGGAAACAATAGAAAGTGCTTTTTGCATAGCCAAAGTTTTTTGAATATAAAACTGCCTTGATATGCTCGTCTTTTTCGCAAAGCTCTTCGATTTTATCTCTTGAACCATCCTTTGAGCCATCGTCAAAAAAGACAATTTCGTAATCGTATTTGTCGAGAGTCTGCATAACCTTTGTTGTTCGTTCATATAACTCGTCAAGGGAATTGACTTCGTTATAGTTAGGAACAACAATTGAAATTAGTTTTTTACTCATTTAATGCACCTCGAGTTTTTGTTTAATCGTAGGTTATATCTAAACCATATTTTTTAATAATTTTCTTGTATGCATGTGAATACCAGAAAATGTAAAGGAATTCATAAAGTGCCTTAAAGCCGTCAATGAAGAAGTTGATAGGACCTTTAAGTGAAATTGAATGAAGTCCGTTGATAATAGTTTCTTTTGCAAATTCAAAAGCTCCATGTTCCTGTAAAGCACCTTTGTTGGAAAAGCTTTTCCACAAATACCAGCTTCGAATTACTCGCAGGTCAACACTTGGTACTGCTGAAAGATTAACACCCAAGGATTCTGTTGCAACAACTTTACTCATTGCTTTGAGCGTTTTTGGTGCTTTGTATGTTCCGTTTGCAACAACCTGGTCATAAAGTTCAGTTCCGGGAATCGGAGTGAAATGGAATACAGGGGTAAGATTTGCTTTAACTGTATTAAGTAATTTAACAGTATCTCTTAATTGGTCAACAGTTTCATTTGGAAAACCGATAATGAATGAACCGATGGTTGTGATACCGATTCTGTTAAGTATTTCAAATGTAGGTGCGATTTTATTGTAATCGATGTTCTTATGAACAATTTTCTGCATTTCTTTTGAGCCTGTTTCGATTCCGAAGAATATCCAACGACAACCTGCATCGTAAAGCATCTGATATTCTTCTTCACCAAACATACCGATACGAAGCTCAACACCCCATTGGAATTTAAGACCGCTTTCGTGCACCTTCTGACAGAAATCCACCAAATCTTCTCTTTTTACTACCCAAAGTTCGTCCGAGAAGAAGAATCCGTCAGCACCGTGATTTTCCATAAGATAACGAATCTCTTCAAGAACATATTCGTTAGGACGCTTTCTGTATGTGCTCTTGTGGAAGTTCATATTTGAACAGAATGCACATCTGCAAGGGCAACCTTTTGCAGAATATATATACATCATCTTTTTACAACCAAGATATGTCTGCATATATTTTGGCGGGTCAATAAGAGTATAGTCTGATACCGGCATATCACGAAGGTCGGCAAACTTACGACAAGGTGTAACAACTACTTTTCCGTTTTCCTTGTACGCCAAGCCCTGAATCTCAGAAAATGGTCTGCCACTTTCAAGTGCATTCATAATTTCAAGCCAAGTTTCTTCGCCTTCGCCATAAGAAATATAATCAACAAGGTCAAGAGATAATACCTGCTCCATCTGAAGAGAAGGCATCTGACCACCCCATACCACAGGTATTCCTCTTGCTCTTGCAGCCTTTGATATTTTTTCAGCATCAATAAGGCCACGGGATGACATAAGAGAAACGCCGATAATGTCAGGCTTATATGAATCTAACAATTTATTGATATTTGATTTATTAACACAACGGTCTTCAAGTTTTACCTCGTATCCGTTGTTTTTTATGTGTGTAGCTATTGAAAGAAGCCCTAAAGGATTTGACAAGGCTCTTGTATAATAGCCAACAGAGGGGTTTATAAATAAAACTTTCATTTTCCACCTCAGAAAAGATTTTTCTTTATAAGTTTAATTGCGTGATGTGCATAATTCTTAAACTCAGTAAAGGATGTTATTCTTTGTTTAAATGTCTTAAGAATATATATTGGTCGCAGATGGAAACGAAGCTGCATCTGCTTTTTGATTTTTATTACTTCATCAAGGCTTACAGTGGCAGTGCCTATTGTGTTCGGAGCATAATAGTCGTTGCCCCATGCCAAATCACTCAATGTGTTGTAATCCACACAGTACTGATAAAGCTCAGTACCATAATAAGGCATCGCAATATGTATTTCAATAAAGTCAGGGTTTAACTTGTGAATGAATTTTTCTGTTTGTTTGATATCCTCTTTTGTTTCCCAAGGAAAGCCCACCATAAAGAAACCGAATAAAGGAATTCCGGCTTTTTTTATAAGCTCTGCTGCACGGATACTATCTTCAAGAGTAGCACCCTTTTTAATAAGCTTCATAGTTTTAGGAGAACCTGTTTCAAAACCCACTGCAAGCATAAAACAACCTGCAGTCTTCATTTTTTGCAACAATTCAAAAGATAATGGCTTTGTTCTGGAATTTGCAGTGAATTCGATTTTCCCATGAAGAGGAGAATTAATAATTTTATCGCACAAGGCTGATGCCCATTCATTATCAATGGTGAATGTGTCTGCCTTAAAGAAGAAATTTCTAATATTGAACTTATAGTAACACTCTTCAATTTCAGCGAAAACATTTTCCACACTTCTTAAACGAACATTTTTACCTGAAATAATCGGAGTAAGACAATAAATACACTGTGAAGGACACCCTTTAGCAACAGAAATTGTCGCCATAGGCTCACCTGTATCAGGTCTTGTGTAAATAGCATTGTTCATCAAATGTCTTGCAGGGAATGGAAGCTCGTCCAGATTTTTGTTCCAGCAATCAAATTTTGTGGAAACAAAACCATCACCATTGTTATAGATGATTCCCGGAATATCATCAATGCTGCCGACACCTCTTAAAAGGCAATCTGTAAGAGG
>JAZQUC010000153.1:0-3335 GCA_045631075.1 Candidatus Fimenecus sp. | reverse complement strand
CGCTGTGTACTCAGCGCCGTCAAGACGAGCTAAATACATATCACTCTGTTCTTTGTTTGTAATCTTCACCTTGCCTGTTTCATCACCTGTAAACTGTGCCTTAAAGGCCTTTTTTGATGATGGAGCATGCATTTTTGCATCAAGTGTCCAATATTCTTCAGGATTAAATGCCCTGATTTCATTTTCACGGTCAACAACAAGTCTTACAGCAACAGACTGCACACGACCTGCTGAAAGTCCGCGACGGATTTTCTGTGAAATAAACGGACTGAGAGTATAACCGACAAGGCGGTCAAGAATACGACGAGCCTGCTGAGAATTCACCAAATCCAAGTCGATTTTTTCAGGGTGCTCAATACCCTTTATAACACTTGATTTATTGATTTCGTTAAATTTAACACGGTTATTATCATTTAAATCAAGATCAAGAAGAGTTGCAAGATGCCATGAAATAGCTTCTCCCTCACGGTCAGGGTCGGCTGCGAGAATAACTGCTTCCGCATTATCCGCAAGCTCCTTAAGCTCCTTGACCAACTTCTCTTTTCCCTTGATAATAGCATATTTAGGTGCAAAATCGTTTTTTACATCAACGCTTAATTTTGCAGCAGGCAAGTCACGGATATGTCCCTTTGAAGACACAACCGTGTAATCTTTTCCTAAATATTTCTGAATACTTTTTGCCTTTGAAGGCGACTCAACGATTACGAGTTTTGACATTTATCATCATCCTAAATTAATTTGCTTTATATCTTCTGCCACTTAACTGCTGTGCAAGACCATATATTTCAAGCTCCGTAACAGCGGACAGAGTATTCTCTGTGGTAAGACCACAGTTATTTATTATTTCATCAATATGTTTTGGTTCAATACTTAAAAAATCATAGACCTTTTTAGCATTGTCTGTCAAGTAGTCAGGTGCATCCTTTTTAATTACTACAGGCTTTTCAGTCTGTTTTTTTATTTCTGCAACCTGATTTATCCTTGTATTTGTTTCAGTAAGATACTTTTGTGTTCTTCTTAATATCTCATCATTCGGAAAGGGATTTATATTACCCAGCTTATCAAAAAATCTTGAATAATATGACTCCAAAATATCATTTGGTGAAAAAACAGGAGTTGCACCATTACGTATAAGATTATTTGTACCCAGAAATGACGAGCTTACCAAGTCACCAGGAACAGCAAATACATCCTTACCCTGCTCAAGTGCAAGTCTTGCCGTAATAAGTGAGCCGCTTCGTTCCCCTGCTTCAACAACAATTGTACCAAGAGAAATTCCCGAAATAATGCGGTTTCTCAATGGGAAAGTAACTCTTGTTGCCGATGCATATGGCGGAAATTCAGTTATAACCGTACCATTTTTCACAATCTCTCGTCTTAACGGTTCATTTTCCATAAGATAGTTTGTTCCAAGACCACAACCTAATACACAGATTGTTGGCTTTTCTGCATCAAGCGCACCCTGATGAGCAGCACTGTCAATTCCCAAAGCACCACCTGAAACAATAGTAAAGCCTGTTTCTGCCATTGTTGATGACAGGGCTCTTGCAACACTTTTACCGTAATCTGATGCTTTTCTTGCACCAACAACAGAAATGCTTAATTCGTTTTTCAGCACTTCAGGGTTTCCGTCAACATATAAAACCAAGGGTAAATTTTGTAGGGTAAGCAATTTTTCGGGATAATATTCACTTGACGGAGTAACAATTGTCCATCCGTTAGAAATTGCTGTATCATAGATTTTTTGAGCATCCTCTATTGAATATGCCTTCAATTTTTCAAGCTGTCGCTTTGTAATCACATCAAGACGGAACAGCTCGTTAAAGCTTGAAGCATAAATCTCATATGGATTCCACTCATAATATGTGACTAAATCAAGACAACTGGCACCTGCGCCAAGTCCACAGGACATCCAAATCCAATATAAATCGTAGTTCATCTTGCCATTTCCCACATTATAATTGATGCAGCGGCAGCAGCATTCAAAGACTCTGCTCGACCATCCATTTTAATAGTGATTCTTTCACTGCACTTTTCGATTATTTCTTTACTGACACCATTACCCTCGTTACCGATTACACACATTCCACCCACTGAAAAATCAACAGATGTAACACTTTTTGCATCTCTGTCAGGCACAGTTGCAAACACATTTATACCAAGTTTTTTGCATTTTTCAATTTCTGTTTCAAGACTTTGACAAATACAGATAGGAAGACGGAAAAGAGCACCCATTGATGCTCGCAAAGCCTTTGGATTATAAATATCACAACCGCCGAAAAGCACCATTCCGTCAAATCCCAAAGCCTCTGCAGTACGGGAAATCGCACCTAAATTATCAGGATTCTGAATAGTATCCAGGGCTATATATTTCTTTCCTTTTTCATACTCAAAACTATTCTGTTTCATTTTTACAGTACACACAACGCCTTGCGGTGTTACAGTATCACTTATAGATTTAAGCACATCATTGCTGACTGCATAAAAGTTTTTACAGCCATCTTTTAATGATGCAATTTCATCACAGTACTTTTCAGCACAGTTTTCAGTACAAAAAACACTTTGAATTTCGCAGCCGCTTAAAAGGGCATCAAGACAAAGACGGACACCTTCCACCACGAAAAGTCCGTTGTTTTTTCTGTCCCTTGACGAAGCCAAAAGCGACTTTACTTCTTTAATTTTTGGATTATTTTTAGCATTTATTACAATATCAAACATAATTTATAAAACGGAAAAACCACGCGTGAGAGTATTTCTCATGCGTGGTTAAATCATTATTTAAGAGCTTCTTTTGCTTTTTCTGTAAGAGCTGTAAATGCTGCAGCGTCAGCAATTGCAATCTCTGAAAGCATCTTTCTGTTAAGGTCAATACCAGCTTTTTTAAGACCGTTGATGAATGTTGAGTAGTTCATACCATTCATCTTGCAAGCAGCTGAAATTCTTGTAATCCAGAGCTTTCTGAAATCACGTTTCTTCTGCTTTCTGCCGATGTAAGCATAGTTGCCGCTCTTCATAACAGCCTGTTTAGCAGTTCTGAAAAGCTTGCTCTTTGAGCCATAGTAACCCTTAGCGAGTTTTAATACTTTATTTCTTCTTTTGCGAGTCATCATCGCACCTTTAACACGTGCCATTTCTCTTTACCTCCGATTGATTAGTTACGTTAATTTATGACCCCATCACAATATTGTGGGTCAGGTTCTTATTTATAAGGAATAAGACGCTTGATCTGTGCTGTATTTGTCTTATCAGCAACAGCTGTCTGACGAAGTCCTCTTTTTCTCTTTGTGCTCTTCTTTGTTAAGATGTGTGACTTGTTAGCGTGTGCTCTGATTGGC
>JAZQUC010000152.1:0-6388 GCA_045631075.1 Candidatus Fimenecus sp. | reverse complement strand
ATATGAAGTGAAGCAAATCCTTAATATGCCGTAAGGCATACTTCATAGCGTAAGCTACTTCATATCCGTCAGGATACTTCATAAATCCGCAAGGATTTACTTCATTGTGGCTTCGCCACATATCCCGACAAATTATAATTTAAACATTAAAAAGGACGGTTTTTTAACCGTCCTTGTTTTTTTGATTTTATTTTTTCTCCATTAAAGCAACCATAACTGCCTTTTGTGCGTGGAGTCTGTTTTCTGCTTCGTCGAAGATTTCGTCTGCGTGTGCTTCGAAAATTTCTTCTGTGATTTCTTCACCACGGTGAGCAGGAAGACAATGCTGTACCATACAGCTTGGATTTGCAGCGCCAAGGCACTTTTTGTTAATCTGGTAAATGCCTTCAAATACCTTTCTTCTTTCTGCTGTTTCTTCTTCCTGACCCATTGATGCCCAAACATCAGTAAAGATTACATCAGCACCTGCACAAGCTTCAACAGGGTCACGATAAAGACCAAAGTTATTATAATTCTTTGCAAAGTCGAGAACCTTCTTATCAGGGTCAAAGCCTTCAGGACAAGCAACTGTAACATCCATACCCATTTTAAGACCACCGACGATAAGTGAGTTTGCCATATTGTTACCGTCACCGATATATGTCATTTTAAGACCGTCAAGGTGTCCCTTATGCTCACGGACTGTCATAAGGTCAGCAAGTACCTGACAAGGATGACAGAAATCAGTAAGACCGTTGATGATTGGAATTGAACCGTATTTTGCAAGATTTTCAACTTCACTCTGCTCAAAAGTTCTAATCATAATACCGTCAAGGTAACGGGAAAGCACACGAGCAGTATCCTGAATAGGCTCACCACGACCAATCTGCAAGTCACGGTTTGAAAGGAAAAGAGCCTGACCACCAAGCTGATACATACCTGTTTCAAAAGAAACTCTTGTTCTTGTTGATGATTTCTGGAAAATCATACCAAGAGTCTGTCCTTCAAGACGATGATGCTTGATTCCGTTTTTATTTTCATATTTCAACTGGTCAGCAAGATTAAGAATATCTGTGATTTCTTCAGTTGAAAGTGAGAGCATACTTAAAAGATGTTTCATTGTTTAGTCCTCCAAATATTTTTTAAGGATATCCATACCCTTGTCAATTTCTTCTTTTGTAATTACCAATGGTGGTAACATTCGAAGTTTTGTTTTAGCTGTGAGAATCAAAAGTCCGTTTTCACTGCATTTTTTTGCGATTTCTGAGGCATTTTTTGTTTTAAGCTCAATGCCAATCATCATTCCAAGGCCTGTAACAGAGCCAACTTCAGGAATTTCTGCAAGTTTTTCTCTTATGTAGTCCCCTTTTGCAGTTACATTTTCAAGAAAATCTTCATCCATTGTGTCAAGGATATATTTAGCGCCTGCACAAGCAACAGGATTTCCGCCGAAGGTTGTTCCGTGAGTTCCTGCTGTAAGTACATTTGCACATTTTTCAGTACAAAGACAAGCACCCATCGGAAGACCGTTACCAATCCCCTTTGCACTTGTCACAACATCAGGTGAAATACCTGCGTGTTCGTATGCAAAAAGCTTGCCTGTTCGACCCATACCTGTCTGAACTTCGTCAATAATTAAAAGAATATCCTTTTCGTTACAAACTTTCTGAACAGTTTTAAGATATTCAAAATCAGTCGGCACAACGCCACCTTCACCCTGAACAACTTCAAGAATAATTGCACAGACTGTATCGTCAGCCATTTCTAAAAATTGCTCTGTGTTGCCTGATTCAGCATACTTAAAGCCCTGCACAAACGGGTCAAAGAATTTATGATAATGTTCCTGACCTGTTGCAGTAATTGTTGCCATTGTTCTTCCGTGAAATGAATTCACAAGAGTGATTATATTGTAACGGTTTTCACCGTATTTGTCGAAACTGTATTTTCTTGCTAATTTTATTGCACATTCGTTAGCTTCAGCGCCTGAATTACAAAGGAAAACACGGTCAAAGCCTGTTCTTTTGCAAAGTGCGTCTGAAAATTCTGCAACAGTAGAGTTATAATAAAGATTTGATGTGTGCTGAACCTTTTTAAGCTGTTGGGTAACAGCATTTACCCAACCGTCGTTGTTATACCCGAGGGAATTAACACCGATACCTGAACCGAAGTCAATAACTTCATTACCTTCGCTGTCAATAAATGTTGCACCGTTACCACTTTCAATTGAAACAGGAAAATGTGCATATGTAGGCATTAAACTGTTGTCAGCAAGATTTTTAATATTTTCTAAATGCATTTAATATCACCTAATTTTAAAGAGCAGTTACAGGAGAAATAGACCACATTAAAGGAACATAGTTCCTATACCAGAGTCAGTCAACATTTCGATAAGAATTGAATGTGGAATTCTTCCGTCAATAATATGTGTACGCTTAACACCACGACGAACAGCCTCAACACAACAATCGATTTTTGGAATCATACCGCCCTTGATAATTCCCTGACTTTTAAGCTGTGGTACTTCACTTACATTCACGCTGTGAATAAGTGTGCTTTCGTCATCCTTATCCATCAAAAGACCACGGATATCTGTCATAAGAAGAAGCTTTTCAGCACCCAAGGCTGCTGCGATTTTTGCTGCTGCAGTATCGGCATTGATATTGAAAACTTCACCGTTTTCACCACCACCGATAGTTGAAACAACAGGCACATAACCTTTTTTAATAAGAGTATCAATAAGAGTTGTGTCGATTTCTGTAATATCACCAACAAAGCCGATATCGTCGCCCTCATATTTCTTTGCTTTAATCATCTTACCGTCAAGACCACAGATACCTACAGCCTCACCACCGTGATATTCAATGAGCTGAACAAGTCTTTTGTTGACTTTACCTGCAAGAACCATCTGTACAACATCAATAGTTTCTTCGTCAGTATAACGAAGTCCGTTTACGAACTTTGATTCCTTGCCGATTTTAGAAAGCATGTCGTTGATTTCAGGTCCACCACCGTGAACAAGAACAACATTGACACCAACAGAACGAAGAAGAACAATGTCAGTCATAACTGCGTCCTGCAAGTCCTTATTTATCATTGCGTTGCCACCGTATTTGATAACAACTGTTTTATCGTGATACTGCTGAATATATGGAAGCGCCTGAACAAGCACCTCACTACGGTCAGCATGTGTAAGTTTTGAAATATCCATTAACTTATTCCTCCAAAGGGGTTTAATCCTTTGCTCCCTCTGACGAGGGAGCTGTCTGCGAAGCAGACTGAGGGAGAGATTTTTTTACCTCTCTGTCAATATACTCACAAACATTGTAAAAATTATTATCAATTTCAAGATTGCAAATTCTAATTATCTTCAAATTGTATTTTTTTAGTATTGCTGTTCGTTTGTCATCATACTTTTGTTGTTCCTCAGTATAATGACCTCCACCATCTAATTCTATAACAAGTCGTGCTTTCGCACAATAAAAATCAACAATATAATTGTCAATCACCTTTTGTCTTTGAAATCTTATTGGATATTCTCTCAAAAATTGAGTCCACAATTTAATTTCCCAAGGTGTCATGTTTTGACGAAGTTCTTTTGCATGCTTTATCAATTCTTTATTGTATGTAAGCATATTTCTCTCCCTCCGTCATTTTCTTACGAAAATGCCACCTTCCTCGTCAGAGGGAGGATGACGACCGTTTTAATTATGTTCGATAATCACCATTGATTTTTACATATTCGTAAGTAAGGTCGCAACCGTATGCTGTTGCGCTGTATTCACCGTCGTTGAGAGAAACTATAATATATACTTCGTCTTCTACAAGAACTGTTTTTGCAATTTCTTCGGAAAATTCGATTCCTGCACCGTCTTTACAAACTGCGATTTCTCCGCCCTTTGACTTGAATGAAACATCAACCTTGTTTACATCAATGTCTGCACCTGCATAACCGAGAGCACAAAGGATTCGTCCCCAGTTAGCATCTGCACCAAACATTGCAGCCTTAACAAGTGATGAGCAAATAACACTCTTTGCACAGATTTTCGCAATTTCCTTACTCTTTGCGCCACTTACCTGACATTCAACAAGCTTTGTTGCACCTTCACCGTCTTTTGCCATAAGCTTAACGAGCTTTTCACAAATTCCATTAAGAGCATTTACAAATGCAAAATAATCGTCATTTTCTGTTTCGATTCTTTCATTTTCACAAAGTCCTGATGCAAGCACTGCAACAGTATCGTTTGTTGATGTGTCACCATCAACTGAAAGCATATTGAAACTGTCTTTAACTACTTCAAGAAGTGCTTTTTTAAGCATTTCACTTGAAATATTTGCGTCGGTTGTGATAAATCCAAGCATTGTAGCCATATTAGGATGAATCATACCGCTACCCTTTGAAATTGCACCGATTTTACATTCCTTGCCACCAAGTGTAAATGAAACTGCAAATTCCTTCTTGACAGTATCAGTTGTCATAATTGCCTGAGCAGCGTTGTCTGAACCGTCTTCACTTAATTCATTTACCAACTGAGCCATTCCATTTTCAATAGGCTCAATATTGATTGGCTGACCAATAACGCCTGTTGATGCTACAACGAAGTCAGTTGGTTTAAGGTCTGTTGCCTTTGCAACGAGCTGACACATCATTTCAGCCTTTTCTATACCGTCAGCATTACAAGTGTTAGCAATACCGCTGTTGCAGATTACACCATAAGCCTTGCCGTCACTGATGTTGTTACGAGTAACTGTAATTGGTGCACCGTAAACGAGATTCTGTGTATAAACAGCCGCTGCATCACATTCTTTTTCGCAAAGAATAAGTGCTAAATCTTTTTTTGTTTTATTTTTACGAATTCCACAGTGAATACCACTCGCCTTAAAGCCTTTCGGAGCAGTAACACCACCATTGATAAATTTGAGTTCCATAGTTTCACCAAATCTTTCCGTATGGATTATTTATAATATACTCTGCTATTCTCAAATAATCTTCATCATTACGAATAATGTGGTCATTGTAACCGCGTTGCCATATTTTAAACCCAAATTTTTTATTCGTCATTCTTTTAAATGCAGAAACAATTACAGGTATTCTGGCATTCGTAGGGGTCGGCGTCCCCGACGACCCGTCAATTTCAATGATAAAATGAATATGATTCGGCATAATTACATACGGATAAATATTCACATCATCATAAACAGAGTTTATTTCTTCTATCTGATTTTTTACAATCTCACCATATCCTGTTAATTGGATATATGGTTCAGTTTGTAAACTCTCTCTTTTAATTTTACCAAATATTGCCTTTTCTTTTTCATCAGCACATATTGTTATGAAATAACAACCTTTTGATGAGTAATCAAAGTTTTTTAATCTGGTTGGTTTTCTCTTTTTTAGTTCCATATTGTTTATTACGGGTCGTCGAGACGCCGACCCCTACGCAAAGTTAAATATTCAACTGAAATACTTCATCAATTCCCATTTTTACATTAAGGCATTGAACGGCTGCGCCACTGGCACCCTTGCCGAGATTGTCGTATCTCGCAATTAAGAGAATTCTGTCTTCATTACCACAAACTGTAACTTCCATTGAGTCCATTTCACCCATTTTGTTACCTGCGATAAATCCGTTTTCGTCAATGCTTTCTTTATATTTCACAATATCAGAATTGTATTTTTCCTTGTAAAGAGCCTTGATATCTTCTGCAGTTTTGCCGTTTTTCAAATCTTTTTTGAAAAGTGGGACTGTCATAACCATACCACAGAAATAGTCACAAATGTATGGTGAGAAAATTGGCTCGTTATTAAGACCTGAAATTGCCTTCATTTCTTTTAAATGCTTGTGCTGTTGAGTAAGAGCATACTCACGGGGAGCATCAAGGAGCACATCACGATTTTCGTCTTCATACTGTGCAATACCATTTTTACCTGCACCGCTATAACCTGACATTGCGTGACAGGCAATACAAATATCCTTATCAACAATCCCTGCATCAACAAGTGGCTTTACAAGTGCAATAAATCCACTTGCATAACAACCAGGCACTGCAATTCGTTTTGAATTTTTAAGCTTATTTTCGAATTCTTCGCTGAGTTCAGGGAAACCGTATGCCCAACCGTCATTTGTTCTGTGAGCAGTTGAAGTGTCGATTACAACAGTTTTGTCATTTTCAATAAGGCTTACTGCTTCAATTGCTGCTGCATCAGGCAAGCAAAGAAACGCAATATCAGCAGAGTTAAGTGCCTTTTTACGAGCATCAGTATCTTTTCTTAAATCTTCAGGAAGAGTTATAAGTTCAATATCTTCTCTTTTTGCAAGACGGTCAAAAATTTTAAGGCCTGTTGTACCCTGACTACCGTCAATGAATATTTTTGTCATATATAAATCTCATTTCATAGATTTTGTAGGGG
>JAZQUC010000151.1:0-1881 GCA_045631075.1 Candidatus Fimenecus sp. | reverse complement strand
ACAGGCTTACCATTTTCTGAAATTTCATCAAGTGAAATTGCGAAGAAATCTTCTAAATTGTTAAAATGGAACTGCTGAAGACCAACCTTGTAAATCTTATTATCATCAATTGGTTCACCGTTAAAGTCAAATCTTGTGTACTCATGAGTAGCACGGTCATACGTAACTCTTAATCCTGTTGACAATTGATAAAATTCACAATGTTCTCCAGCCCAGACTCCATCACGAACCATATGCTTAATCATTCTCTTAAATTGTGCACCTGTAACTTTAATCATATATGCAGCATCATCGTAAGGGAAACACTCACAAAGGTCAGAATAAAGAACAATTGGTCCTAACTCTGTACTACGGACACTGCCTGAGCCCAAAAGCATAATATCAAGTCCTAAACTTTCACGCATAATATCAGAGAACAAGCCACCGAGAGCAGTTTCCTTAGTTCTTTCAGGATGTGTAAGCTGCTTTTTAAATCTTGTAATATGACGACTGTACTTAACATCAGTTTTTGACTTATAGAATTTAAGAATATCTTCAAGAGCCTCATCTCTTGGGCAATGTTCTTCGTTAATTGGCACTGTTTTCCATGTGTAACTGTCAATACAGTTATTATCAGTATCAATCATAATGTCGAAACGACCAATCTGGTCAGTACCTGTACCTGCCTGAACAACAATTACATCATTTACAACAGCAGGTTCTTCAATGAATGTATGAGAATGTCCACCTACAATTACATCGACACCCCAAGCAGGGTCAAGTTGTGCGGCAAGTTTCTTATCTTCTTCAAAACCGATATGTGTAAGAAGGACAGTAAAATCAATATCGACAGCATTATATGCATTACAGATTCTTCCTACTTCTTCTGCTGCTTCATAAGTATCAACGAATGTACCGATGATACCATCATTCTTTGTCTGTGAAAGAACTTCTTCAGTAAGAATACCGATGAAAAGAACCTTCATTCCATCCACTTCAATAATCTGATGTGACTTAAAAAGTCTTGCACCGTTTGTTTTGATATGTAAGTTAGCATTGATGATAGGGAATTTTGCACATTTTTCAATAAAGAGCAAGTGAGCAATACCATAGTCAGTTTCGTGGTTACCAAGAGTCACAACATCAGGTGCTAACATATTCATAATTTCGATAGTTGAAATACCCTGGAATTCAGAGTCAATAACTGAACCACGAAACATATCGCCAGCGATACAGTAAAGTGTATTTTTTTCTTCCTGACGAGTTTTGCTCACATAACCTGACAACATGGAAACGCCACCAACAAGGTTATCGTCCATTTCCTCTGCAAGGAAGTCACCGTGCATATCATTTGAATGCAATAATGTAAGTTTTTTTAAATTTTTCATTTTAATCACCTAAAATACATATTTTTCAGAATAAGGATAAGCATTTTTGCCATCATTTTAAAATTCCACTTTAATTATATAAAACTTTAAAGGAGAATACATTGTACTTTAGTGCAGAAATTAAAAAACGACAAGATTTTCACCTGTCGTTTTTCGTAAATCATATTAACTTAAAGAGTTCGTCTACTATTTCTTTGGCAACAGCCATTTTATAAGCAAAACGTGTTGGTTGAAGTTCAAGGTCAAGATAAAAATCATAAATCTTATCTTTTGTGCTGAAAGCAAACCACACTTGTCCCGGTACGGAATCTTCAGCGTTTGCAGGGTCAACATTACCCATTGAACCTGTTACTCCAACACCGATATCAGCATTGTATGTTTTACGACAAGCATCAGCCATAGCACAAGCAGTTTCTTTTGAATATACTGAATATTTATCGATTATTTCTTCCGGTACTCCCTGCATTATTTTTGCTTCATTACTATATGTGACAAAAGCACCTTTCATAATTCC
>JAZQUC010000150.1:0-7150 GCA_045631075.1 Candidatus Fimenecus sp. | reverse complement strand
CGTGAAGCAGGTATCAGAACAAAGATGGCTGTTAGCAGCACAGACGAAAATGTTGACCCAATCGGTTCATGTATCGGTCAGCGTGGTGCTCGTGTTAACAACATCGTTGAAGTTCTTGGTGGCGAAAAGATTGATATTGTTAAATACAACGAAGACCCTGCACAGTTTATTGCTGCTGCACTTGCTCCTGCAAATGTTCTTGAAGTTGAAATCCTTGACGCAGAAGCAAAGTCATGTCAGGTTACAGTTCCTGACCACCAGTTATCTCTCGCTATCGGCAACAAGGGCTTAAACGCAAAGCTTGCTGCTAAGCTTACAGGCTGGAAAATCGACATCAAGCCTGAAAGCGGTTTCTACGAGGGCTAATTCTATTATAAAGAAAGGAGATACTAATCGTGAAGCAGAAGAAAATTCCAATGCGAAGATGCAACGGTTGTAATGAACAAAAGCCTAAAAACGAGCTTATCAGAATTGTCAGAAGTCCTGAGGGTGAAATAAGCCTTGACCTTAAAGGAAAGGCATCAGGCAGAGGCGCATATATCTGTAACGATTTGGAATGTCTCCGAAAAGTGAGAAAATCACGCAGAATCGACAGAACATTTGAAATGACAATACCTGACGCTGTTTATGACAGTCTGGAGGAACAGATTAAGAACAATGATTAACGAAAAATTAACCGGACTTTTAGGATTATGCCGTCGTGCAGGAAAAATGTCATTAGGTCACGACGCAGTAATCACATCAATCAAAAAAAGAAAAGCAAAATTGGTTATCACCTGTTGCGACACTTCAGAAAGACTAAAAAAAGAAATGCAGGATGAATGTTCTTATGATAACCGAAATATTAAATATACAGATGTATCATTTAATATGAAAGAACTTGCCTTTTGCATTAATGCTCGTGCAGGAGTTATTTCAATTGATGACAGCGGATTCGCAGATAGAATAACAGAAATTATAACGGGAGGTTACGAAAATGATTAAAAAGTACAAAGTGCACGAAGTTGCCAAGGACTTTAATATCCCAAGCAAATTTGTTATAGAAAAAATTTCACAGTATTTTGAAAGTGAAAAGAAATCACAGACAGCTCTTGAAGAAAAGGAACTTGATTTTATTTTTGATGTAATCACAAAAGAAAATTCTGTAAAGAGCTTTGATGAATATTTCAGCGCTATTCCACAGGAAAAGCCAAAGGCTGAATCAAAACCACAGCAGAAAAAGGACAACAAGGCTCCTGCAAAGGATAAAAAGGAACAGAAACCTACTGAAACACAGAAACCTGCTCCTGCAAACCAAAATGCACAGCCACCAAAGAAAAAGGAAAAAGACCAGAACAAGCCTTTACAGGCTCGTACAAAGGGTGAAATGCGTCACATCGACACAAGAGCAAATTCCTTTGATGCTGAAAAGTACAACGAAAAATATGAAAATATTGCTCCTGCTAACGCTCACCAGAGTGACAATATGGTTAAAAAGCAGAAGCTTAAGCAAAAGAGTCAGCAGTACCGTAAACAGGGTATGAGAAGCGGTAAAAAGGAAACAGAAGCAGAAAGACTTAAGAGAATTGCAGCAGAAAGAGCAAAGAAACCACCTGTAATCACTGTTGGTGACGAAATCACAGTCGGTGAACTTGCATCTCGTCTTAAAATGACTGCTGCTGAAGTTATCAAAAAGCTCTTCACTCTTGGTATGATGGCTTCTGTTAACGAAGTAATCGACTATGATACAGCTGAAATCGTAGCAACTGAACTTGGTGCAAAGGTTAACCGTGAAGTTGTTGTTACAATTGAAGAAAGAATTATTGACGACTCAGAAGACGATGCAGAAAACCTTGTTACTCGTGACCCTGTTGTAGTTGTTATGGGACACGTTGACCACGGTAAGACTTCCCTTCTTGACGCAATTAAGAATACAAATGTTACTGCTACTGAAGCAGGTGGTATTACTCAGCACATTGGTGCTTACAGAGTAAACCTTAACGGTCAGTACATCACATTCCTTGACACACCTGGTCACGCTGCATTCACATCAATGCGTGCTCGTGGTGCTCAGGCTACTGACGTTGCAATCCTTGTTGTTGCTGCTGATGACGGTATTATGCCACAGACAATTGAAGCTATCAACCACGCAAAGGCTGCTGAAGTTGATATTATCGTTGCTATTAACAAGATGGATAAACCAGGCACAACAGTTGACAAGATTATGCAGCAGCTTACTGAACATGGTCTTGTTCCTGAAGAATGGGGTGGTGACGTTATCTGTGTTCCTGTTTCTGCAAAGACACATATGAACATTGATACACTTCTTGAAAACGTTCTTCTTACAGCAGAAATGAGAGAGCTTAAGGCTAATCCAAACAGAGCAGCTAAAGGTATCGTTATCGAAGCTCGTCTTGATAAGGGTAAGGGTCCTGTTGCAACACTTCTTGTTCAGAATGGTACACTTCATTCAGGTGACATTGTTGTTGCAGGTACAGCAGTTGGTCGTGTTCGTGTTATGGTTGACGACAAGCACCGTTCACTTAAAGAAGCTGGTCCATCAGTTCCTGTTGAAATTATGGGTCTTGACGAAGTTCCACAGTCAGGTGACATTTTCAATGCTGTTTCTGATGAAAGACTTGCTCGTGAGCTTGTTGAAAAGAGAAAGCAGGAAAAGAAAGAAGAACAGTTCAATCAGTACCAGAAGGTTACACTTGATAACTTGTTCTCATCAATCAATGCAGGTAAAATCAAGACTCTTAACATTATCGTTAAGGCTGACGTTCAGGGTTCAGTTGAAGCAGTTAAGCAGAATCTTGAAAAGCTTTCAAATGAAGAAGTTCAGGTTAAGGTTATCCACGGTGGTGTTGGTGCAGTAAGTGAATCAGATATTATGCTTGCTAACGCATCAAATGCTATTATCGTTGGCTTCAATGTTCGTCCTGACCCTGTTGCTGCTGAAATTGCAGAGCGTGACGGTGTTGATATGAGAATGTATCGTATCATCTATGACTGTATTGAAGAAATTGAAGATGCTATGAAGGGTATGCTTGCACCTAAATTCCGTGAAGTATTACTTGGTCGTATTGAAGTTCGTAACGTATTCAAGCTTTCTTCTGCAGGTACAATTGCAGGTTCTTATGTTCTTAACGGTAAGGTTCTTCGTAACGCACAGATTCGTGTTGTTCGTGACGGTATTGTTATTGCTGAAGATTCAATTTCTTCACTCAAACGATTTAAGGACGACGTTAAGGAAGTAGCTTCAGGTTATGAATGTGGTATCGGTCTTAACAAGTTCAACGACGTTAAGGAAGGCGGCATTTTTGAAGCTTTCATTATGGAGGAATATAGAGACTAATGGCAGGATATAGAGTAGGTAGAGTATCGGAAGATATCAAACGAGAAATAGTTGCCGTTATCCGTGAATTAAAGGACCCACGAGTAAGAGATAAAATTCTTACTGTTGTTCGTGTTGATGTAACTTCTGACCTTTCATTTGCAAAGGTTTATGTCAGCTCAATGAGTGGCATTGATGATGCAAAAGAAGCAGTTAAGGGTCTTACATCTGCAACAGGTCTTATCAGACGCGAAGTTGGCAGTAAATTACACCTCAGAAAAACTCCTGAGCTTAAATTTATTGCTGACGATTCTGTCCAGCACGGTATGGAAATATTCAAGAAAATCGAAAGCACAGTTATTACTGAAGCTGACGATGAGGAATAATATATGAAAAGAATTGATGTTAAAGAATGTGCATCACTCTTAAAAGAATTTGATAACTATCTTATTCTTTCTCACAGACATCCTGATGGTGATACTCTTGGCAGTGCTTTTGCACTTAAAAGAGCGCTCGATTTATTAGGTAAAAAGTCTATGGTTCGCTGTAACGACGAAATGGCTGACAAATATTCATATTTGTGGCAAAATCTCCCGAACAGCGAAATAAAATTTGATAAAATAATTGCAGTTGATGTGGCTGACAAAAAGCTTTTAGGTGACGAATTTGAAGCAAAATATGGTGACAATGTATTTTTATGCATTGACCACCATATGTCAAACCGCGAATATGCGGAAAATCTTCTTTTAGAAGACCGAGCTGCTGCTGCAGTTGTAATTTATGAAGTAATTTGTGAATTAGGTGTAGAAATCACACCTGAAATTGCAAACTGTGTTTATACAGGTCTTGCAACTGACACAGGTTGCTTTATGTTCTCAAACACAACACCGACAGTTCACAGAATTGCTGCTGAAGTTATGGAAAAGGGTGCTGACTATACACTCATTAACCGTCTTATGTTTGAAACAAGAACACTTTCATATATAAGACTTGAACAGATGGCTGTAGCTTCAATCGAATCTCACTTTGACGGAAAATGTGCGATTATGACAATCACACAGGAAATGTTTAATGCAAGTGGGTCAAACGAGAGTGAATGTGACGGAATTGCGTCTATTCCTCGTAAAATTGAAGGCGTAAAGGTTGGCGTTACAATCCGTGAGCAGACTAACGGTAAGTACAAGGTTTCACTTCGTACCGTTGAGCCTTATGATGCAGCAAAAATCTGCGCTAACTTTGGTGGTGGCGGTCATAATCGTGCTGCAGGGTGCGAGTTTGATTGTTCATTGGATGAAGCAAAAATAAAGTTGCTTGATGTAATATCAGCTGAACTTTGATTACTATAGTAACACCACTACAATGTAGGGGCTGACGACCTCGGCAGCCCGAATTAAATGTACAAATAAACCAATAGCGGGACGCCAGGTTGTCGTCCCCTACTGCAACACAACACCACTCGTCGTATGACGAATAAAACTACCGAGTCTTCTCGGTTATAAAGGCGGAGTTTTAATGACAGGTATAATTTGTCTTGACAAACCCTGTGATATGACATCATTTATGGCTGTTAAAAGAGCCTCTCGTATTCTTGGTGTCAAAAAAGCAGGACATACAGGAACACTGGACCCTATGGCTACCGGTGTGCTTGTTATTATGTTGGGACATTGTACCCGATTCATTGAGCTTTTGCCTGAACACAGAAAAAGCTATACTGCAAGGGTGAAATTAGGCATCACAACTGATACACTTGATGTTACAGGTGAGATTTTATCGAAAAGTGAAGTCAATGTAACACTCGAGCAGTTGCTTTCTGTGGCAGAAAATTATAAGGGTGATATTTTGCAGACACCTCCAATGTATTCTGCTCTCAAAAAAGACGGTGAACGCCTTTATGATTTAGCACGAAAAGGCATTGAAATTGAGCGTGAGCAAAGACAAATCACCATTGAAAAATTAGAAATCTATGATTTTAACGGAACTGAATTTTCTATGGATGTTACCTGCTCAGCAGGTACATATATCCGTTCACTCTGTGACGACATTGGTCGGGATTTGGGCTGTGGTGCTGTTATGACTGCACTTCGTAGGACTGAAGCCAACGGATTTTCAATAGAAAAGTCAGTAACTTTAGAAGAATTGGAAACTCTTGTGAAAGAAAACAGAGCAAGTGAAACAATCACATCTGTAGAAACTGCACTTATGAGTTATCCTGAAATCAAAGTTTCAAAACCACAGGCAAACCGTTTCCAGAACGGTGGCGAATTGGGTTATGAACGCTTACACGGTGAATATCCTGTGGGAATTTATCGTGTCAAATCCCCTGACGGTGAATTTTTAGGCCTTGGGGAAATACTTACAGAAAAAGGCGACCTTACAGTCAGAAGGGTGCTGGTAAAAGAATGAATAAACTTGCATTGGCACTTGGTACTTTCGATGGATTACATCGTGGTCACCTTAATGTGCTGAATGAAGCAAAATCCTTTGCAATAGAAGGCTTTGTCCCTGCTATGCTTATGTTTGATACACATCCGCAAGCCGTTCTTAAAGGCTTTGCTCCTCCACAGCTTATCACAAGTGAGGACAAGGAAAGACTTGCAAAAGAAAACGGTGTTTTACCTGTTCATATCAGTTTTGAAGAAATCCGCAATCTTTCTCCTGAAGAATTTTTGCGTGATGTACTTATAAAAAAGCACAATGTTGGTGCTGTTGTATGTGGTGAAAACTTTCTTTTTGGTAAAGACGGTGGCGGAAACAGTAAAGTTTTATGTGAGCTTTGTGAAAAATATGGTATTGTTTATCGTATGGCAAAAAGCACCATGTACAAGGGCGAAATGATTAGTGCCACAAGAATTCGTGAAGCCTTGGCAAATGGTGATATTATCACAGCCAATGAAATGCTGGGACGAAATTTTTCATATGATTTTCTTGTGGTTGAAGGAAACAAAATCGGCAAAAAGATTTTAGGCTTTCCGACAATCAATCAGCATTTTCCAACAGGCTTTATAAATCTTAAACACGGTGTTTATGCTTCACAATCAACAGTTGACGGCAAAATTTATCCGTCAGTTACAAATTTTGGTTGTCATCCCACAATTGGTGGTGATAAGGTTCTTTCTGAAACTTGTATATTAGGCTTTGATGGTGATTTGTATTACCAGAAAATCCGTGTTGAGCTTCTTGATTTTATAAGACAGGAAAAGAAATTCAGTTCTAAAGACGAATTAAAAGCACAAATTGATTCAGATACCAAATCAGCTATTGAAATATTTAACAAAATGGTTTAAAATGTAAATAGTGTTGATTTTCCGAGTTTTTCGGACAGCAATATATAATTTAAGGGTTGTTGGAATTGAGTATTGGGGTATAAAATGCTCGATTCCCTTCAACAAAATGAAAGGGAATGATATTTATGGCAAACGCATTTTACAAAGCATTCTGTCGAGTTTATCAGAAGGTAATTTATCTCGTTGAGTTCTTCTTACCTTGGGGTGAACCTGAAATGCTTACAGGTCCTGGAAGCATCAAAAAGCTTCCTGAATTCGTTAAGAGCAAGGGTGTTAACAATGTTCTTATCGTAACTGATAAGGGTCTTACATCACTCGGTCTTCTTAATTCACTTTACGAAGAAATGGATAAGGCTGGTGTTAAATACACAGTATTTGACGGTGTTCAGCCTAACCCAACTATCGATAATATTGAAACTGCAAGACAGATGTATCTTGACAATGGTTGCCAGGGTATTATCGCATTCGGTGGCGGTTCACCAATGGACTGCGCTAAGATTGCTGCTGCAAGAGTTGTTAAACCAAAACAGCCAATCGAAAAAATGCGTGG
>JAZQUC010000149.1:0-6935 GCA_045631075.1 Candidatus Fimenecus sp. | reverse complement strand
TCAGGGAAACCAGGCACTTACAGATGCTTGTAATCAAGCTATTGCAAATCGTAACAGAGAAAACCAGGGTGAAGATGACATCGCATCTCACGGCTGGGTGCACAAGGCATTGGTTGCTGCAAGACTTAAGAACGCTAATTCTGCTTATGATTCACTGTACACTTTGATGAGTGACAATATTTATTACACTTCAATGATGACAGACCATAATACTCACGATGGCTGGGGCGTATTCTGCACTGACACAAGTATTGGTACTGTTGGTATAATCAATGAAATGATGCTCTATTCAAATACTGGAATTATTGAAGCATTACCTGCACTTCCTGATGAATGGAATAAAGGTAGTATCAAAGGATTGAGAGCAAGAACAAATGCAAGTGTGGACATTGAATGGAATAAGAAAACAGTTACTGTCACAATCACAAGTGACAAAGCACAAACTATCAATGTCAGTGTTTACGGTGGAGAACAACAGATGGTTGACTTCGCTGCAAACGAAACAAAGACAATAGTTTTTAATAGATAACAACCAATCGTGGTAATTTAACGATAAGTTTGAGTGTTTTTCTATGTAATAAACTAAATAAGCAAAAAAGCGTTGCAAAAAGGAATAAAATGTTCCCAAATGCAACGCTTATATTTTTTTATGACTTAACTAACTTGGTTTATGGCAGTAAAAAAAACATTTTTCTTTTTATTATCTTCAGTTTAATCTAATATTTTACCGTCAGTAGAGATTGTTACAACTCTCCACGGAATAAATTTACCACTTGTTTGTAAGGCTTTTTTTACGGCATGTTCAATCCCACCACAACAAGGCACTTCCATTCGTACAATAGTTACACTTTTTATATTGTTGTTTGCGATTATTGATGTTAGCTTGTCGGTGTAGTCACCTTCATCAAGTTTTGGACAACCGATAAGTGTTATATGATTACGTATGAACTCATTATGGAAATTGCCGTAAGCATAGGCAGTACAGTCTGCGGCAATCAAAAGGTTTGCTCCATCAAAATAAGGTGCATTGATAGGTACAAGTTTTATTTGTACAGGCCATTGTGACAACTGACTTGTTGAAGGTGCCAAAGTCGGTATATCGCAAGTCTCACGCTTAATCGCCTTTGTTGCTGTTCCGGGACAACCGCAAGGTAAAGGTGACTTTTTCTGCTTAGATGCCAATACTGCTGCCTCATCATAAGCAGGAGCTTCTCTCTCTTCAAAGGTAATGGCATCAACAGAACAAGCGGGAAGGCAATCGCCAAGTCCATCACAATAATCTTCACGAGTCAGCCTTGCTTTACCATTTATCATTTCAATAGCACCCTCATGACAAGCAGTAGCACAAGCACCACAGCCGTTGCATTTTTCTTCATCTATTTTTATAATTTTTCTTATCATTCAGTTTGCTCCTCTCTTGATTATGTGAGCTTATTATAGTATAATATTTAAAACAAATCGGTTGTTTTTACAACAGAAAGAGAAACTGTATGAAAAAATATGTTCAAATACTCAAAAAAACACAGATATTTGCCGGAATTGG
Source organism: Candidatus Fimenecus sp. (assembly GCA_045631075.1). Lineage (GTDB taxonomy): Bacteria > Bacillota > Clostridia > Oscillospirales > Acutalibacteraceae > Fimenecus. Next base: position 5,392 of record JAZQUC010000149.1, on the reverse strand, counting down.
TGATGATGAGATTTCATCGATGCTTTCTTGTCTTGGTGCACGTCTATACAACTATAAAAAGGGAGAATATGTTTTACGTCAAGGTGAGCATTTAAGTGATATCATTGTTTTGGTCAAAGGAACTTTGCATATTCAAAAGGATGATTACTGGGGAAATCGCAGTCTTCTTGGTCAGATAGCAGTAGGTGAAATGTTCGGTGAAGCTTATGTAGCACCCGAAAGTGGTGCTTTACTCAATGATGTTGTAGCAATAGAAGATAGTGTCGTTATATTGTTTGATGTAAAGAGAATTCTCACCACCTGTTCCTCTGCTTGTCGGTTTCACACATTATTAGTGCAAAATATGTTTTTTGCCATATCCGAAAAAAACAGAAAACTTGTGCAAAAGCTCGGCCATATGTCCAAACGTTCCACACGAGAAAAGTTAATTTCGTATTTATCTGAGCAGGCTAAAAAACACAACAGTGCAAAGTTCACGATTCCTTTTAATCGTCAGCAACTTGCAGATTTTCTGTCAGTTGACAGAAGTGCTATGTCCAACGAGCTTTGCAAAATGCGTGACGAGGGACTTTTGGAATTCGAGAAAAACAGTTTTAAGTTATTGTAGGGAGAAAAAAGTATGAATGAAGAATGTTTAATTTGCAAAGCATTATTAGAATATCTCGATTCTGATGTTATGATGGAATGTGAGATTTGTCATAAAAAAGAAAATAGTAAAACAAGATGTTCAAAAGGACACTATATTTGCGATGAATGTCATACTAATGGAATGGACGGGATTTATTCAATTTGTCTTAATGAGAAATCAAAAAATCCTATATATATACTTAAAAAAATGATGTCGTTAGATTTTTGCCATATGCACGGCCCGGAACATCATATTATGGTAGGTGCAGCACTTCTTACAGCATATAAAAATGCCGGTGGTGATATTGACCTTGAAAAATGTCTTGCTGAAATGCAGTCGAGAGGTAAACAAGTGCCTGGTGGAGCTTGTGGTTTTTGGGGTGCTTGTGGAGCAGGAGTGAGTAGCGGAATGTTTATGTCCATTGTTACAAATTCAACACCGCTCAAGAATAAAGAATGGGGACTTTCCAACCTTATGACCTCTGCTTCCTTAAAAGCAATCGGTGAAATCGGTGGTCCAAGATGTTGCAAACGAAATTCATATCTTGCAATTATTGAAGCGGTTAATTTCGCAAAGGAAAATCTTGGTGTAGAAATGGAATTGAACGAAATCAAATGTATTCATTCGTCACAGAATAATCAGTGTATCAAAGAGAGGTGTCCGTTTCATTGAAAAAGAAGATAGCTTTTATTTGTGTACATAATTCTTGCCGTAGCCAGATTGCAGAAGCATTAGGCAAACACTTTATGAGTGATAAATACGATTTTTATTCAGCAGGAACGGAAACCAAACCACAGATTAATCAGGATGCCATAAGGCTTATGAAACAACTTTATGGCATTGATATGGAGCAGACACAGTATAGCAAAACCTACGATAAAATACCCGAACCGGATATAGCAATATCTATGGGTTGCGATGTTGGGTGCCCTTTTATTGGCAGAAATTTTGATGATAACTGGAATTTGTCCGACCCAACAGGTAAAGAAGATGCCGACTTTGTTGAGGTCATTAAACAAATCCACGAACTGCTGTTAAAACTATAGCACAAAACGATTATCAGTAATTTAACGATAGTTTTATACTTGAAAAATAAAGGAGAACATTATGGAAAAATATTTAATCAACCCTAATCAAAAAGTTAGTAAAATCAACAAGGAGATTTACGGTCATTTTTCAGAACACTTAGGCAGGTGTATTTATGAAGGTCTTTATGTAGGCGAAGATTCACCTATACCCAACGTAAATGGTATGAGAAAAGATGTTGTGGATGCTCTCAAAGAAATGGGTATTCCAGTTCTTCGTTGGCCCGGTGGTTGCTTTGCTGATGAATACCATTGGAAAGATGGTATCGGTCCAAAAGAAAACAGAAAGAAAATGATTAATACCCATTGGGGCGGTGTTGTTGAAGATAACTCTTTCGGCACTCACGAATTTTTTGAGCTTTGTAAGCAGCTCGACTGTGAGGCTTATGTCAACGGAAACCTCGGTTCAGGCACTGTTCAGGAAATGAGCGAATGGGTTGAGTATATGACCTTTGATGGTGTTTCTCCTATGGCTGACCTTCGTAAAGAAAATGGTCAGGAAAAACCATGGAAAGTAAAATATTTCGGTGTTGGCAACGAAAATTGGGGTTGTGGCGGCAATATGCACCCTGAGTTTTACGCCGACCAGTATAGACGTTACGAAACCTATGTCCGTGATTATGACAATAACAATCGCATTTACAGAATTGCTTGTGGAGCAAATGCTTTTGACTATAACTGGACAGATGTACTTATGAAAAAAGCAGGTAACCGTATGAACGGGTTGTCTCTTCACTATTACACTCTTCCTGGTGATTGGGGCAATAAAGGTAAAGCACTCGGATTTACCAAAAATGAATATTATACAACCATAGAAAAGGCTTACAAAATGGAAGAACTTGTACGTCGTCATGGTGATATTATGAATCGTTATGACCCTGAAAAGAGAGTTGGCATGATAGTTGATGAATGGGGTACTTGGTATGATGTTGAAGAAGGTACAAATCCTGGCTTCCTTTATCAGCAGAATACAATGAGAGACGCTGTTGTTGCAGGTCTTACCCTCAATATTTTCAACAAACATTCCGACAGAATCAGAATGGCAAATATTGCACAGACAATAAATGTTCTTCAGGCTGTAGCTCTTACAGACGGTGAAGATATGCTTCTGACTCCTACATATTATATTTTTAAAATGTATAAAGACCATCAGGAAAATACGCTTTTGGGTTCATACATAACAACAAACAATATTTCAGAAAAAGGTAATCTGCCAAAACTTATCGAGAGTGCATCGGTCAAAGATGACGGCACAATAATCGCAACAATAGTTAACACATCAGCTGATGACGGTGCAGAAATCCATTGCCAGATAGCAGATTTCACACTTAAGAAACTTTCAGCGGAAATCCTTACAGGTGAAATGAACGATTATAACAGCTTTGAAAACAAAAACGCTGTTGGTACAAAGGTATTCAGCGATTATGAAATGCTTGCTGATGGTTTCAAGACAACTGTTCCTCCTTGTTCCGTAGTTAAGTTTGTGATTGAATAATATGGCAGTATGTAAAAGATGTCTGCTACGAGAAATGGCAGAAGAAGACGTGCTTGAAAGCATAACAACAAGAATTGATAAGCTTTCACCAAAAGAAAAATCAGATGATGAACTTTATGCGAAACGTCTGAATGAGTGCAAAAATTGCGAGCATTTGATTTCAGGCGTTTGTATGAAATGTGGCTGTTATGTGGAATTCAGAGCAGCATTTAAAAAGAACAACTGTCCAAACATAATGGACAGAAGATGGTAAAAATAAAAGCGTTGCAATAGGGGCGTGAGATTTCCCAAATGCAACGCTTGTGTTTTTTTATATAGATATGTTCCGGATTAAATTATCCTTTCTTATAGAAAATTTATGTGTGATGTGTTATAATGTGGTTGTAAAGTTATTTTATTGAAATAAGGTGTGTTTTTTATGTTCAGTTTTATTAAGAATTTTTTTGTTGCACTGATGGCATTTATTACATTCGCAACTCCTTTCGGTGATACTCAGTTGCCTGAACGCAAGTGTGCACCTGAATTTACCGGTACATTTATTCAATCGTGGATGAGTAGTACTTGGGATGATGAGCGTTGGGCAACAGAGATTGATTGTATGCAGCGTGATGGTGTCAAATACCTCGTTTTGCAGGATATTGCAAATATGGACTCAGAAGGGAACTGGACTGTTTATTATAACAGCACAATTTCAGCCTTTGACGATGCTACCTTTGGTGGTGATGTTATCGGGGCAGCTTTGAAAGCCTGTAAAGGTACAGATATTAAAATTTTTGTTGGTCTGACAATGTTTGATTCCTTTTGGTTACTCGGCAATTATACTGGAGAATACAAGTCCGTCTGTGAGATTACTGCTGATATGCTTGAAGACATTTATGACGGGTACTATTCTATCAGTCCTGAGAATTTCTATGGTTGGTATTTTACCCTTGAAATTAACAATCAGATAAACTGTGGCCCACTTATGAATAAGATGGCTAAGGGCTTTAATACTGTTCTTAACAGAGCAACTGAAGTTGACTCATCTCTTCCAATGATGATAAGTCCATTTACTGCCCATTATCTTGATTTGGGTGATGTTGCAACCTATTCTCAATGGCTTACATTCTTTGAAAAAGTCGATTTCAGAGATGGTGATATCGTTGCACCACAGGATGCAGTAGGTGCTGATTGGATTGAAGCAGATGATCTTGTCAGAATCTGGGAAATATATTCTGAAGCAGTGAAAAAAGTTGATGCAGACATAAAGTTGTGGGCAAACTGTGAAAATTTTGATATTGCAATAGGTCCAAGTGCTCTTGGTGGCACAATTCTACGACCTGAAACTGAAAATATCGAGTCAGTCCCTGCAACACTTGACCGATTTGTTATGCAGTTGGATGTTGCTTCACGCTATTGTGAGAACATAATTACATTCTCTTACTCACACTATTACTCACCAAATGTTGTAAAGAATATGTATATGGAAACATATCGTGATTATGTTTCGAACGGATATGTGCTTGAAACAGAGTGCCCTACTAAGCCGGTAAACGCAATAATTATTTCTAATGAAAACGGCGTGACAATAAGCTGGGAGGCTTCTCACGATAACTTCGGTATTGCTTATTATCGCATTTGCAAAAATGGTGAATTTTTCACACGAGTGGAAAATTATAAGTGGGATTATCCTCTTACAGTAACAGATTCTGATAGTATTTCAGGTGATATATATACAATTACTGCTGTGGACGCAGCCGGAAACCAGTCAAGTGTAGAATTGTTACATGATTGATGATATAGTTTTCTAAAAAACAACTTAATAAATAAAAAGCGTTGCAGAAGGGAGTGATGTTCCCAAATGCAACGCTTATGCTTTCTAAATGGCTTAAATACTATATAAAACAACGATACCACTATCAACACAAATTGTATCAATAGTGGTATCTGATTTGGCATTAACTATGCTATTTGATACAATTCGTCGTTTTTGAAATAGCGTTGTAGATGAGTGTAAATGTAAAATAATAGTGGATTATGTTGTATGGATTTTGAAATTTTGTTTACACAGGCCTTTGTGTTTTTTTATTCAAGATATTAACTTTTTGTAAAAAATCTTTATAATAATGTTAAAATGTGATATTATCATAGCGTATTAAAATAGTGATAATTATGATTTCGCAGAATTTTTAGTGTGAAATATAG
>JAZQUC010000148.1:0-8999 GCA_045631075.1 Candidatus Fimenecus sp. | reverse complement strand
CGCCCATTGTGCAATATTCCCCACTGCTGCCTCCCGTAGGAGTCTGGGCCGTGTCTCAGTCCCAATGTGGCCGTTCAACCTCTCAGTCCGGCTACTGATCGTCGACTTGGTGAGCCGTTACCTCACCAACTATCTAATCAGACGCGAGCCCATCTTTCAGCGATAAAATCTTTGATACACTAAAGATGCCTAAAGTGTATATTATGCGGTATTAGCGACCGTTTCCAGCCGTTATTCCCCTCTGAAAGGCAGGTTGCTCACGTGTTACTCACCCGTCCGCCACTAAGAACAAACTTCATTTGACCGAAGTCGCATTCCATATGTTCTCCGTTCGACTTGCATGTGTTAGGCACGCCGCCAGCGTTCGTCCTGAGCCAGGATCAAACTCTCTAAAAAATTGTATTAAACATCTTTCGATGTACTAATCATTTTCTAAAGTGCTTTTTAGCTCTTTACTTCTTTAAAACTCTTAAACGCTTAGCGTTTTGTTTAACTCTTTTGTTATCCAAAAGAATTACTGTTTCTTGTATTTCTCTGTTGAGTATCTTATACCCTCAAAGAATCTACAGGGTTCCTTTTTATCTCGTCGTTGTTTAATTTTCAAGGTTCAGATTTTGCGTTTTAGGCTTTCAGCGTTTAGCCTCTGTCCTTGGCGCTCGTATATAATATCAAATGGCAAGACAAAAGTCAACAACTTTTTTCAATTTTTTTGCACCTTTTTGTAAACTGTTCCGCGTGTATCGAATTCGGTGTTTTTAATGAATAAAAAAGTTCTGTTTGAGTTGATTTTTGTGTGCAAATTGACAGATAGGTCTATTTTTGATATATTTAATATTGTGATGATATGCGATTAATAATTTTATTTATTCTTATTGTAGTGCAATTTTTCACTTCAATTAAATTAGTTATTGAATATAAAAACGAAAAAAATTACTATTAAAACGCAATTTTTTTATTCTTATTTTAAACGCAGTCCTTTGGTTTTTCATTTTAACCATAGTTGTTTATTTCTTTACAAATTATATTTTATAATATAATGTATTGAAAAGGAGCAGGTTTTTATTTAACCTGCTCCTTTTTTGATTCTGCACTTTGTTCAGAACGACAAAACGAACAGACGAGGACGTCTGTCCCTACGCGAAAATATAAAGGCAGGCTTGGAAGCCTGCCACTACGCGAAAATGGAATTGCAGATGTGAAAAACCCCTCAGTCATTTTTTACAAAATGACAGCTCCCCTTTCAGGGGAGCCGAGAATAAATAATATACATATTTTATTCTAATGCAAAGATTGCTTCGTCAAGGCACATTCTGAGTGACTTTGCTTTTATGCGTTTTGTAAATGATTTTAAATCCTTTTCTTTACACTTCTTAAGTCTTGTGCTTGTAAGAACCTTCTTCATATTGTTACCGTTAAGGTGAATAATGCAATCAAGTGCACGCTCTTTTACTGGTTTATTCTTCTTTGCAACCACACCAGAAAGAGTTACAATGATTTCATCAGCTACATTCACATTATTAAGTGTGAAATAGTTTTTGCCTGCATTTACAGGAGTATAAAGTCCATTAACCATTACAGATACTTCGTCAAATGACTCTACATCCTTGAATTCAAGAGTATATTTTCTCTGTGTTGGAATGAAGTCGAGAGATTTACCACCATTGATTGTAAATGTAAGCTTATCCCCTTCTTCTTTTACAGACATCTTACTAATTGAATATTCACCATTCTTATACTTGCCACTTTCACCGTCGTCTTCGTAAAAGTCAATAGCATTTGTACCACGATAGATGTCAATTTTAAGATGCTCAGGACAACCCCAACCATTACCCTCATCAGCTGACATAGGAATAATTGCACCTTCTTTTGCAAGTGCAGGGATAGTGTTGATTGGGCTGTTAATAACAACCTCCTGACCACCCTTATAAATCTTGCCATCGAAGATATTAGTCCATCTTCCTTCAGGCAACCACATTTTTGTTGCTGCAGTCTTTGTTTTTGCATCAAGTTTTGTTGTTACAGGACAAACCAACAATTCTGAACCAAAATAATATTCGTTTCCATATTCAAATGCAACTTTATCGTCAGGATGAGTATAGTACAATGGTTCACAAAGTGCTCTACCATCTTTAAAAGTGCGATAGTTCATTGAGTAGATATATGGAATCATCTTATGACGAAGACGCAAGAACTCTGTACCGAGAACTTCTGCTTCCCAAGAGAAATTCCAAGGTTCTTTACCAAGAATATCAAGATTCGTTGAATGAAGTCTTAAAATTGGTAAAAATACTGCCATCTGTAACCAACGGATATAAAGCTCATCATCATGTTCACCAAACATATGGCCACCGATATCGTGACTCCACCAAGTATAACCACAGTTAGCTGCGTTTGCAGTAAAGTATGGTTGGAAATCAAGCACATTCCAGTTAATTGCTGTATCGCCTGAGAATCCAAGAGGATAACGATGTGAACCGATACCCGCATAACGAGAAAGAATCATTGGACGTCTTTCCTCACGGTCAGTATCGAGATAATGATAGTGATTGAGAAGCCACAATGGGTCAAGACCTGCTTTTTTACTCTTTGTACCCTGCTGCCAGTCAATCCACCAGAAATCAACACCATCATTTTCATAAGGATGATGAAGAATATCAAAATATGCATTGATGAACTTTTTATCAGTCAAATCGAACTGAACTGTTTCTTCCTTTGACTTATTAACACCCATAGCATCTGCCATTTGCTCATACATATCTTCAAATGCACGAACACCGTCAGCAGGATGAAGATTAAGAGTAACCTTAAGTCCCATATCCTGAAGTGTTCTAAGGAAGCCTTTATAATCAGGGAAAAGCTCTGTATTCCAGCTGTATCCTGTCCAACCACTGCTTAAAATATTGCTTGATTTATACTTTTTATTGAACTGCTTTTTAAGGTCAACCCAATGCCAGTCCATATCAACAGTTGCAACTGTCAATGGGATATCACGATGAGCAAACTCGTTCATCAAATCAAGATATTCCTTTTGTGTATATGCTCTGTAACGGCTCCACCAGTTACCTAATACATATCTTGGTACAAGTGGTGGCATACCTGTAATTTTATAGAAGTCATTTATGCCTGCAACATAATCCTTGCCATATACAAAAACGTAAATATCCTTCGTACCCTTTTCACGAGATGAAAGCATACCATCTTCGTTAAGCAAAAGAGTTTTACTGTCGTCATAAATTGAAACACCATCAGTTGAGATTACACCGTCATCAAGTTCTTTTGAGCCATAAGTCTGGTCAAGAGTACGAGTTGTACCCTTAAGATTATTTGCAGAATGGTATGAAATCTTTTTGACGTCAAGAACTGCGTACTTAAACGCACCTGTATGGCAATTCACATAAAATTCTGCATAGGATGTTTTTATTGTTAAAATATCTGCTTTTGTTTCGTGAGAAAACTCTACTTTTCCAAAATTTCTGTACCAGATACTCTGTGACGGTAAATCTGTAAATTTTCCGTCAGTTGAATATTCAACTCGAATCATACTTGGCGTTAAAACAGTTACCTTAACATTATTGGATTTAATAATATTATCAGAATCAGGCTGTCCGTTTGTGTGTGCTAAAAGTTGTTTATTCAGTTCCATATTTTTAATCCCCTATTTCCCTAAAAGATAATGCTTTTAATGTTACTTTCACATCCGAAATGTTATCCTGAACATTCATTTTATAAAGTGAATTATTCAAGCCAAGCTCATTATTGTATGCTGAACTGCTGAGTTCACCATTTACATAAAGCTTTGCAAGTGAATTTGGTTCAAATACAACAGTAAGTCTATCCCCTGCTTTAACAGGAATGTTGCCACGACTTGCTTTCTTTCCAAATCGGATAGCACCGTAACCTTCACTGATATTAACAGTGAATATATCGTCAATCGAAATAAGATTTCCGTTTTCTGCGTTCTGTACAGTAAACTTAACTGTCATATCCCTTAATCCTGGAAGATTGTTATCATCACAAATCAAATCAGGATAATATTTGCCCTTATACTCAATATCCTTTGTTTTGCCGAAAGCATTTTTTACAGTCATAGAAATAAATACGCTGTCAGCAGGACTTTGAAGAATGATTTTAAGAGTACTGTAATCTTCAAGCAAATGAATTGAGTCAATTTTATGGTCACAAGAAATACAGCTTAAATCTGTATAAATTCTGTCGTCAAAGTGAAGAACAATTTCATTTGAAGCATTAAATCTTCCATAAACAAGATTTGCAACTTTTTCTTCTTTACGAGAGAATTTCATTATAGCAACTTCACAAGATGATAATTCAACAGTGATTTTGTCACCATAATTATAAAGTTTTTCGTGCTTTTCACCTTCATAAGGGTAAATATATGCACATTGGAAGTTTTCTGCATTTTCAGGTACACCGATTAATCTGTCAAGCTCTATAGTAAATGACTTTTTATCATTTGACGGATTACGAAGGGAAATGATACCTGTATCTTCAGTCCATGCAGAGTATCCGTAAACATCACCATTTGTTGGTGAACCACCGATAAACTGTGACTTTTTAAGAATATGATAATCATTACGGACAAATCGAAGAGCATCGGCATTAATACGCCATTTTGCCTCATTAAACATATTATATGAATAATAAAGTTCCCAGAATGCTGTTCCGCGCGTTGTCATCATAAACATATACTTACGGAATTCTTCATCGGTCATTTTAATTTTAGCGGTATTGCCATAAATCGGGTCGTGATTATAAATGAATTCGTGAGGGAACTGATAATCTCTTGTAATACTGAAATCATAATATCTGCCATCACGGTATGTAAGGACTCTGTCAACATCACGGTTACTTAATTCTTCACCATTATCAGCTTTATCAACAAATCCGATATCTCCGCTATTCTGAATCCACAAACTATCAGCCCACTGTAAGAACCAAGGACTTGCATTACAATAACTTGTCTGGTTAATCCACAAATCCTTGCCTGCGCTTTCACGGGTAATACGAAGTTTTTTGAATATATTAATCCAATTTTCCCACATTTCGGTGTATTGATACATTTCGTTGTATCCACCTGTCATATGACCGTGTTTTTTAGATGGACAAGCACGAAGTAAGAATCCGTCAAGTTTCCAATAGTTAATGTCGAATTTCTTGTCGTTTTCCAAATAATATTCAGTTACATTTTTTATATACTCTGTAGATGAAACACAAACATCCTTTGCAGCACGATTATATCCACCCGTACCCGCTTTTTCCATATTTTTGCCAAAACGAGGTGTTCTTACATCGTGATATCCACCTCTTGGTCCGTTCCAGAGTCCGAATTCAGATGAAAATTTCTTTGCAATTGAAGCAGCAGGATATAATTCATTAGGGAATTTTGAATTAAACTCCCAGAAATCAGCAGACCAATCCACAAAACCGTCATCAACAACATAGGAACCAAGTGGCGGAACCATTGTTTTTGAAAGATTATCTTCAATTTCTTTGAATGAACCTATAATATTCTCGTTTGTAATATCATGCATATGGTCATACCAGGAATTATACTGGAAACGAGGCTTGATTTTCCTTGAAATATCACGGATATATGAAAGGAAATCATCACGGATTACCTGATGGTCAGAGCTTCTTGCAGAACCGACAACAGTATTCCAGGTTCTGAATGTATGTCCGCAACTAAGATTCAACATATCAAAGCGTTTGCCGCTAAAATATCTTATAAAAAGTGTATCATTTTGTACGTTATTCTCTGCAAGTGGAAATTCTGAACCAAAAAACAAGCTGTTAACATAGACCGGCTGACCCAATGCACTATGATATGAAGTGAGATATGCAGGTTCAATATCACCGATAGTCCATATTTTTTCATTACTGTCCATAAGAATATGTTCACAATCAATGTAATCAACTGTAATAAGATGCTGTTCTTCAGGTGCAACAACCATTTCTATATATTTACGCATATAATGGTCGTCATCATTAATTTCAATACTTTCAATGAATGTTATTTTTGCTCCATTATATGAACAACGCTGAAATACAAATTCAACACGGCGTTTAAGCACGTTAACATTTTCAAGAACGAGATTATTTGATGATAAGAATTCAGTTGATGAACCTATCATTTTTTTAACTTTAAACGCGATTATAAACTCTGCAGAATAATTTTTAAATCTAAGAGTTTTACCATCATCTCGTTTATTAATAATTTCAGTTGTTGTAAGACAATTATTCTTTGTGGAAAATCGTCGTTCAATATAATCATTACCTATGATTACCTGATTATCTTCAATATAGGCGTAAGCACTCATGCTGATTATTCTCCCAAGTCAAAAAGTATTTTTTCGGTTGCCTTTGCAGCATCTTCTACAATTTTTACGCAAGGGCGTTTTTGATAATATTCCGTTGTTCGTTCTTCAGGTGCACTTGATTTTTCAGGTGCCGAAAGCCCTAAAAGTTCTTTACAAACAATTGAATGGTTAGTCTTTTTAAATTCATCCATAATTAATCTGACTTTTTCATAAACCTCTGTTTTACTCATTTGAGGATATTTAAGGCCCACAACCATTGCGCTGCCACTTACTGCGCCACATACCTCTCGCATTCTGCCTACACCACCACCAAGACCTACTGAAACTGCAAGTGCTGTTTCTTCACTTAATCCTAAATCAGGTGCAAAGGCAGCAAAAACTGCCTGTGAACAGTTTTTGCCTTCCATAAATAATTCTACTGCTCGTTCGGAATACTTAGACAATTTAATCACCCATTCAATCTTATATATACGAAAATTTTACCATATATTATTTTTTATTGCAATAAAAAAAACAGCAGATAATACAATGATTATCTGCTGTAAAGATTATTTGTTATCAGTCGTATCTTTTATTGGCTTTAAGATTTGGTAATTCAGGACAGAAATAGTTTTCCATTAATACAAACAGAATTTTGCCTTCTACAAAAGAAACACCGTCATTGCCAACACCATTTTTACTTGCTTTTACAAGTGTATTCTTGGTTTCATCAATATTATAAACATACTTAAGCTCTGAATATGTCATAATAAGTTCACCATTGGAATCTCTTTTGCCTGAAAATTCAAGAACCATTGCACTTGGGAATGTAGCATTGACCTTTACAAGAGCAATAAGATTTGACGAATCGACACCGTATTTATTCACAACCTGAACAATATATTTGTTATTTGGATTATCGGAAAAATAAACCTCAGCCTCAGATTCCTCAAGTTTTGACATATCCTCATCACTTATAAAAGGATTACTTGAAACTGAACCACCTGAATTATTGTTATTATTCTGGTTTTGATTGCTATTCTGGTTATTATTATAATTAGGATTTACAATGGTTGATTGTTGGTTATTAACATTACCATTATTGCTATTATTAGCAGTTGGAACATCTGTCTGTTGATTTTGATTATCATCTGTTCCATTTATTGTATTATCCGAAGAAGGCTCTGTAATCCACCATTCATCATCACCCCAAATATCAGATGTTGATTCAGGATTTTCAGGTTCGTTATTATCCTTTGAACAACCCACAAAGGCAACAATCAAAGCCAAAAGAACCATCAAAAGAACTATATATTTTTTCATATGTACACCTCATATAAAAAAGGTGTGAATAAACACACCTTTTTTAAACTTAAATTACTGAAGAAAACCGCCGATAACTGGACCAAGCATTTCCATTACCATATTAACGATTTCCAAAATGTCAGCATTAGCAAAAATTGCTTCTACAAATTCAAAAATTCCTGCAAAACCCATGATAAGTTCCTCCTGTAAAAAATTTTCTTTATTATACCATCATTGGGGATATTTTTCAACTAAAAAACAAAAAATTTACAAATTCATAATATTTCAAAAAAAATTAGAAAGGTGTGCATAACACACCCTTCTCAATGAATTAAACTCAAAATTTTACATAAGGCTGCTGATTAAATCGCCAATGTATGTTACAAGAGTATTAATAAGAAGTTCATAATCAATACCTGCAATAAATGAGCCAACATACTCTAAAATAGCTGCAAAATCCATTAATTGCACCTCCTTTTTCTTTGATTATAACACAGTAATAGTAGTTATTCAATACAAAAACAAAGCAATATTGAACAAAATATATAGTTTTGTTTTATTCATAACCAACAAAAAAATCCCATTTCACATGGAAATGGGATTAAATCAGTTTTTCTTAAATTATTTAAGAGTAACTTTTGCGCCAACTTCTTCAAGCTTAGCTTTGATGCTTTCTGCATCTTCCTTAGAAGCAGCTTCCTTAAGTACTTTAGGAGCACCGTCAACAACAGCTTTTGCTTCTGCAAGGCCAAGACCTGTAACTTCACGAACAGCCTTGATAACCTTAATCTTTTCTGCACCTACGTCTGTAAGTTCAACGTCAAATTCTGTCTTTTCTTCAGCTGCTGCTGCGCCTGCTGCTGGAGCTGCTACTGCTACTGCAGCTGCTGCTGATACGCCAAATTCCTCTTCTACTGCTTTAACGAGCTCTGAAAGCTCAAGAACTGTAAGAACCTTAAGTTCTTCAACGATTGCCATAACTTTTTCTGATGCCATGGTAATTTACCTCCAAATTTTAAACTAAATTATTTTTAATAGATATTTTTTTAATTATTCAGCAACTGGTGCTGCTTCGCCATCTTTGTCAACAATAGCCTGTACTGCACGAGCAAAAGATGCGATAGGTGCGTTGAACGCACTGAGAACTGTAGCAAGCAATACTTCTCTTGAAGGAAGCTTAGCAAGTTCTTCGAGTTTTTCAAGACTGATAACTTCACCATCAAGGTAACCAGTCTTAAGGTTAAATGTGTTGCTCTTATCAGCATACTTTCCAAGAATTCTTGCTGCTGCAACATAGTCATCCTTACTTGTAGCGATAGCTGTTGTACCCTCAAGGGCGCTACCCATATCAGCAAGGCTTGTTCCGTCGATGGCACGACC